>JAKURX010000099.1 GCA_022451505.1 Acidimicrobiales bacterium | reverse complement strand
GTCGCTATCGACGGTCGAAGGGGCCGATACGAACGTTCTCGATCGGGTAGAACATCTGGGGCCGTACGATCAGAAATTCGTGATCGACAACGAGGGCCACGCTGTTGTCGTACACAATGACCTGTCTGCCAGCCTCACGGCCTTCCCGAGCGGTCTTCTGGCGGTGACCGTCCGGCCCGTTCCGTGGGAGGCGGAGATGAGTGGAAGGCGTCAGGCAGCGGGGTATGAGTCCATCATCTGGCTATCGCTTTTCGTGTTCGCTGGAGTAGGCGCCTGGGTACGACGCCGGGAAAGTCACCTTGTCGCCCTGCCTGCCAGCCTGATCCTCGCCGTGACCCTCTCGTCGGCGGTCACCCAGGGGAATCTGGGAACGGCGTTCAGGCATAGGGGGCAGATTCTCTTCGCACTGTCCATACTGGCCGTAGCCGGCCTGCAGGCAGCCATCGACCATCGGCAGAGAGGCGATGATCCCACGTGACGTCGATCGTGATCGGGTATGTGACTCTGGTTCCACCGCGATGGTAGGCCGCGAGGTTGTCTGCTCGGACCAACCCGAGGACCTCGGCGCGACGCAGCGGTCAGACGTCATATGTCCTTGCGGTTACTGGAGTGGAGGGTGTTCGACACCGTCAGATCGGAGGAGCGAAGCTCAGATGGAGGTGGGTTGATGGCCTGGGAGTCGGAGGGTGGAGACGATGCTGCTCGGGCCCGGGAGTTAGCCATCGCCAAGCATGATCGGGAGGCCTCGGAGTTCGAGGAGGAGTATCGAACCCTGACCGAGGACGGCTATCTGGCGACGGCGTTTCTCCTCGGCCGGGAGAAGATCGACCGCATCGTCTACCGGGAACTGAGCCGTCACGACCGATCGGCCAAGGTCCTGGACGTGGGGTGTGGGACCGGGAGCCAGGTGGCGGAGATCCGAAAGCTCGGCTTCGTGGTGTCGGGGTTGGAGCCGGCAGTGGAGATGCGCCGACTGGCCATCGCGACGAATCCCGGAGTGGACATCCGGGACGGATCCATCACCGCCCTGCCGTACGACGACGGGACCTTCGACGTGGTGCTCGCATTGGAGGTCCTCCGCTATCTTCCCGCAGTGGACAACGAGGCCGCCTGGCGGGAGATGCTCAGGGTCCTGCGGCCGGGCGGCACGATCGTCGTCACCATGGTCAACCGGTGGGCGATCGACGGGTACTGGTTGTACGAACGACTCCAGGTCAGGAGGGCCTCACGGGGGTCCACCGCGGTCCGGGCCCACTGTGAGTTCGTGACACCCGGACAGGTTCGACGGGACCTGGTCCGGTTGGGCGCGGGTTCGGTGGCCATCCATGGCCGGCTCCTACTTCCGCTCCGGTGGGTCTACAAGGTCAGTCGGTCACTGGGACGGGTCGTTGCCCGGATCCTGAATCCGGTTGACGACCTTCTCTGTCGGATTCCCGGGACAGCCGGTCTGACCGGACACCTCGTGGTCGTCGTTCGCCCCTGACGGAGGCGTCAGCCCGCCTCGGCGTAGGTGACCAACTCGATGTCGTCGTCATCGAATACACCGTTCTCGGTCAGGATCCGGTGCTCGGTCCGGCACATGGCGATGAAGGCCATCCGGACGTCCCGGATCGGGTCATCGGCATAGCGGAGCTCCAGGTCGTCGGCCGCGGCGAACGGATGCACCATCAGTTCTGTCACCCCCTGAGAGGGCACGGAGCCGATCAGGGAGCGGTAGGCATCCTTGTTCCACGGCCAGGCGGTACCCAGTTGGTGCAGGGAGACGAACCGGTCGTTGGTCCTACCGGGAAACCTCCGCCGGATGGAGGCCGCTGACAGGCGAAGGAGGGTGTTGACCGCCATGGTGGCGGGCTGCGGCCGCGAGGTGTGGCGTCCGGCAGGAACCACGACGCGGAGTGCGGGAATCCGCTCACGGAGTACCGGCGCCATGGCCCGGAAGACCGTGGGCACCATGTGGACGTGTTGGTGACTGTCCAGGTGGGTCGGGGTGAGCCCGAGGGAGACAAAACGGTCCAACTGGGCCGTCAGTTCCCGGGTTATCTCGCCCTGTTCCACTCGTCCTCGGACCGATCGGCGGACCAGTTCGCCCCGGAGCAGGAACGCTCCGTCGGAGTCGACCAGGGATCGGGCATCGGTCAGTGGGCGCCCTTCGGTGAGGTTGAAGTGGAGGCCGACCCCCAGGCCCGGATGGCGTTCAGCCAGGTCGACAGCCTCCTCGGTCCCCGGCATGTTGACCATCAGGGTGGTGGAACTGAGTTGGCCGGCCTGATAGACGTCGATGATCCCGGTCGAGACGGACCCAGCGAGGCCGAAGTCGTCGGCGTTGACTATCAGGCGACGAACCACAGACCCATGCCTACCACGGGGTCCGATTGAGGGCTGTTCATAGATCGGACGGGGAAGGTGCGAGACTGGATCCGATGACTGGGGGACATGGTGTCGGCGGCCGGATCGGGTATGTGCCGCTGTCACCGGACCTGTCGGTTCCGGGTGATCGGCGACGGTTTCCCAGATACGCCGCGGCGCGTGGCATCGACGTAGATCTGGTCAAGGATTGGGAGGGCCTGAGCCTGGTCGTCCTCTCGTCGGAAGCCGACATCACGCGATGGGTCGGCGCGCCACCGGAAACGGGGCTCATCCTCGACCTGCCGGATGCCTTTCTCGATGAACGCAGGACGCCCAGGAGCCTGACACGAGGGTTCGCCAAGTGGATGGCCGGTCCTCTCTCACGTCCGGTCCTCGACCACCGCCGCGCCGCCGTCCGTCTGATCCAGCGAGCCGACGCCGTGGTCTGCAGTACGCCGGAGCAGGCGGACAAGCTCGAGCGATTCACCGGCAACGCCCACGTGGTGCTCGACCTGCACGGCGAGGTCGAGCCGCTGGCCCCCCGGTCGGCGGCTGGCGACGGACGCCTGGAGGTGGTCTGGGAAGGCATGCATACGACGTTGGTGGCCATCGAGCAGGTGCTACCGGCGCTCCGTCGGCTGAGCACCCCATCGGGACTCACACTGCACCTCGTGACCGATCTCCGGTCACCCCGCTTCATGAACAGGTTCGGGGTCCGGGAGGTGGCCGAGATCGTGGCGGCGTGGGGGATCGAGGTCCGGGTCCATGAATGGTCGGTCAGGAACCTGCGGAATGTGGCGATGGCGGCCGATCTGGCCATCGTCCCGGTCGAGTTGGACGACCCGTACACGGTCGGAAAGCCCGAGAACCGGATGAGGATCTTCTGGCGCCTCGGACTGCCGGTGGTGGTATCCGACACCCCTTCGCACCGGCGTGCGATGAACGTCGCCGGCCTGTCCGACCAGGCGCTCTGCACGACTGCCGACGACTGGATGGAGGCGCTGGGGAGGTATGCCGAAGACCATGAACTCCGCAGCGTCGATGGCGAGATGGGCCATGTCGCGGCGCTCGGTCCATACGGGGATCCGACGGTGCTGGCCGGATGGGATGGGGTCCTCTCCAGCCTCGGAGTTCTGTGATGGAGCGCCAGGGCCTTCCCCGCGTCACCTACCTCTCCGTTGATCCCGTCACCAGCACCGTGGGTGCCTCCCAGGTGCTCGCGTACGTCGAGCGTCTGGCCGAGCGGGGCGTGGGGGTCGACCTACACAGCTTCGAGCACCACGTGGACGAGGCGATCGCAGCGGACCTTTCCCGTCACGGGGTGGTCTGGACCCCTCACAGGTTCGGCGGCAACGGTGCCCGTGCGGGCTTCGGTCGGGTGGCCCGGTTGGCACGGTCGATCAGGGGAGCTGACCTGGTGCATGCGAGGAGCGACATGGCGGCAGCCGCCGCCATGTGGTCTGGAGCCGAGCGCTGGCTGTGGGACGTTCGCTCCTTCTGGGCGGACCAGAAGGTGGCAACCGGTGTGTTCTCAGCCCGTTCTCCCCAGGCGTGGGTATTCCAGCGCATCGAACGACGGGCGGCGGTCGGGTCACGGCACGTGGTGGCCCTGACCCAGTCCGCCATCGATGAACTGGATCAACGGTACGGCGGCGTGGTCGGACCGAAGGCGACTGTCGTGACGACGTGCGTGGATCGTCGTCGGTTCAAGCCCTCACCGATGCCCGGCACGGACCCGGTTCGACTCCTGCTGGCAGGCACCCTGAACCGGTTCTACGACGTGCCCACCATGCTCGACCTGATCTCCGAGTTGCGGACCCGTCGTCCGATCGAACTGGTGGTGGCCTCGCCCGGTGGCACCGACTGGGACCCGGAACTCGACAGGGCCGGCGCAGTCCGGACCTCGGCGACGCCCGGCGAGATGCCTGCCCTCATCGCCTCCTGCCACGCAGGGCTGAGCGTCTGTCGCGATGATGCCGGCATCAGCCTCGTTGCGGCCATGCCGACAAAGATCGGTGAGTTTCTGGCCGTCGGACGGCCGGTGATCGTGAATTCCGGTCTGGTGGATGCGGCGTCCATGGTGGATGGGGCCGACGCCGGGGTGGTGGTCGATGCATCCGCCGGGGGATTGGATGCTGCGGCGACCAGGCTTCTGGAACTACTCGACGACGATGCCACGCCGGGACGGGCTACGGGCCTGGCCGCCGGGTTCTTCGACCTGGATGCCGGCGTTGACAAATTGCTCGAGGTCTATCGCCGGATATCGGCCGGACGCTGAGCACGACCCGTCTGCCGGCGGGTGATCCGGTACCGTACCGACGGGACGCGAGCGGGAGGATCGACGAGGATGAAGGCGGTGATTCTGGCCGGGGGCCTCGGCACCAGGCTCTCGGAGGAGACCAACGTCCGACCCAAGCCAATGGTCGAGATCGGCGGACGGCCACTGCTCTGGCACATCATGAAGACCTACTCATTCCACGGCGTGAACGAGTTCGTGGTCTGTTGTGGCTACAAGGGCTACATGATCAAGGAGTACTTCGCGAACTACTTCCTGCACGTCTCCGACGTCACGTTCGACATCGCCGAGAACCGCATGGAGGTACATCGGGAGCGGGCCGAGCCGTGGCGGGTGACGTTGGTCGACACGGGGGACGAGACCCTGACCGGGGGGCGCCTTAAGAGGATCGCTGATTACGTGGCCGGGACGATGCGTTCTGCATGACCTACGGCGACGGGCTGGCCGACATCGACGTGACCGCCCTTATCGGGTTCCACCGGTCGCACGGACGACCGGCGACGGTCACCGCGGTCAAGCCACCCGGGCGCTTCGGTGCCCTGAAACTTGAAGGCGATCGGGTGTCCGGGTTCACGGAGAAGCCGCTCGGAGACGATGGCCTGATCAACGGTGGGTTCTTCGTGCTCCATCCCGACTGCCTGGACCTCGTAGACGGCGACGCCTGCCG
Source organism: Acidimicrobiales bacterium (assembly GCA_022451505.1). GTDB lineage: Bacteria > Actinomycetota > Acidimicrobiia > Acidimicrobiales > MedAcidi-G1 > UBA9410. Next base: position 748 of record JAKURX010000099.1, on the reverse strand, counting down.
CTGGGAGGACGTGCCGCTGCGAACGCTCGCCGAACGGGACGAGCTGCGGGCCTACCTGCACGACGGTTTCTGGCAGCCGATGGACACGGTGCGGGAGCGAGACCTCCTGACCGAACTGTGGCACTCCGGCGAGGCACCGTGGCGGGTCTGGTGACCGCTGCCCGATGAGGTGCCGGCACTGTCGGGACACCCTCGTGTCGACCTTCGTCGACCTCGGAAGTTCGCCTCCGTCGAACGCCTACCTGACGGCAGGGCGAATGGCCGGCCCGGAAACCTGGTATCCGCTCCGGGTCATGGTCTGCGACAACTGCCGACTGGTCCAGACCGAGGACTTCGCTGCGGCTGACGAGCTCTTCGACGCCGAATACGCCTACTTCAGCGGGTTCTCCAGCAGCTGGCTGGCGCACTGTGAACGGTATGCAACCGAGATGACCGGCCGGTTCGGTCTCGACGCCGGTAGCCGGGTGGTCGAGGTGGCCTCGAACGACGGTACCCTCCTGCGGTTCTTCCACGAGCGGGGAATGCAGTGCACCGGCATCGAGCCGACGGCCAGCACGGCATCCGCGGCACGGGGGCTGGGCCTCCATGTCCTCGAGGAGTTCCTGACCAGGACATCGGCAGACCGCCTGGTGTCGGAGGGACTGGTTGCCGACCTCCTGGTGGCCAACAACGTGGTGGCCCATGTACCGGACATCGATGACTTCGTAGACGCCTGTGGGCGTCTGTTGGCTCCCGGTGGCGTCGCGAC
>JAKURX010000098.1 GCA_022451505.1 Acidimicrobiales bacterium | reverse complement strand
GAAGTGGTCGTCACCCACGGCCCGCAGGACCGGTTCCTCAGTTGCGCACCGGTCGTCCGCCCGGGGGCATCGGGTGCGGAACCGGCAACCGGACGGCGGGTTGATAGGTGACGGTATTTCGTCACCGATGGCCGATTCGGACTCGTCCACCGTGGATGCTGGCTGGGGGGCAGAGGCCAGAAGCACCCGGGTATAGGGGTGGGCGGGCACCGAGTAGAGGGTGTCAGCATCACCGACCTCGCACACCTTGCCCAGGTACATGACGATCACCCGGTCACTGACGTTGCGGACCACTGACAGGTCGTGGCTGATAAACACCAGCGTCAGGCCGTAGCGGTCTTTCATCTCCTCCAGGAGGTTCAGGATCTGGGCCTGCACCGACACGTCGAGAGCGGAGACCGGTTCGTCACAGATGAGGATCTCGGGTTCGAGTACCACGGCGCGGGCAATCGAGATTCTCTGACACTGACCGCCGGAGAACTCGTGGGGCCGGCGGTTGGCGGCCACCGTCGGGTCGATGCCGACGGCGTTAAGGACTTCGTCGACCCTGGCCCTGATCTGCTCCTCATCGGATCCCTTGGCCCAGATCTGTAGGCCCTCACCGACGATGTTGCCTACCTGTCGTCGGGGGTTGAGGGAGGAGATCGGATCTTGGAAGATCATCTGGAGCCGTGGCCGGACCTGCCGAAGGTCCTCGCCCCCCAGGGCGGTCAACTCCGCCTCTTGGTCGGTCCCCGGGTCCAGTACCACCCGACCGGAGGTGGGGGTCGGCAACTGGACGATGGCCCGGGCCGTGGTCGATTTTCCGCAACCCGACTCTCCGACGATGCCCAGTGTCTCCCCGCGGCGGATGTCGAAACTGATGTCGGACACCGCGTGGACAACCTGGTGACGCCCCGTTGGGAACTCCATGACAAGGTTCTCGACCCGGAGGACGACGTCGTCGTGGTCACGGAGGTGGGCGGTGCCGCTGCCGGCCATCAGCCTTCGGCTCCCGGGGGTCCGAAGTCGATCACCGGGACCTTTCGTGTGAACTGGTCCATGTCGAGGCCCGCCGCGGTGGTTCCGGTCGACTCGTTGGCCGCCCGGGCCTCGATACCCGACGGGGTGCCGACCGGGGCGTGGCAGGCGCAGCTATGGCCCGAGCCGTGTGAGGTGAGTCCAGGCCGGTCGGTGAGACATCTGGTAATCGAGTACCGGCATCGGGGAGCGAACGGGCAGCCGTCGGGGATCTCGATCACCTCGGGGGGCCGTCCTGGGATGGGCACCAGTCGAGTGTGACTGGGGGTATCGATCTTGGGGATGGTCTCCAGAAGGGCCTCGGTGTAGGGGTGGCGCATCTCGGAGAACAGAGTGGCCGTGGGGGCCTCCTCCATGGTGTGGCCGGCGTACATGACCATGATCTCGTCAGCCCGGCCTTTGACCACTCCCAGGTCATGGGTGATGAGGATCATGGCCATCCCCCGATCCCGTCGAAGGTCGTCGAGCAGGTCGAGTATGTGCTTCTGGACGGTCACGTCAAGCGCGGTGGTCGGTTCGTCGGCGATCAGAAGGTGAGGGCCACAGGCCAGGGCCATGGCAATCACCACCCGCTGGCGTAACCCACCTGAAAGCTCGTGTGGATACTGGGTGAGGCGCTTTCCGGGTTCCGGGATGCCGACCTGTTCGAGCAGGTCCCCGGCTTCGGCAAAGGCTTCCCGGCGACTCTTTTTCAGGTGGACCCGCAGAGATTCGGCGATCTGTTCGCCGACTTTCTTAACCGGGTTAAGGGATGTCATGGGGTCCTGGAACACCATGGTCATCTCGACCCCCCAGAAGTGTTTCTCCCGGTTGGCGGCCATGGCAAACACGTCGCGGTCACCGAAGCTGACCGTCCCTTCGACATGGGCGTAGGAGGGCAACAGGTTCATGAGGGCCTTGGCGGTGACCGTCTTGCCTGAGCCGGACTCGCCTACCACACCGAGTGTCTGGCCTGCTTCAAGGTCGAACGAGACGCCGTCGACGGCCCGGACGACACCCTGTTCGGTGCGGAATCCCACTTTCAGGTCCTGAACGCTCAGCAGGGTTCCGGCCATCTCAGCGACTCCCGATTCCCTGTTCGCGGATGTCGAAGTATTGGCGGAGCCGGTCGCCAACCCAGTTCAAGGACAGCACGGTCAAGAACATGGCACCGATCGGGAAGAAGGCCGCCCAGGGGGCGGTCCGCAATGTTCGGGGTGCCGCGCCGATTTGGATCATCTTGCCCCACGAGAACCCTTCGGCCACCGACAGTCCCAGGTAGGCGAGGCCGCCTTCGGCGACGATGGTCAGGCCGAGGCCGAGAAGGAGTATGACGGACATGGGGATGAGAACGTTGGGCAGGATCTCCCTCACCATGACCCGTCGGTTCGTGGCCCCCAGCAGTCGGGCGGCGGCCACGAACTCCCGTTCGGAGAATGCGATGGTGATGGCCCGGCCAAGGCGGGCAACCGATGGGACAACCAGAAGACTCAGGGTCAAGCTGACGACCCACAGCCCCTGACCCACGATGCTGATGACCAGCAAGAACAGGACTAGTGAGGGGAAACTCAGGATGACGAAGACGAAGAAGCTCAGGGTCCTGTCTATGAAACCGCGGCGGTAGCCGCTGACCACGCCGATCACCCCGCCGATCAGAAAGCCGGCCAGGATCGAGACGAGCCCGACCATCAGTGAGACTCGGGCCCCCCAGATGGTGCGGGAGAACATGTCCCGGCCATTGCTGTCAGTGCCGAACCAGTTGTCCCAACCCGGGCTATCGAGCCGGCCACCGACGCCGATCTCTTCCGGGTCGGCGATGGGGAGCCACGGGGCAACGAGTGCCGCGGCCGAGACTAGGAGTATCCAGCCGATGGCCGTCCAAAAACTGATCCCAAGCCGACGTGGGGCGACCTTGTCGGCATCTGGCCCGTCGGCAGCCTTGGGGGGGCTCTCAACGGCAATGGGTTCGCTCGTATTAAGTGTCACGTCTCACCCGTGGGTCAAGGTATGAGTAGAGAAGGTCCACGGCGCTGTTGATGATCACGAAGGCGGCCACTATGACAACCACGCAAGCGAGGACCACTGGGTTGTCGTCGCGGACAACGGATACGTATAACTCCCGTCCGATTCCGGGGATGGAGAAGATCTGTTCGATGATGATCGAGCCAGAGAACAAAGCGGCTGTGTTCAGGCCCACGACTGTGACCGTCCCAAACAGGGACGGCCTGAGGACATGCCGGAACATGATCCGGCGATCCGAGAGGCCCTTGGCTTTGGCGGTGATAACGAAGTCTTCTTGGAGGGTGGTGATGAGGTCGGTGCGTAGCAGCCGCTGGTAGATCGCGGCCAACGGCAGGCCGAGGGTGAGCGCGGCGAGAAAGAGGGAGCGGAGTCGCGAGAAGAGGTCGTCGTCCACGAACCGGCTGGGGAAGATCTGATATCGGATAACGAAGAAGTAGAACAGGATGACCCCAACAGCGAAACCAGGGATGGATAACAGGCCGAACGCTCCGGTGGTCGACACCTTGTCTAACCTTCCGTTCGCCCGGTAGGCGGAGGCCACGGCCCACGGGATCGCAACCCCCAGCCCTATGGATACGGACATGCCCATGAGTAGCAGCGACTTGGGGAGCCGTTCAGCAAGAATGGTGCTCACCGGCATGTAGTTCTTGAACGACTCCCCGAAGTCCCCTTGGGCCATTGCGCCAACCCAACGGCCGTACCGGACGGGCAGCGGGTCGTTGAGGTGGTATTTCTCCCGGGCCTCGGCGACGATCTGGCATTCACCGACACTGCTGCCTGGACGGGTCCCTACGACGTCCTCGACCTCCCCAGCTAGGACAGCGTCGCAATCAATGGAGGCATAGAAACCGACGACGTTGAACAGTGGGTCACCGAGCACGTTCATGGCCGAATAGGCCAGGAACGTTGCGGCAAACAACACCCCGAACATGAACGCCAACCGGCGAACCAGAAAAGCCATCGAATGGAAGTCCCCTCAGCGTGAGGGGGGCGGCCGGCTTAGCCGACCGCCCCCCTTTCACACGCCTGTTAAAGGTTTACGTTGCGTTGTTACTCCTCAATCCACATCTGACTCCAAGCTATGGCACCGCCACCCACATGGCAGCGGGGCAAGGATCCATCCGTCAGGACATAACCGCACATGTTCCGGACCCGCGGCGAGTAGCTGTTGTTCCACATCGTGTGGGTCTGGAACAGGTAGGTGTAACTCTGGTTGATGTTCTCGGCCCACTGCTGCCACAGTCCCACGTTCGCCTCACGATCGTCGCTGGCTCGTGCCGCATACATCAACTCATCCCGAGCCGGGTCACACAACCGCGGCCAGTTGAGGGAAAGCGGACCAATGGAATCGCACGAAGTCCAAAGGATGTGGCCGTCAGGGTTGCGACCTCCGAACTGTCTCCAGGTGATGAAGTCCCACATACCCAGGATCGCGTGGGTGATGTGGTCGTCCTGGAGCACCATGTCCTTCGTGAAGTTGAAGTGGTCCGACCACCCGTCCGTGAGCAGGTCGTAGGTACGGTCCTGAATGACCGACGGGCCGGAGTACTGGTACTCCGCGTTGATCTTCCCGTCGGTGCACATGTGAGGAACGTCCGCGCAGTACTCGGCGACCAGCGGGGTCGCCAGGTCGGGCGTGTCGTGCTCCTGCCTCACATCCGGATTGAAGAACGGCGACTCCGGGTTGAACGCCTGGTCCGCTGGCCGCAACACACCTGCGCCGATGAACTCGACAAAGTTGTCCCGGGCGAACCCGTAGGTGAGCGCCTTGCGGGCCCGGATGTCATCGAACGGAGGACGACCGGCATTCATCATGGAGAACGTCTCTTCTCCCTCGTCCGTTTCATACAGCTGGTAGCCGTCCGCCTCGAGCCCACGCAGGGTCAAAATGGCCTCCGTGTTGGAGGTACCCATGGTGTCGATGTCTCCGGCCGCCATAGCGCCCGCAGCTATCTCTCCATCCGTGTAGATGTAGAACTCGATGGCATCGAGGTAGACGTCACCGCCCCAGTAATTCGGGTTGCGGACGAACCGGGTCATGCTGTCCTGAACTCGGCTGTCGAACATGAACGGACCGGTGCCGACCGGAGCCTGGTTCAACGACCCGTCCTCCGTAGCGGCCTGCATGTAGGCAAGTGAGGGAATCATGCCGAGCTGGCCGGTGAACACGTTCGGGAAGTCGACGTGCGGTCGCTTGGCATGGAACCGGATCGTGTAGTCGTCGATGATCTGAGCCGGCTCGAAGAAGTCCGTCTCCGGGTCGTCAGCCTTGAAGAACGCCCTGATGGCGATCCCGACCGTCGGGTCGGTCAGCTGCATCTTGAATGCGAACAAAGCTGCCTCGGAAGTCAGTGGTGTCCCGTCGTGGAAGGTGACGCCCTCCCGCAACTTGAAGTCCCACTCCAGCAGGTCGTCGGTATGAGTCCACGACTCGGCAAGAGACGGCACGTAGACGCACCCACACGGGGTGTCTTCCACCCGAACCAGGTAGTCGTACACCGAGGTACCCATCTGGTAGGCAGATACCGCAAATCGGTTGACAGCCGGGTTCAACCCGTCGGTCTCGGCCTCCAGGCCAACCCGGAGCGTGCCACCGGACACCGGTTCGGCGACCTCTTCGGCGTAGGCCCCGTCGCCGATGTCGTCGTAGGTCATGGTGAACGCAGTACCGAAGTACTTGCCGTTCAGTGCGGCCAGGGTCCCGTCGGCTTTCATCGACTGGATCGCTTCGTTGAACGCAACCACCAGGTCGCTGCCCTCAGTGAAGGCAAAGCCCAGTGGATCCGCCTGGAGGACCTCGTCGACCATCGACACCTCATCGGCGTTCGCGCCCTGATAGCCCTGACCGGCCACGTCGTCCATGATCACCGCGCACACATCACCGGTAATCAGAGACTGCACGGCAAAGGCAAACGACTCAAACGCCACGATCCGGGCCTCACCAACCACATCGACTGAAAGGTCATAGTTGGTAGTACCGGTCATCGACCCGACGTTGCAGTCCGAGGCCTCCAAATCGGCCCGAGAACCAATATCGGCGTTGTCCTTAGCCACCAGGATCTTCTGATCGGTGCTGATAAAGCTGATCGAGAAGTCAACAACCTCATCGCGGGCCTCAGTGATGGTGATACCACCAGCAGCCATGTCGAACTGACCCTCACCAGTGGCGATGATCGTCCCGTCCCACACGAACTCCTGGAAATCAGGCACACAATTCAACCGAGCACAGATCTCGTCCATCGCGTCATAGTCCCAACCCTCAGCCACACCAGTGTCGGCCGGGATGTAACT
>JAKURX010000097.1 GCA_022451505.1 Acidimicrobiales bacterium | reverse complement strand
GACGCCTTGGTGGGAGAACTCCGGGCGGGGGACCTCTGCCTGACCATGGGCGCTGGCGACCTGACCTCGGTTCCCGACGCCCTCAGGCAGCGCCTCCTTGACTCCTGATCTTGAAGGACTAGTGCGGTTCGACCAGGCCATGGTGGGGGTCGACCGGGCTGGGGGGATCCTGGCGGCCCATCCGATTGGCTCCATGACTACCTACCGGGCGGGGGGTCGCGCAGCGCGCTTTGTTCGACCGGTTGACCGATCGGAGTTGGAGGCGGTGGCTGCCGGCGTGGCCTCGGCCGGCATTCCGGTCCTGGTCGTGGGTCGGGGCTCCAACCTGCTTGTGGCCGACGCCGGGTTCGGTGGGCTGGCTTTGCAGTTGGGCCAGGCCTTCGAGAAGGTTCGGGCGGAGGGGACCACGGTGGTGGCAGGCGCTGGGGTGAGTCTGCCGGTCCTTGCCCGTCGGACGGTGGCCGAATCCCTCACTGGCTTCGAGTGGGCGGTGGGCGTGCCGGGTTCGTTGGGTGGAGCGGTCCGGATGAATGCCGGGGGTCATGGGTCGGATATGGCCTCGACCCTCGTGTCGGCGGACACCGTGGACCTGGCGACAGGGGAGGGGCGACGTCGGACCCTCGCTGACCTGTCGCTGGGCTACCGATCATCGTCCATCGACCAGTCTGAGGTTGTGGTGGAAGCCACCATCGTCCTGGCGGTTGGTGACATGGCCTCCGGTGAGGAGAAGCTCGCCGAGGTAGTGCGCTGGCGACGCGAGAACCAGCCCGGAGGACAGAACGCCGGATCGGTGTTCACTAACCCGGTCGGCGACTCGGCGGGCCGGTTGATCGACGAGGCCGGCCTGAAGGGTTGGCGGTTCGGTTCGGCGTCGGTGTCGGAACGCCACGCCAACTTCATCCAGGTGGACGAGGGTGGATCGGCCGACGACGTGGTGGCCCTGATGGACGTGGTGGTCCGTCGGGTGGACGAGGTGCACGGCATCCGGTTAGAACCCGAGACGGTGATTGTCGGTTTCGCCGGTCGGTCCTGATGGACGGCCAGCCACCAGCCAGCCCCACCGATGAGTCGGGCCCCCCGGACAAGGTGGGGACTGAGTCGGTCGAGGAGAAGCCAGCGGTTCGGCGCCTCTGGTGGGTGTGGTCCCTGCTGGCGCTGGTCGTCCTGACCGTCGGAGCATTCGCAGCGACCCGGTCCGCCCTTCTGGACGTGGACGAAGTGCTGGTCGACGGCGTAGGTGGCCGGCTAGACCGGTTGCTGGTCGTCGAGGTGAGCGGAATCCGGACGGGTGAGCCCATGGTCGACGTGTCATCGGAAGCGGCGGCCCGTCGCGTGGCCACGCTTCCCTGGGTGGCGGAGGCCAAGGTGGTGCGTGACTGGCCGGGCACGGTGCGGATCTGGTTCGTGGAGCGCCAGGCGGTGGTCAATGCGGTGGACCCGACGGGGCGATGGGCGTTGCTGGACGGTTCGGCCACGGTCCTGGAGACTCCAGTGATTCCAGAAGCTGACCTGCCGACTATTCGGGTGGATCGGCTGGGACCGGAGGGCACCCGGGTTACCGGGGTCGGTCCTCTGCTCGAGGCAGCCTCGGCGGTGACGACCGACCTAAGGGCGTGGATCGTGGCGCTGGTTCCCGCGGGAAGCGGTGTCCGGGCCGAACTGGTCGGCGGAGTGGACGCTGACCTAGGTCGGGGCGACGACTACCGGGACGAGATGCGGTCACTTGCAACCGTCTTGTCCCGGGTGGTGCTTGGGTGCGTGGTGTCGATCGACGTGTCGATCCATGAGAACCCGGTGGTCCGACGAGACGAGGTTCGCTGCGGCTGAGGAGTGTCGTCGGACCACTCGCCGGGATCGCGAGGAGTTTTCCTGTCGGGTTGACGATGAACGACCACCACTCGTAGTCTTCTGACCACTGAACGAGGTCTAAGGATCCAACCTTCGACCTTTACTTTAGGGTATGGGATTAGCCCGTCCCCCGAGCTCGAGGAAACAGGACGACACTGATGGTGGGGAATCCACAGAACTACTTGGCCGTGATCAAGGTCGTCGGCATCGGCGGCGGCGGCGTGAACGCCATCAACCGAATGATCGACGCCGGCCTGAAGGGCGTCGAGTTCGTCGCCGTGAACACTGACGCCCAAGCGCTGCTTATGAGTGACGCCGATGTGAAGTTGGATATCGGCAGGAACCTCACCCGGGGTCTCGGCGCAGGGAGTGATCCAGAGATCGGACGACAGGCTGCCGAGGAGCACCGGGCAGAGATCGAGGAGGCGCTGGAGGGCGCCGACATGGTCTTCATCACGGCGGGCGAGGGTGGCGGCACCGGAACCGGTGGAGCCCCCATCGTGGCCGAGGTGGCGAAGGCTGCCGGAGCTCTGACAATCGGTGTGGTGACACGGCCATTCGGTTTCGAGGGCCGTCGGCGCTCCGTGCAGGCCGAGCAGGGCATCGTGCACCTCAAGGACAAGGTCGACACACAGATAGTCATCCCCAACGATCGGCTTCTCGACATCTCCGACGAGTCGACACCCCTGCTGAACGCCTTTGACACCGCCGACGAGATCCTCCTCCAGGGTGTCGAGGGAATCACGACGCTGATCACCACCCCCGGCCTGATCAACACCGACTTCGCCGACGTGAAGATGGTCATGCAGGACGCCGGGTCGGCCCTGATGGGTGTGGGAGAGGCCACCGGCGATGGCAGGGCCCTGAACGCGTCCCGCAAGGCCATCTCAAGCCCACTACTAGAGGCTTCGATCGAGGGTGCTCGCGGGATCCTTCTGAACATCTCCGGTCCACGCGACCTCGGCCTGTTTGAGGGCAACGAGGCAGCCAGCGTGGTCCATGGTGGGGCCCACCCGGACGCCAACATCATCTTCGGGACTGTGGTCGACGACGAGATGGGTAGCACCGTACGGGTGACGGTGATCGCCGCTGGTTTCGACCGCTGGGACGGCGATCGCCCGTCCGTCGCACCGGTCAACCCGATCCCCGGTTCCGACGCCATTAGTGACGTGTTTGCCGATGGCGGCGACGACCTGGACGTACCGAGCTTTCTCAGGTAGGGGCCGATGGCCCGGGAACTGGTCCGGCGGAGTCTCCCGTCGGGCCAGACGGCCCGGGTCGTCATGTCCGAGGCCGCCGACGGTGATCTGGCCGTCGGCGGCCCGGAGGACCTACTGACCTCCCGCCGGAAGGCAGTTGTGGCCGGCCGGTGGACGTGGCTTCATCAGGTCCACGGAACCACAGTGGTCGACGTGTCTGAACCCGGTGGGGGCTCCGGTAGTTTGGCCGATGCCCTCGTGACGGCAACGACCGTCGCCCCGCTAGCCGTCCAGGTGGCGGACTGCGTACCGGTGGCTCTTATCTCGTCCACCGGGGTCGTGGCCATTGCACACGCGGGTTGGAGGGGCCTGGCCGACGGCGTCCTGGAACGCACCGCCGAGGCGGTCCTGACCCGGGGAGGTAGGGCAGCGGAGGCCGTGGTAGGCCCGCACATCGGCGCCTGCTGCTATGAGTTCGGGCAGGATGACCTTCAGAACCTTGTGGATCAGCTCGGGCCATCTGTCCGGTCCCGGACGAGCGACGGTCGGCCGGCCGCTGACCTAGCGGCAGCGGTCCGGGCCGTGCTTGACGGCCTATCGATCCCGGTAGCGGTAGCCGACGGCACCTGCACGTCGTGCGATGACCGTTACTGGTCCTACCGGGCGACCGGGACCGCCTGTCGCCAGGCCATGGTGGTCGTTCTCGAGGAGGCGGCGTGAACGGTCCTTCGATCGACCCGATAGCCGTCGCCGACCGTATCCATGGCCTCGAGGAACGGCTGGCCGACCTGAGCGGTGGACGGACCCGCCTCCTCCCGGTGACTAAGGCGTTCGGACCGGAGGCCGTGGAAGCGGTGTTGGCCGCCGGGCACAGTGCGGTGGGGGAGAATTACGCCCAGGAGATCTTGGCCAAGGACGATGCCCTGGCCGGCCGGGACGTGGCGTGGCACGTCATCGGTAGCGTCCAGCGCAATAAGGTTCGACGCCTGGCCGGGCGGGTGGCGGTCTGGCAGACCGTGGATCGGCCGGCCCTGGTGTCCGAGATCGCCCGGCGAGCTCCGGGAGACCGGATCATGGTGCAGGTCGATCCGCTCGGCTTTCCCGGCACGGGAGGCTGCCCGCCCGGCGCCGTGGAGGACCTGGTCGGGCAGGCTCTGGATGCTGGGCTTCGGGTCGACGGCCTGATGACGGTCGGCGCCCAGGGCGACGCCGCGGCCACCGGTCGGGCCTTCCGGGTGGTGGCTGACCTGGCCGACGCACTGGGCCTCGTTGAGTGCTCGATGGGGATGACCGAGGACCTCGAACAGGCCGTGGCGAGCGGCTCGACTCTGGTCCGGGTCGGTCGGGCACTGTTCGGAGACCGTCCTCTCCGGGGTGGGCGCTGACTAGGGACCGCCGGTGTCCTCATCGGCTCGGATCGGGCCAGTACGCTCGGAGCCATCGCCGACAGTTGGTCGGTGGCGGCGCCAGACGATCGGGTGCAGATGAAGAAGCTCATGATGTGGCTGGGCCTGGGGCCGGACGAGGCATATGCGGATTACGGCGACGAACCGGTCCTCCGTGGACCGCTGTCGTCCACCGAGTTCGCCGAAGCCCGGGCAGCCGCCGAGACCAGTGGAACGGTCGGGCCCCTCTTGACCAAGGTCCCACAGTCGAACACGGTTCGGGCCATCCCGGCCGAACCGACAGGAACAGTCCGGCCCCTGAAGGCGGCGGCCACGGCCAAGCCCGTCACCGTCTCGCCGTCGTCGTTCAACGACGTTCAGGAAATGGCCGACCGCTTCATCGCCAAGCAGCCAGTGATCGTAAACCTCCAGGGCGTAGATGCCGACCTGTCTCGGCGGATCATCGACTTCGCCAGCGGGGTCTGTTACGGCGGAGAGGGCCAGATGGAGAAGGTCACCCACCAGGTGTACTTGATGACACCGGTGGACGTGGAGGTGTCGGTGGAAGACCGCCGACGTCTCGGCGACTGAGAGGGGCGGACGTTGGCGACCCTGGTCTGCTCGCTTCTCCAGCTGTACCTGCTGGTCCTGATTGTGCGAGTGGTGTTGAGTTGGTTCCCAATCTCGCCGGACGGTTCGGTGGCCACGGTGGCCGGCTTTCTCTACCTGGTGACCGATCCCGTCCTCGGGCCCTTGCGCCGTGTGCTCCCGCCGCTGCGCATGGGCGCCATGGCCCTAGACCTCTCACCCATTGTGGCGTTCTTTGGGATTTCCATCCTGATGGGCCTTTTGTGTAGTTGACCGGGCCAGTTGCTGGCTGGTGAGGTGCCCGAAGCGGCGGGGGGCGTGGCGGTAGTCTGGGGAAATGGACCAGGACATCTTGCACGAGCTCGACGACGTCCATATCGGTACGAAGATGCGGGGCTACGACCCTGTTGAGGTTGACGACCTACTGGACCGGGCCCGTCGTGAGATCGAAGACCTGCGGACTACGGCGCGGCGCGCCGGAGAGCGCGCGGAGTTGGCCGAACGGCAGCTAGCTGAAGAGTGGGACGCTGCCCGCACCGCCCGAGCCGAGGCGGAAGCCGGGATCGCCACGGCAGCGGCCAAAGCGGCGAGCCTGGTGACCGACGCCCGGGCCGAGGCGGCCGATCTTCGAACGGCGGCCGACGCCGAGATCCGGGGATCTATCCAGGAGGGTCGGGCCCGGATGCTGGAGCAGATGGCCGGGCTGGAAGCCGAGCGGGACCTAGTCCGGGAAGAGATCGACGTGACAGCGGAATTGGTGGCTGCCCATCGGGACCGCCTCCTGCGGGCCGTGGACGATTTCCGGACCCTTGTGGAGGGAGTGGAGGATCGGCCGGCAGTCGTGGTCGAGGCCCGGCCGGAGCCGACGTCCGTGGAACCCTCTGTTGCATCGCCCCCCGCTCCTGTGGCGGAGGCCCGCCGGCCTACCGAGGTGGTAACGCGGCTTCACCCCGTGGCCCCGTCGGTCGGAGGCGTGGGCGGTGACGGGGAAGACCTTGACGCCTTCTTCGCCGACGACGGTTCCTGATTCGGACTCGGAGCCGTACCGGACCAATCAGGCTTTTCCATCCGAGGATCGGGATCCCACCGGATCCAGGGAGAGACCGGTACGCTCCTCCGCCCATCGGACCCGCGTCCGATCGTCGGTCGTCGTCCCGGCGGCACCTGGGAGGAGGCGGTGATGGCTGCTAAGAGCACGGCGAAGAAGGCCCCGGCCAAAAAGACTGCCGCCAAGGCCCCGGCCAAAAAGACTGCCGCCAAGGCCCCGGCCAAAAAGACTGCCGCCAAGGCCCCGGCCAAAAAGACTGC
>JAKURX010000096.1 GCA_022451505.1 Acidimicrobiales bacterium | reverse complement strand
GAAGAACCGGTGGCCTCCAATGTCAAACCTCCACCCGTCCCGGACGGCGGTCCGACTGATGCCGCCGACTACCCCGTCGGCTTCCAGCACCGTGGCCCGGATACCGGACTTTCCGAACTGGTAGGCGGCAGTCAAGCCGGCCGGCCCGGCACCGATGATGACTGGATGGATTTCTGCTGGGGGCGGGTCGTCGTGTCCCCCGAGGGGCGTGTTAGGAAGATCGGTCATCGAAAGGCTCGGTTCCCGGCAGCGGGTCCGGGGCCGGACGAGCGTACCGGGCGGCCCCCGGGTGCGACGGTACGCTCCTCCGCCGTGGGGGAGGCCGATCACAACCGCTGGCTTGTCACGGTGGTGGCCGTCGCTGTGGCCAGTGGGTTGGTACTGCGTTTTCTTCCGCTCTCGCCGATGTGGCTGGACGAGGCCATCTCGGCCTCCCTGGCCGAAGAGGCCCGTCGGGGCTGGACACCGCTGGTGGATGCCCTACGGCACGACGGGCACCCGCCCCTGTACTACGTCCTCTTGGCAGTTTGGACGTCGGTCGTTGGTGAAGGTGACGCGGCGGTGCGGGCATTCTCTGGTGCGCTAGGCGTGATGTCGTTACCCCTCACTTGGGCGGTGGCCCGGCGACATCTCGACCCGTCGGGTGGTCTCTTGGCGGTCGGCGTGATGGCCTCCAGCCCATTTGCCATCCGATACGCCACCGAGGCCCGGATGTACTTACTACTCCTAGTCCTACTGCTTCTGGCCCACCTGGCCGTAGTTCGCGCTTGGGAGCGGCCGTCGACGGTTCGCCTGGCTGCCCTGGCCGGGGTTACGACAGCACTGCTCCTCACCCACTACTGGTCGCTATTTTTGGGAGCGGTCGTCGGGCTGGCCCTTCTGTGGGTAGGGCGGGGACCGGAACGCCGCCGAGCCCTCCGGCTGGCCGGAGCGGTGGCTGCCGGTGGGTTGGGATTCTTACCGTGGCTTCCCGTGTTCTTCGACCAACTGGCCCACACCGGAACTCCGTGGTCGCCGGCGCCGAGGCCCACGGTGGTGGCAGCACTGACCTTGGAGGCCTACGGCGGGGGTCGGGGTTCAGAAGCTCTCCTGGTGGCTGTGGTGCTGACCGTCCTGGTGGTGCTGGGTATCGGGACCCGTCGGTCGTCTGCCGGCTCGGTGCTCGGTTGGACCGAGGAGCGTTGGCTGCGACTAGCCGCCGGTATCGGCTTGGGCACCATGGTCCTGGGGGCGGGGGTCAGCCTGGCCTCGGACACGGCCTACCAGGGCCGCTACGGCGTGTTTGCTTTGGTGCCGGTGGTGTTGGCCGCCGCGGTGGGTCTCCGGCGCCTGCCCGGCATCGGCCCGGTGGTGGTCCTGGTGGGACTGGTCCTGCTCTCCGGGGTCTCGGTGGCCCGCGAGCTGAGTAGGGAGCGAACGCAGGTTGCCGCGGCCGTGGAGGAGGTCCTGGCCGGAGGCGGAGCTGACGACGTGGTGGTTTTCTGTCCCGACCAACTGGCTCCAGCCGGCTATCGAATGTTGGACGGCCGCCGCACCACCTTGTCGTACCCGCTGCTGGATGAGGGGCGTCGCGTGGACTGGGTGGACTACGCGACGCGGAATGCTGCCGCTGATCCGGAAGCGGCTGCCGAGGCGATAACGGCACGCTCTGCAGGGGCGGGCGCCGTCTGGTTGGTCTGGATGGACGGCTACGAAACCTTTGGCCGCCATTGTTCTGACCTGCGCCTTGAACTCGTCCAACGCCTGGGCCGGCCGACGAAGGTGCTTAATGCCGACGGTGACGCTTACGACGACGCGGCCAACCTCTCCCGGTTCCCGGGCCCCTCGTGATCCCAACCGGTCGGCGGGCGCTGCTCGGGGACCTCCGGAGCGTTCTCCCGCCGTGGATAACTGCCCGCCTCCTGGTGGCCGCGGCCTACGGGCTGGCCCGTCTCCTGGAGGGAGGATCGGGTTCTCGAACCTCCCGGGGCCTGATTGCTTGGGATGGCGACTGGTATATCTCAATCCTGACTCACGGCTACGACGGTGTGGCCAGGGAGGGCGCTCGCTTCTTCCCGGGCTATGTGCTGGTTGGACGACTATTTGACGTGGTGTTGCCTGGAGGCCCGGTACGGCACTGCTCTTGGTGGCAAACGTGGCTTCGTTGGTTGCCACCGTATTGGTGTTCCGGCTGGCCCTGGCTGAGACCGCCGACCGGGCCACGGCGCTGCGAGCGGCCTGGGCGCTGTCGCTTTTCCCGTCGGCGTTCGTGTTGGTCTGGGCGTACGGCGAGGGCCTCTTCCTGGCCCTTGCCTTGGGCGTGTTGCTAGCGGCCCGAAGGGAACGCTGGTGGTGGTGTGCGGTGATGGGGTTGGCCGCTGGGCTGGTGCGTCCGACTGGCGCTTTACTGGCTCTGGCTGTCGCGGCCGCAGCGTGTCGACCGACCAGCGTGGCTCCACAGCGGGTGGTGGCGCGCGTGGCAGCAGTGGCGGGGGGTCCGGTAGGCACCCTGGCCTTTGTCTGGTGGGTGTCGTCCCGGTTCGACGAGGCGTTCCTCCCGTTGACCGTGCAACGAGAACTCCGGGGCGATCCGAGAAACCCGTTGGCTCGACTGCTGGAAGGTCTGGCCGACCTTGGACGGTCGACCACCTGGACCGATGGTTTGCACGCCGTCGCGGCGGTGGTTGTCCTAGTGGTGTTGGTGGCTCTTTTTCGAACCTGGCCCGTCCGGTACGGGGTGTTGGCCGGCGCCTGCCTCCTGGTGGCCTTGGCCGCCGACAACCTGAACAGCCTCGAGCGTTACGTTTTCAACGGAGTCCCAGTAGTGCTGGGCGTCGCCACCTTGGCCGGCTATCGGCGTTTCGGGCAACTGGTTCCAGTGGTTTCCGGGGCGGCGATGGTGGTCCTGGCCACGGCCGCTTGGACTGGGTCCTACGTGCCATGAGCTCAGGCCCTGATCTGGGGCTGGAGTTGGCGCTGCTGGGCACCGTGTTCCGGGAGGCAACGGCGGAAAACGCGGAAACGGCCCCAAGTAGCCTTCCGGCGAACCGGTCAACTCCTCGGAGCCGCTTCCTCGTTCCGCATCCCGGGTTCCGCCCCTAGGGGCGTCACCCTGATCCGGATCCCGGAGCGTCCGTCGACTTCCGTTCCCGGACCCGACTCGTCCACCGGTCCCCGGTGGGACCCTGGTCGTCCGTTCTGCCCCTCCGCCCGGCGGCGGAACAGCCCGGTCGACCTGGCACCCGAGTCCGGTCTCACCGTGGGCCCCCTCGACGCCCGTCGGCGTCGGGACGACCTGCGGTGGCCCGGTCCCGGTCGGGGTCTCGTCCAGGCGGTTTGGCTCCTCGCCCGAAGGCTCGTCGCCGCTCCTCCCGGCCTCGACACCCTTGTGCCGGTGGCCGAACCGCTGGTCCCTCTCGGTCCCAGCGTGGTTGCGGTCCTCCCCGAACACACCTCGGGGGCTTCCCCAGGGTCTCGACCCTCCTCCTGTGACCGGAGCCTGAGCTCCTGTCCCATTCGGCTGGCCGGTTCTCCGGTTCCGGATCCCCTTGCCGTGTTCGGCGTGACAGGCAGGATGCACTCAAGCATGGCTTCCGTCAACCGGAAAGCGAGTATTCCCCAGAAGCAGGGGAGATTTCCCCACCCCAGGGGTAGATGGTCCACAGGTCCGTCCACAGATCGGCCAAGCAACGGTACGGAAAGTAGTCAGCCGGGCAGGTCGACCATGCGTCCATTGTGCCGGGTCGGCGACTCGACGGCGTCCGGCACCAGAAGCCCAACTCGTCTAGGTGTACCAGTCCCCCCGCTCGATGAGGACCTGGCGAAGTACCCCTGGATGGTCCGTCATGATCCCGTCCACGCCGAGGTCCAACAGGCGGACCATCTCGCCTGGATCGTCGATAGTCCACACGT
Organism: Acidimicrobiales bacterium; assembly: GCA_022451505.1. Taxonomy (GTDB): domain Bacteria; phylum Actinomycetota; class Acidimicrobiia; order Acidimicrobiales; family MedAcidi-G1; genus UBA9410. The sequence continues at coordinate 2,709 of JAKURX010000096.1, read as the reverse complement.
GGACCTGAAGGCCCCGACCGTGGGCCATCCGGAGCAGACGGCGATCCACGATGGGTATGCCGGACTGGCGAACTGGCACTTGGAGGCACAAGGCGGCCGGTCGGCCGGTCGGAATGCCCAGACTGGCCAGCCGGAGCCGAGCGACGGCAAGCGGGCCAGCCGACGTGCACACGGCAGGTCCGAGGAGAGACCGGCAACGGGCCAGGCGCCGATCGGAGAAGGCCCCAAGGCAGACCCGGTGAAGCGCTCCGTGGTCGCGGATCAGATCGACCAGGGGTTCCACGACTCGGTCGTCCTTGGGGTCGATGTTGATTCGGGCCTCCGGGAACTCCTCGAGAAGCTCTGACAGCAGCGGGATGGGTTCCCGCCCGGCGATCCGCGCACCAGAAACCTCGCTCCACGGAAGGTCGGCAACCTGGCCAGAACGGTCAGTGACCCGGTCGAGAGTGTTGTCGTGGAAGGCGAGAACCACCCCGTCCCGGGTGGCATGAACGTCCGTCTCCAGATACCGGTACCCAAGGTCCACGGCGTGCCGGAAGGAGGCCAAGCTGTTCTCCGGGTACTCCTCGGCTCCGCCCCGATGGGCGAAGGCCAGAGTCCCCGGGTGGTCAAGGAACGGGTGAGAAGCCGGACTCCGCATCTCCGAGACGGTAATGCGGCATTCGGGTACGAACCGGAGCCCCAACGCCCGGGGAGCAAACCACCGGGGGCGGGGAGCGGGGTGGTCGGTATCGTGGTTCCATGGCCCGTCGTACCAAGATCATCGCCACCATCGGCCCGGCTTCCGATGACGAGGCGACCCTACGTGGCTTGATCCGGGCTGGTATGGACGTGGCCCGACTAGGCCTAGCTCACAACACGATCGACGAGGCGGCGGCCCGCATGGCCGATATCCGACGGATCGCTGCTCTCGAGGGACGGTACGTAGGGATTTTGGTTGACCTTCCAGGGCCCAAGGTCCGCGCTGCTTCCTTTGGTGAGGAGCCGGTGGTTTTGGTCGAGGACTCCCGTGTGGAACTCCGGGTAGGAGACCACCGCAGTGACGCCACGTCGATCGAGGTGGACTACGAAGGGCTCCTGTCCGACATGGAGCCCGGCGATCGCCTCAGCTTGGGTGACGGCCGGGTGATTCTCGAGGTCCGGGAAGTGGCGGAGGAGTCGCTGTTGGCCCGGGTGGCCCACGGTGGCGTTCTGACCGGTAGCCCTGGCCTCCACATCCCCTCGGACCGGCTGTCTATGCGTGCTCCGACCGATGATGACCTCCGTGCCGTCGAACGTTTCGTGGAACTCGACGTTGACATGATCGCTGTGTCCTTCGTGAGGTCAGCAGAGGACCTGGCCCGTCTGCCGGTGATGCCGCACCCCGAAGGGCCCATCGTGGTGGCCAAGATCGAGACCCGGGCTGCTATCGACGACCTCCCAGCCATCATCGAGGCCTCAGGAGCGGTGATGGTGGCCCGAGGAGACCTGGGAAGCGAGTGCAGCATCGAGGAACTACCGATCCTTCAGAAGGAGATCATCCGGCAGTGCATCGCATTGGGCCGGCCGGCCATCACGGCCACCCAGATGCTGGAGACCATGGTCAACAACCCTGAACCGACCCGGGCTGAGGTCTCCGACGTGGCCAACGCCGTCTGGGACGGCTCGAGCGCTGTGATGCTCTCAGGTGAGACAGCCATTGGGGTCAATCCGGTGAACGTCGTGTCAACGATGTCGCGGATCGCCGAACGGGCCGACGACGCCTTCGACCATCGGGGGTGGATGTCGGAGCTTTCGGAACTTCGTATGACCGACACCGGCGACCCGGACACTGCCATTACCGATGCCATGACCCAGGCCACAGCCCGAGCCGTCGACGAGCTGGGCATCTCGACAATCCTGTGCATCTCGGGGAGTGGCTTCACTGTCCGGTCGATGGCCCGGTTCCGTCCGTCGGCCCGCATCATCGGCCTCAGCTCCAACGAGCGCACTGTGCGGCAACTGACCCTCAGCTGGGGCACGGAGGCCCTTCACCTACCCGAGCAGGGAGATCTCCAGCGCCGGGTAGCAGCCGCCCTCGAGGTGGCCCGCGACCGAGGTGCGGTGCAGGCCGGAGAGCTAGTGGGACTCCTGGCCGGCACCGATGTCCGGTCGCGGTCCACAAACGTTCTTCGCGTGGAACGGGTCCCCGAAGCGTGACGGTCGACGCCGGTCAGGCGTCGGAACAGAGCGGGTTCAGATCGGCGGGGATCTTCACTGGCTGTCCAAACAGGGAGCAGGAGCAGTCGGCGGCACAGTCGGTCAGACCGGACCGCTGTCCCCATAGCCCGACAGTGAGCGTCGCAAGAAGCACCACGACCACGGTTCGCAGCACCAGCCGGTGGATGACCCGGGCAGCCAGGACGAGCAGGATCACCGAGACGGCGACGGCCACCACGGCCACCGATCGGAGGAACTGTGGGTCGGCCCAGGACGGCAGATGGACGAACTCGGGCAGGTCAAACAGCTCGGTGAGGTCGTCGGGCACCGATAGAGGGTACCGGTCGGGGCGATGCCGATCGGGCAGGGATAGCCTCGCCCGCTATGAGCCCTGAGCAGACCATCGGCCTCGCGTCCCAAGGTCCGCCGGAGACCGTTCTCGGCCCGGAACCCGACGATGCCGACCTCCGCCTGACGGCCGCGCTGGCCGCGCCACCCGAGGAGCGCCGGGGACTGGTCACCGCCGTGGTG
>JAKURX010000095.1 GCA_022451505.1 Acidimicrobiales bacterium | reverse complement strand
ATGGGCCTCCCAGTCCAGGCCCAGGTGTCCGAAGGCCACCTCACAGAGCTCCCTCACCGAGTGGGTCTCGCCGGTGCACACCACGTAGTTGTCCGGCTCGTTCTGCTGGAGCATCCGCCACATGGCGTCCACGTAGTCGCCGGCGAAGCCCCAGTCCCGCTTGGCTTCCAGGTTGCCGAGCCGCAGCTCGGTGGCCTTGCCGAGGGCGATCTGGGCCGCCCCATGGCTGATCTTGCGGGTCACGAACTCCAGGCCGCGGCGGGGGCTCTCGTGGTTGAACAGCATCCCCGAGCTGGCGTGCAGCCCGTAGCTCTCCCGGTAGTTGACGGTGATCCAGTGGCCGTACACCTTGGCCACCCCGTACGGGCTGCGGGGATGGAACGGGGTGTCCTCGTTCTGGGGGACCTCCCGGACCTTTCCGAACATCTCGCTGGAACTGGCCTGGTAGAAGCGGATCTCCGGGTCGACCAGCCGGACGGCGTCCAGCAGGCGGGTCACGCCGAGGCCCGTCGTCTCGCCGGTCAGCACCGGCTGGCCGAACGACGTCTGGACGAACGACTGGGCTGCCAGGTTGTAGACCTCGTCAGGCCGGTGTTCCTTGAGGGCCTCAACCATGGACAACTGGTCCAGGAGGTCGCCGGAATGGAACTGGACACTGTCCATCAGGTGGGCGATGCGCTCGTAGTTGACCGTCGAACTGCGGCGCACCATGCCGACCACCTCGTAGCCCTTGTCCAGCAAGAACTCAGCCAGGTACGAGCCGTCCTGGCCGGTGATGCCGGTGATCAGAGCACGGCGGGTCATGGCGTCCAGTCTGCCGGGATGGCGTCGGGAAGGCGCCGTCGCCAGTCGGCCAGCAGGTCGGCCAGCGTGTCGTCCAGTGCCACCTCTGGTTTCCAACCGGTCACCAACCGCAGCAGCGTCGGGTCGCCCCGCAGGTCGGGCACGTCCACCGGGCGGTGGAGGGCCGGGTCGTCGACCAGCCGCAGCGGCCGGTTGGCCAGGCCTAGTAGCCGCTCGGCCACCTCGCCCACGGCCACTGACGTGCCCGTGCACACGTTGTAGGCCGCCCCGGACCGACCGTCGATGGCCAGGCACCGGTAGGCCCGAACTACGTCGCGGACGTCGGTGAAGTCACGGCGGGCCGCCAGGTTGCCGACCCGCACCTCGTCGCCCAGGCCCGCTTCGGCGGCGGCGATCCGCGCCGCCAGGGCCGAGCAGACGAACCGGTCGTCCTGGCCGGGGCCCAGGTGGTTGAACGAGCGGACCCGCAACACGTCCATTCCGTGGCCCAGGTAGGCCTGCAGGGCCAGCAGGTCAGCCGCCGCCTTGCTGGCCGCGTACGGCGACACCGGGCGCAGCGGTGCCGTCTCATCCAACGGAAGGTCCTCGGGCCGGACGACGCCGTAGACGTCGGCGCTGGTCACCGTGACCACCCGGGCCCCGCTGGTCGACCGGACGGCCTCCAGGAGGTGGAGGGTCCCCTCAGCGTTCACTCGCAAGGTGTCAGCCGGGGCCTCCCACGAGCCTCCCACGTCGGCCTGCCCGGCCAGGTGGAACACCACCTCCGGGTCGACCTCGGCCACCAGCCGGGCCAACCCGGCCGGATCCAGCAGGTCAGGGCCACCCTCGGAGCGGTCGGTGCCCACCACGTCATCTCCGCAGGTCGCCAGATGGGCGGTCAGGTGCCTCCCCACGAACCCGGCCGCGCCGGTCACCAGGGCCCTCACGGGCTGGTAGAGGGGCGGCCGGACGGCCGCCAGGACGGGGGGTGGGCCACCGGCGCACCCTAGGTGGTGAAGGGCGGAGGCCGAGCCTCGGGTTCCGGTGCCCGGGACTAGGGTCCGGTGTCCGTGGACGCCGCCCCCGACCAGCCGAAGAGTGGCGGGATGCCGGCCGAACCGGCGCCCCGGCCGGGTACGGCGTCGGTGCTGGCCGTGGTGGTGGCCCGGGGCCCCCGGCCCGCCCTGGAAGCCGTCCTGGCCTCGTTGGCCGCCCAGGACCATGCCCGCCTGGAGGTCATCGTCGTCGACGCCGGGCCCGCCGCCGGCCACGACCAGGTGGTGGAGGGCGTCGGCCGGTTCCTGCCCGGTTCCACCATCGCCGTGCTGGACGGGACGCCCGGCCTAGGCGCTTCGGTCGCCGCCGGCCTGACGGCCCGGACCAGCGGGCCACCGCCCCGGTTCCTGCTCATCCTGGGCGACGACGTGGTGGCCAACGACACCGCGGTACGGCGCATGGTGGAGCGAGCCGTCGAAGCCAACCTTGGGATCGTGGGCGCCAAGGTGCTAGGTCCCGGAGAGAGCCGGTCTTTGGACGACCTCGGGGCATCGGTCGACCGGCTCGGCACCCGGGTGCCGCTCGTGGAACCGGACGAGGTCGACCAGGGCCAGTACGACACCCGACGCGACGTCCTGTCGGTGGCCTCCGGGGCGGTCCTGGTCCGGGCCGACCTCTACGAGGCCCTCGGCGGCCTCGACCCCGAGGTGGTGGACGGCGACGCCGTGCTGGAGCTCTGCTGGCGGGCCCGCCTGGTCGGCGCCTCGGTATCCACGGCGCCGACCGCCGTGGCCCACCGCCTGGAGCTGGTGGGGGACCGGGCCGCCGAACGCTCGGCGTCCTCCCGCCGAGCCCGCCACCGCCTCCGCCGAGTGCTGGTCTGCCACCGCCCGGCCCGGGCGGCTACCGCGGCACTGGGCATCCTGGGCGCCACCGTGGTCGGGGTGCTCTACGGGGCGCTGACCGGCCGGTTCCGTTACGCCCGGGCGCTGCTCGACGCCTGGCCGTGGAACCTCCGGCGGCTGTCGTCGGCTGGCCGGCGTCGCCGCCGTCTACCCGCCCCTGAACCGGCTGTCGAGGCCCACCTGGCGCGCTTGGAAGTACCTCACCGGGCCTTCCGACGGGTGGTGACCGGCCGGGCCCTCACCGGGACCGACGACCGGTCACCCGCCCAGCTCCGCCTCCACCGCCTGTGGTCGATGCTGCTGGGGCCCGGCGGCCTGGCCCTCATGGTCTCGGCGGCCGTCCTCGGCTTCGGGTCGCGTGCACTGTTCCGCGACGGTCTCCCCGCCGTAGGACGTTTCCAGCCCCTGCCCACCGACCCGACCGACCTGGTTAGGTCGTGGTGGCTGGGCTGGCGGCCCACCGGGACCGGGACCACCGTGGTCGGCCCGGACGGCCTGGCCCTCCTGGGCCTGGCCGACGGTCCCTGGCCGTGGGCTACCGGCCTGCTGTGGACCCTCGTCGTGCTGGCCGCCCTGCCGACGGGAGCCGTCGGCATGTGGCGCCTGGTCCGACCGGTGGGCGGCGGACGGTCCCGGGCCGTAGCCGTGCTCGTCTACCTTTCCGTCCCTTTGCCGTACGACGCCCTCCAGGCCGGCCGCATCGGACCTTTGGCCGCCTACGCCGCCGTGCCTTGGCTGGTCCGCCGGCTGGTCGGGGCCCAGGGCGTGGCCCCCTACGGCAGCCGAGGAGGGGACCCCGGCCCAGGGACCCGCCTCCGGAGCCTGTGGTCTGACGTCCTGGTCACCGGCCTGGCGCTGGCTGCCGCGGTCGCCGTCGAGCCGGCACTCGTGGTGCCGGTGGGCATGGTGGTGGTCGGACTGGTGGTGGGCACGGGCCTAGCCGGCAGCCTGGCCGGGCTGGCCCGCCTGGCGACCGTGGGGGCGGGTGGGGTCGCCGTGGCGGCCCTGCTCCACCTTCCGCTGCTGGCCGCCTTGCTGGGAGATCGGACTGTCGACTCCCTGGTCGAGCCGACCGCCTGGCCGGTCCACGGCCTGGGCACCGACGCCATGTTCCGCCTGGAGACTGGCGACTTCGGGCTGGGCCGCCTCGGCCTGGCCCTGCTGGTGGTGCCCGCCTTGGCCCTGCTGGTGGCCCGGGGACGCCACCTGGCGCTCGCCATCCGGGCGTGGTTCGTGGTGGCCGCCTCGTGGTCCACCGTCTGGGTAGTTGACCAGGGCTGGTGGGACGGACCGATCCCCGAACCAGGGATCCTCCTGACCCCGGCGGCCGTCGGCCTGGCATGGGCCGCCGCGGTCGGCGTGGCCTCCCTCGGCACCGACCTGCTGGGGAAGGGGGCCTCGGCCCGGTCGGAGCGTTGGGTACGCCAGGCAGCAGTCGGCCTGGTGGGCCTCTCGCTGGCCGTCGTGGTGCTGCCCGTGCTGGCCGGGTCGATCGACGGAGCGTGGGGAACGGCCCGCGACGACCTCCGGTCGGTCGTGCCGTTCATCTCCCGGAGCCCGGTCGACGCCGAGACCGTCCACGGTGGCGTCCCCCGCGCCGTGTGGCTGGGGGCGCCCTCAGTGCTCCCAGCGGCCGGCATCCCCCTGTCCGACAGCCCCGCCTTCGCCGGCGTCCTGGCCCTGGCCGTCACCGACGGCCGCCCCGATCTGGGCGACCAATGGCCTCTAGAGCCGACCGAGGGCATGGAGGCCATCCGGACGGCCGTGGGCGACGCCATGAATGGTGACACCAGTCGCCTGGGGACCCACCTGGGCCTGTGGGGCGTGGGCTGGGTGGTGCTCGTCGACCGGGCCGTGCCGGTTCCCCAGCCAGGGATCGAGGTGATGGTGCCCGACCGCCTGGCCGGTGCCCTGTCTCGCCAACTGGACCTGGAACGCATGGAGGGGCTCAACCGGGCCGTCACCGTGTACCGCAACTTGGCCGTCGAGGCACCGCTGGCCGTGGTCCGCGACCGCAACCGCCAGGCCGTGCCGGTGGCGGTGACCCGACAGGCCTTCGACCAGCGGGTGGTGACGGCGTCAGCTGACGGGGCCCTGCGATGGGCCGTGGGCCCCGACCGCTCGTGGGGGTTCGTCGTCGACGGGGTCGGCCAGCCCCTGGTCGACCCGGACGAGCCGGGGGCCGTGGTGGACCACCCGTCGGTGCGGGTAGCTCGCGACTCGGTGGGCCTTTTGGTCCTGGACGACGACGGATCGACCGGCCGGCGGGCCGTTCAGGTCGTCCTGTTCGGAGTGGTCTTGCTGCTGGCCAGTTGGGCCCGCACAGCCCGAGAGGTCCGACGGTGAACGCCCACCGCATGCCGGCCCTCGTGGTGCTGGTCGCCCTCCTGCTCGGCTCCTCGGCCCTGGCCGTGGCCGACCCGGAGGAACGGCGGGACGATCGTCCCACGGCGGCCCCCTCGGCCATGGCGTTGGCCGGGGAGTCCTCCGACCTGTGGTTCTGCCTCGGGCCTACCACCGCGCTGGACGGGGTGGACCACCGGGTGGTCGAGATGGCCAGCATCTCGGCCGGTCCCACCGACGGGCGGGTGATCGTGGTCGACGACCGTGGGCGGGCTGTGGAGCGGGCCTTCCGGCTGGACGCCGGTGACCGCCTGGAGATCCGCCCCGGCCGGTTCGTCCCAGGCTCGGCCTTCGCTGCGGTGACCGTCGAGGTCCCCGGGGGGGCGGTGGTGGTTGGCCAGCGTGTCGAGGGCGACGGCGTCGACCAGCGGCCCTGCCTGACCCGCACGTCGGACACCTGGCTGGTGCCGTGGTCGACCACGGCCCGCCCAGGGAACCGGACCTGGCTGCTCCTGCACAACCCATTCCCGGCCTCCGCGGTGGCCGACCTGCGGTTCGTGGGAGACATCGGCCGCCGGGAGACCCTGGACTCGCAGGGCCTGGTGGTGCCCGGCCGGTCGGTGGTGGCCTACGACGTGTCGGCTCGTATCGCCGACTCGGCCGTGGTTTCGGCCGTGGTCGACGTCCGGGTCGGGCAGTTGGCCGTTGCCCGGCTCCAGATGTCCGACGGCCAGGGACCGACTGGCCTGCGGGGGCTGGACCTGGCGCCCGGAACGCCCGACGTCGCCGACCGTCTCTTCGTGCCCGGCGCCGGACCGGCCGGCGACCTGGCCGTCGTGGTTCTGAACCCGGGCTTTGAGACCGTGGAGCTTGAGGTGGTGGCCCGGACCCCACCGGCTGACGGATTCGTAGAACCGTGGCCGGTGGTGCTACGGGCCGGCCAGCGTCACGTGGTCAACCTCGGAGACGGTCGCCTGGACGGCGTGGGCCCGTTCGGCATCGAGGTGCGCTCCCTGGACGGCCGACCATTGGCCGCTTCCCTGGTCCGACGGGGGCCAGGTGGCCCGGACGACGTCGTTCCACCCGACTTGGCCGTCCGACCGGCCACCGGGGTGGCGGCTCGGGGCTGGGTGGTGGACCTCGGGGAGCGGTTCGCCAGCTTCGACGACGTGCTGGCCGTGGCCAACCCGTCGGGCAGCGGCATCGCCACCCTGGAGGTCAAGGTGCTGGCCGGCCAGGCCCCTGATGGCCTGCCCACCGTTGTCGAGCTGGACCCGGGTTCTCAGGTGGCGTTCGACCTGGGCGCCGGAGCACCGGTCGTGCTGGCCGTGGAGTCCACGGCCCCCGTGGTGGCATCGGTGCGGGAGGCGTCAGGGTCCGGGTCCACGGCCGGGCAGGCCGTGGCGGTGGCCGGCACCGAGGGGTGGCCTGACCGTTGACCGGGTCGGCTCAGTGGCCGGCGTCGCATCCGTCGGGCGTGGAGCCGGGTTCCCGCATGTCGGCCAGGCCCCCCCAGAGGTGGGTGGCCGACACCGGCCCCAGGTGGTGGTCGCGCACCACGCCGAGAGCGTCGACCAGCAAGACCATGGGAACTGCGTCCACCGCGTAGCGGTCGTGCACTTCGTGCCTCTCGCCGACCTCCACCACATC
>JAKURX010000094.1 GCA_022451505.1 Acidimicrobiales bacterium | reverse complement strand
ACCGGGATTCTCGATGGTGACGTCGTTGACTCCCTCGTCGTAGATGATCCGCTTGAGTTCCAGGTTGATCTTGCGGGTAGTCAGGTCGGTCGCGTCGATGACAGCGCTAGTGCCGTCAATCTCGGCCGTCATGGGCGGCTCGGGGTCTGGTTCGACAAGCCCTCGAGCGTCGTAGACGACGCCGCTCTTGGTCAGACCTGCCACGTCAGCACCTCTCGCTCGAATGGATCGCGGGTTACGACCTCCCGGCCCACCAGAGCCCGAATGGCCATCTCTTCCGAGGCCATAGCCACCAGGTTGTCACTCTCGAAAAGCACCAACGGTTTAGCCGCCATTTCGTCCTTGGCGATACCCAACTCATTGTCGGTGGCCACCAGGTAGGTGAAGACCCCGTCAAAGTCGTCCAGGCTGTCCTTCATGGCCGTCTCGAGAGTCAGGCCCAACTCCAACTTCTCAGCCAGGTACACGGCGATGATCTCCGAGTCGCACTCCGACTGGAATCGGTGGCCACTCCGTTCCAGCCGCCGCCGCCACTGGTGGTAGTTGGTGAGTTGGCCGTTGTGGACGACGGCCACGTCGGCAAACGGATAGGCCCAGTACGGGTGGGCACTGGCCAGGTCCACATCCGATTCGGTGGCCATCCGCACGTGCCCGATGCCGTGAGTGCCTCGCACTTCGCTGAGACCGTACTGAGCCTCCACGGATTCTGCGTCGCCAAGGTCTTTGACAATCTCGAGTGAGTTCCCCAAGGAGAGCACCTCGCAACCCGGGATGTCCTCCAGATAGTCGGCCAATGGCTTGAGCTCGCCCTCGTAGCGGATGGTGGCCCGGAACGCGTACCCCGTAGCACTGTCAATAGTGGCCACGTCGGCCCCGATCTTGGCCAACCGGGACTCGACCTCAGCTCGATTCCGCTCGAGTCGTTCCTCTACGCCGAAGCCCCCGTACTCCTTCGGTTCGGCCAGCATGAAGCGCACGATGATCAGGTCGTCGGGCGGTCCGTAGAGCGCGTACCCGGTGGAGTCCGGGCCCCGGTGCTTCATGGATTGAAGCATCCGGGTGATTTCGGTGCCCAGATCCGACGGCCCGTCGCGATGGATGACACCGGCAATGCCACACATGTGAGTTCTCCTCGTTGATCTTCGAAACGGTGGCCTAGGGAAGGATGTCGAGGTACTCCTCGACATCCCAGTCGGTCACGGTGTGCATGAAGCGCTCCCACTCGTCGCGCTTGTAATGCTCGAAGACCGTGAACATCTCACCGGGCAGGGCGCTCTTGACAACCTCGTCGGCCCTCAGAGCATCCAGGGCCTCGCCAAGATTCATCGGGATCTTCTTGACTTCCTTGCCTGCGTCCAGGGCCTCGTAGATGTTGCGCTCCTCGGGTGGGCCGGGATCCAGGTCCCGATCGAGGCCATCTTCCATGGCCATGAGGAGACCCGCGAAGGACAGGTAGGGATTGACCGCCGAGTCCACGGACCGGTACTCGAACCGTCCCGGGGCACTGATCCGCAGCGCTGTGGTGCGGTTCTGGAAACCCCAGTCAGCGAAGACGGGCGCCCAGAAGCCGGTGTCCCAGAGTCGTCGGTACGAGTTGACGGTTGGCGACCCAAGGCAGGTCAGGGCATTGAGGTGCTCCATGATCCCTCCGATGGCCTTCATGCCCACTGCGCCGGGGATCTGCGGGTTGTCGCCTTCGGGCATGAACTTATTCTCGCCACCCTCGTCGGGTTCGCCGGTCCACAGGGAGATGTTGTGGTGGCAGCCGTTGGCCGACACACCCATGAACGGCTTGGGCATGAAGCAGGGGAAGGCACCGAGCTCTCGGCCGACCTGCTTGCAGATCTGGCGGTAGGTGGTCAGACGGTCCGCGGTCAACTCGGCCCGGTCGAAGTTGAAGTTCAACTCCAGTTGTCCCGGGGCGTCCTCGTGGTCGCCCTGGATCATGTCCAGGCCCATGGCCTCCGAGTACTCCACCACCTTGTGGATCAGGGGCTGGAGCTCCGCGAACTGATCGATGTGGTAACAGTTGGGCTTGGTAAGCCCCTCCACCGTCGGCTTGCCGTCGGCGTCGGCCTTCAACCACATCATCTCCGGCTCGGTGCCGGCCCGCAGGTGGAGACCCGTCTTCTCCTCAAAGGCCTTGTGGATGCGCTGTAGGTTGCCCCGACAATCCGAGGTCAGGAACATGCCGCCGTCAACCTCCTCCTCGCGGCCCCGAAACAGGGTGCAGAACACCCGAGCTGTCTTGGGGTCCCAGGGGAGCTTCATGAAGGTGTCGACCTCGGCTACGCCGACCAACTCGCGGGCCTCAGGGCCGTAACCGATGTAGTGGCCGTGGCGGTCGACGAACAGGTTGGCCGTGGACCCGTAGACCAGCTGGAAGCCCTTGTTGGCGATGGTGCCGAAGTGTTTGGCCGGGATGCCCTTACCCATGATGCGCCCGGTGACGGACACGAATTGGCAGTACAGGTACTGGATGCCCTCGGCCTCGATCTGTCGTTCGATCTCGGCCACTTCGGCCGAGCGGCCTTCGGCCTCAATATGGCGTTCAATATCGGTTGCCACGGTTCCCCCTGCTTTTTCGCGGACCTACGGTCCCGGATTTCCGGGAAGGTAGCTATCATATGTGTCAACTACGATTACTGCCAGTGAAACTCTGCTAACTGAAAACGGGAGCGGATATTCGCGGTTTTGACCTCGTGGGGTGTGTTTCTTGGCGACCGAGATGTCACGATGGTCTATCCGAGGGGCTCAAGGGAGAGTTCCCGCCGGCCGAGGGGGTAGCCGATGGCAGAGGTGACCGAGGCCGGTCCCCGAGTGCTCGTCCCCGGACTGGCCAATCTCCCCCCGGGCGTCGAGCGCTACCGAATACGGGGCGGCGCGGTTACCGCCCTCCTTCTTTCCGCCGGTGACACTCTGGAGATCAACGACCCGGAAGGCTGTCAGCCCGTGGAGGTGGCGGCCTTCGACCGCGAGGGTCGGTCCGACCCTGGACTGTTGGGTGTCCAAACTGGTGCCCCGGCGGCTGGGATCGTGGGGATCCTTCACGGAGGTGGAGAAGACGCCAGGCGGGTGGCCGATGCGCTTGCCGAGCAGTCCGTTGACATTTCCGCGGCCCGGGCCATACATGGGTTCGGTCCCGACTCCCCCGCCGGTGAAACTCTAAGCCTTACCGCGCAGGCCGATCTGGTCTGTGTGATTGGTGCGCCAGGAGCCAAAATGCTGGCCCACGAGCAGAACCCGCCTACCGACGTGGTCGCTTGGGTGACCCGTATCTCGGCCCTCCCCGAAGGGGTCCAAGTGCTCCCGGACCCCCTGGCTGACCAGAACCAGGACTTTCGGATTGCTAAGGCCACAGCTCACGCCTATCAGGTCAACGCAGGGGAATTCATTCAGGTCATCGACGTCGAGGGCAGGGAGTGTTCGGACTTCCAGTGTTTCTCGGTTGCCGACCTGGATCGGGGGGTGGAACGTAGCCTCGACGCCACTATGACCAGAAGCCTCATGGGAGCGGCCTACCCGCTCCCTGGGCTGTACTCCAAGTACTTCGATGTCGACATGGGTCCCATGCTGGAGGTTGTCCAAGACACCGTCGGGCGGCACGACACGTTCAATACCGCCTGTAATCCCAAGTACTACGACGACATGGGTTACCCAGGGCACGTCAACTGCAGTGACAACTTCAACCGAGCACTGGAGCCCTACGAGATCACCCCACGTGGCGGATGGGAGGCCATCAACTTTTTCTTCAACACCAACCTGACCGCCGACAGTCAGGTTTACTTCGACGAACCGTGGTCCCGACCCGGCGACTACGTTCTCCTTCGCGCGCTGACCGACCTGGTCTGCGTATCGTCGGCTTGCCCGTGCGACGTCGACGCCGCCAACGGTTGGAACCCGACCGACATCCACATCCGCGTCTACCCGGCGCACAACACCTTCAAGAAAGCGACCGCCTTCCGCATGACCACCGACGCTGACCCGGAACTCACCAAGGAGACGGGTTTTCACCCGAGAACCGCCGACCACACCCGCAACTTCACTGAGTACGCCGGCTACTGGCTGGCCAACTCCTACACCGACCACGGAGCAGTAGCCGAGTACTGGGCCACACGGGAGAAAGCCGCGGTGATCGACCTGTCGCCCTTGCGGAAGTACGAGGTGACAGGCCCGGACGCCGAGTTGCTGATGCAGACGTGTGTGACCCGAAACGTACGGAAACTGGCCGTCGGACAGGTGGTCTACACAGCCATGTGCTACAGCACCGGTGGAATGATCGACGACGGGACAGTCTTCCGGATGGGTCCTGACAACTTCAGGTGGATTGGTGGCACCGACACCAGTGGTTTATGGCTACGTCAGCAAGCCGAGGAACGTGGACTGCAGGCCTGGGTCCGGAATTCCACCAACCAACTCCACAACCTGCAGGTCCAGGGCCCGCTGAGTCGGGAGATCCTCAGCGACGTCGTCTGGACCCGTCCGGATCAGGCCGCGGTAGCTGAACTGGGGTGGTTCCGCTTCTCGGTGGCCCGGATCGGTGGACCGGAGGGCATTCCGATTGTTCTGTCGCGCACTGGCTACACCGGCGAGTTGGGGTTCGAGATCTTCTGCCATCCCGACGACGCACCGATGGTGTGGGACGCTGTCTGGGAGGCTGGTAGCCCGCATGGGCTCACCCCGCTGGGTCTGGAAGCCCTCGACATGCTCCGCATTGAAGCAGGACTGATTTTCGCGGGGTACGAGTTCTGCGATCAGACCGACCCGTTCGAAGCGGGAATCGGTTTCACCGTTCCCCTCAAGACCAAGGATGACGATTTCATCGGCCGTGATGCCCTGCTGGAACGCAAGGCCAGCCCCCAGAGGCAACTGGTAGGCCTGGAATTGACCGGTGAGGAGGCTGCCGCCAACGGCGACGGTGTCTTCAGGGGCCGCCACCAGGTGGGAGTGGTGACCAGCGGGGTTCGCTCCCCCATCCTGGCCAAGAACATCGCTCTGTGGCGGATGTCGGTTGAGTACACGGAGATCGGGAGCGAAGTCGAGGTGGGCAAGATTGATGGCCACCAGAAGCGGATTCCGGCCGCCGTAGTTCGCTTCCCCCACTACGACCCGGACAAGGAACGCGTCAAGTCCTGAGCCCGGAAACTTCCGGCAACTACGGAGCGTCGGACAGGTAAGAGGCCATTGAGTCGTCCATGGCCTCGATCCAGGGGGTGTGATGGACAGGTGCCATCCTTCCGGTGATCGTGGACGGGAACCCCTTGTCCCGGTAGCCCATCATGTCCTGGCCCTTGTGGCCCTTCCACTCTTTGAACATCCGGTTGACCGCGGGGATGTCGAAATCCGGGTAGTCCGTCTCGTCGACTAGTTCCTGGGTGTAGTCACCCTGGAAGTCGATCTCCTCGTAGGCCGTCTCGAGTGACTGCTCCCGGGCCAACCACCCGGCACCGTGAGCAGCCATCTCTGCCGCCGAAGGGAGGGTGATCCGCCCCAGGATCACGTCGCGGGCATACCAAGCCTGCGCGTCGAACATGTTGAACGTGTAGTACTGGTCCTGCATGCCCAGGTAGAAGAGACGGGGGTTTGCCTCCCAAACGACGCCCTTGTACAGCCCTGGCACCCAGAGCCGGTTGTTGGTTCGCAACCGGAGGTCGTCGGCCATGAAGGGAAAGTGGTGTAGGTAGCCGGTGCAGAGGATCACCGCGTCCACCTCCTTGGTGGACCCGTCGTCGAAGTGGGCTGTCCTCCCATCGACCCGGGTGAGGATCGACACCTCTTCCCAGTTGTCGGGCCAGTCGTAGCCCGTCCCGCCGCCACGAGAACTAATCGTCACCGTACGGGCCCCGTATTTGTGGCACTGGGAGCCGATGTCCTCCGCCGAGTAACTGGCACCGATGATGAGGATGTCCTTGCCTGTGAACTCCTGGGCGTCCCGGAAGTCGTGACCGTGCAGGACCCTTCCGAGGAAGGTCTCAAAGCCTGGGAAGTAGGGTACGTTGGGCACCGAGAAGTGGCCGCTGGCCACCACCACGTGATCAAATTTCTCTGAGGAGACGTGGTCCGTGGGCAGGTCATGGCTGGTTACCGTAAACATGCTTGAACCGCTGTCGAAGGTGACCTCCCGGACGACTGTCCGGAACCGGATGAGGTCGCGTACGCCACTTTGCTCAACCCGTCCCTTGATGTAGTCCCAGAGGACTTCCCGGGGCGGATAGGAGCCGATCGGTTTTCCGAAGTGCTCCTCGAACGAGTAGTCGGCGAACTCTAGGCATTCCTTCGGGCCGTTCGACCAGAGGTAGCGGTACATGGAGCCGTGCACCGGCTCGCCATACTCGTCTAGTCCGGTTCGCCAGGTGTAGTTCCAGATCCCGCCCCAGTCCTCCTGCTTTTCGTAGCAGACCACCTCTGGGACCTCGACGTCGCTGGCGTCTGCGGAGGCGAAGGCTCGTAGTTGGGCCAGACCGCTCGGGCCGGCACCGATGACAGCGGTTCGCGTCATGTCGATGCTCCTCGTATGCGCACTACTCGATCAAGCCGAGTTGACGCTTGCGCTTATCGGCCCACTCGGAGATCAGGATGTCAGAGGCCATTCCCATGCAGGCCACACAGACACCGGCGATGATGGCCCGGCCACTGTCGATATTTGGCTGCGCCTCGATGAGTTCGCGGGCCAGCCCGGTGGTCTTGATCAATCCGGCAATCATCACCATGAACAGGCCGAACATGATCGTCTGGTTGATTCCCAGC
>JAKURX010000093.1 GCA_022451505.1 Acidimicrobiales bacterium | reverse complement strand
TCGGCAACCGCCACCTCGTCGGCGGCATCGGCTGCATCGGCTGCATCGGTTTCCTCGTCGGCGGACGCCTCGGAGGTCGGAGCGCCCGGTGCATCACCCTGGGTAATAAGGGCCTGCAGGGCGTATGCCATGTTCTGAGGCAGCGCCTGGAGGAGCGCCGCGAACTGCTGCATGGGCGCCGCCATGGCGCCGGCCAACTGGGCCAACAGGACCTCACGGGGGGCGATCTCGGCCAGGTTGGAAATCTCCTCGACGGTCAGCCGCTGCTGGTCGAGCAGACCACCCTTGATAACCAGCGAGTCGTTGGCCTTGGCGAAGTCCTTGAGGGCCTTGGCCAGGGCAACTGGATCGCCGGCTGAACCGTCGGGCTGCTCACCGGTGAAGGCGATGGCCGTGGGTCCGGTGAGCAGATCGCCCAGGTCCAAGCCCAGCTCCTCGATGGCGAAGCGGGCCAGGGTGTTCTTGTACACCTTGTACTCGCCTCCGGCTTCGCGGAGGGACCTGCGAAGCGCGGCCAACGCCGGGACGTCCAGCCCTCGGTACTCGGTCAGTACCACAGCGTTGCTGGCCGAGAACTTCTCTTGGACCTCCTCGACGACCGCGACCTTCTCGGCTCGGGGTTCTCCCACACTCACACCTCCTCCTTCATCTTCTCGGTCGTTGCGGCCCTGCCGCCTCGCCCGATCTCGGTTGCTGCTTCCGGCCGGAGCCGGCCACACGCACCGTCGACCGGGGCCGGGCCGGTGGCCCGCATCCGATCAGGAGGGCTCCCCTGCTCGGGCGGAGTCGACGCCGCGATCCTCAGATCGGACGGTGCCGAATCTCGTTCTGCGCCAGGGCGCAACCCGGAGGTCTTCGGTGAGCGTGTCGATTGTGGTGGTCAGGGTATCGGTGACGCTCCGGAGCGCCACCCGTGCCCCGACCGGGGCGCGTCGCGGACGACTATTCAGCCACCCGCAGCGGATCGATTCGGATGCCCGGGCCCATCGTCGAGGACACCGAGACCTTTTTCAGATAGCGGCCCTTGGCCGAAGAGGGCTTCAGGCGCTCTAGTTCCTCGACAGCCGCTTTCAGGTTCGCTGATAGGTCCGAGGCCTCGAAACTGGCCTTTCCGATGGGCAGGTGAACGTTGCCGAACCGGTCAGTCCGGAACTCGACCTTGCCGCCCTTGAACTCGCCAACCGCCTTGGCAACGTCGTCGGTCACCGTCCCGGACTTGGGGTTCGGCATGAGGCCACGGGGGCCCAGGGCGCGCCCCAACTTGCCGACGGCAGGCATCATGTCCGGCGTGGCGATGGCCACGTCGAAATCCAGCATGCCCCCCTCGACCTCGGCGGCCAGGTCATCGGCCCCGACATGGTCGGCTCCCGCCTCGCGGGCGGCTGCCGCAGCCTCGCCCTGGGCGAACACCGCCACCCGGACGTCTCGGCCCGTCCCTGACGGGAGGGCCACGGTGCCCCGCACCATCTCGTCGGTCTTCCGGGGGTCAACGCTGAGTCGGACCAGCAGGTCGATGCTCTCGTCGAATTTCGCGGCGGCCAGCGAGGACGCCAGACCCAGTGCCTCGGAACCCGAGTACATCTGGTCCCGGTCGAATCCGGCCGCTGCCGTGTCGTACCGCTTCCCTGACTTGCCCATGTCGCCTTCTCCTGGCTCCCTCGTCCCAGTCGTGTCCTCCGGCGGGGCGAGGTCCTCCCCTGTCCCGGAACCGCCCGGCGGGCGGCGACCTGTGTTTTGAATCCGGTGTCAGTGTTTAGCCGACGGCGATACCCATGCTCCGGGCCGTTCCGGCTACCTGCAACTTGGCGCCCTCGAGGTCGATGGCGTTGAGGTCGGGCATCTTGGCTTCAGCGATCTCGGCCACCTGGTCCCAGGTGATCGATCCGGCCTGCTCGCGACCGGGGTTCTCCGAGGCCTTCTCCAGGCCGGCGGCCTGGCGGATGAGGAACGAGGTGGGCGGCGTCTTGGTGATGAAGGTGAACGACCGGTCCTCGTAGATGGTGATCTCCACCGGGACGATCTGGCCGCGCTTGTCCTCGGTCTTCGCGTTGTACTCCTTGCAGAAGTCCATGATGGCGACACCGTGGGGACCCAACGCCGTACCCACGGGCGGGGCCGGCGACGCCTGACCTGCAGGGATCTGGATCTTCACCATCGCGGCGATTTGCTTCCTGGCCATGGTTCTCTGCTCGTGTCTCGTTGTACTACGTCGGTCCGGGACGCCGGGTCTCGGTCATCGACCCCCGGGGTCGATCGGGGGAACGGTCAAGTCTGGTGCGGCGCTCCACGATCGGCAACCTCGGTCGACCGTCGTACCGGCCACCTCTAAAGCTGGGCAACCTGAGCAAACTCCAGTTCGACTGGGGTCTCACGGCCGAAGATGTTGACCAGCACCTTGACCTTGAGCTGGTCCTCATTGATCTCCACGATGGCGCCGGAGAAGTCCGCGAACGGTCCCTCCTTGACCCGGACCGTCTCACCCACACCGAACCCGAAGCGGGCCTTAGACCGCTTGGGCACCACGGCTTCGGACTCGTCGGCCACCGGGAGGAAGGTCTCGACCTCACGCCGGCCCAACTTGGACGGCTTACCTCCCGCCCCGACGAAGTTCACGATCCCCGGAGTGTCTCGAATCCCGCTCCAGGCCTCATCGTCGAGGTGGCAGCGCACCAGCAGGTAGCCAGGGAAGACCTTCTTGGAGACGGTGACCTTCTTACCGTTACGGAACTCGTCGACGTCCTCCATCGGGATCTCGACCTCGAGGATGCGATCCTCGAGGTGCATCGACGTGGTACGGGCCTGAAGGTTCTGCTTGACCTTCTTCTCGTAACCCGACTGGGTGTGGACCACGTACCAGCCGCCGGGACGATCGTAGGCGCTCTCCCGTATGGGAGCCGGCTCCCCGTTCCCGTCCCCGTCCCCGTCGAACAGGTCGTCCTCGTCGAGCACCTCGACCACCGACTCGTCGGCCGCCGGGGCATCGGGCTCGGACGGGGCATCGGGCTCGGACGGGGCATCGCCAGTGGGCAGCAGGTCAGCAGCCGCGTCAGTGGTAAGGCCGCCTTCGGGCACCTCGTCAGCGGCCGCCACAGCCTGTTCGACCGTGCCGGTGGGCAGGAGATCGGCCGCCACGTCGACGGCGTCGGTGGTGGCTTCGGGTTCTTCGATGGTGCTCATCAGACGTCGAACAGTTCCAGGACGGACTGGGAGAAGATCCAGTCGAGGCCGGCTACCACGGCCGTGATGACAAGGATGGTGATAATGACCACCGCGGTGTAGTTGCCGGTCTCCGAACGTGACGGCCAGGCGACCTTGCGCAACTCGACACGGACCTCGCGACTGAATTGAGCGATCCCGGTCCGCTCCTCGGCAGGACGCTGCTGCTGGCGACGCTGGCGGATCGGCTCGCCGTCGGCGTCGACCTCTCCCTGACGCTGCAGCATGCGCTTCTGCTCGCGGTTCATCGACATTGTCGGGCCTCAGATCGAGTATCGGGACGGTAGATCAGGCTATTGGCGGTACGGACGACGCGCGCCCCGGCGGGATAAACGGACACGGCGACCGGTCTTGCAGGGCAGGAGGGACTCGAACCCCCAACCGCCGGTTTTGGAGACCGGTGCTCTACCAATTGAGCCACTGCCCTGGGTCCCGACCTCCGACCCGGAGTCGGAATCGGGGGGCGGTAGGAGCGCAGGTTACCAGCGGCCTCTGGTCATCCCGCCGTGGGGACGGACCCGAGCCCGACGACCGGCCGCTGGACGGCCGGTCGGAGAACACTCAGCGCGTCTCCTTGTGGTCCACGTGGCTGCGGCACCAACGGCAGTACTTCTTCAGCTCGATGCGCTCGCGTGTGTTCCCCTTGGACTTGGTGGTGATGTAGTTCCGGCGCTTGCACTCCTGGCACTCCAGGGTGACTTGTACTCGCTTGTCGGACGCCATGTCGGCCTCGCTCCTTCGGTGGCCCTCCGTAGCGGGCCCTTTGTCGTATCGGCCACTGGCTCGAGCCGATGCTTGTAGCGACGGACAGATTCGAACTGTCGACCTCTCGATTATGAGTCGAGCGCTCTCACCAGCTGAGCTACGTCGCCAGCGAGCTCCCTGACAGAATCGAACTGTCGACCTTCTCCTTACCATGGAGACGCTCTGCCGACTGAGCTAAGGGAGCCTGACCACCTCGCGATGGCCGGGCACAAGGATGCCACGCGATCCGGCCTTTCCCACCGCCGACAGCCGTCGCCGCAAGCCTCGCGGATCCTGGTCCGCCCCGTCCCTGCCCGGCCGCACGGTACCGTCGGCCCCATGGAGATCCGGCTTGCCGGGTCCGGTGACGCAGAGGCGATCCGGGCCATTTACAACCACGAGGTGACCACCTCGACGGCCACCTTCGACTTAGTGGAACGCAGCCCCAAGGACCAGAAAGCATGGCTGGCCGCTCGGGCCGGTGCGTTCAGCGTGCTGGTAGCCGAAATCAACGACGAGGTGGCCGGGTTCGCCTCACTGTCGCCGTTCCGGGAACGGGCCGCCTACCGCAGCACGGTGGAGAACTCCGTCTACGTGGCCGCCGACCACCGGGGCCGTGGCGTCGCCGACCGGCTCCTGGGGAACCTCCTGGAGGTGGCCCGCACCAGCGGCTTTCACTCGGTAATCGCCCGGATCGGTGGGAACAACGAAGCCAGCACAGCCCTGCACGCCAAGCACGGCTTCCACGAGGTCGGGGTGGAACGCCAGGTGGGGCGCAAGTTCGGGCGCTGGCAGGACGTCACGGTCATGCAGGTTGTCTTCGACGAAGCCTGACCCGACGGATCAGGCTTCCCAGCGGTCAGACCCGGAACAGCGACGGGCCCGCCGAAGCGGACCCGCCTACATACCTCGTCTGGTGGGCCGGGGAGGATTTGAACCTCCGAAGGCAATGCCGACGGGTTTACAGCCCGTTCCCTTTGGCCACTCGGGCACCGACCCAGGAGAAGGGAAGGCTATCCACGCCCCCGAGCCTCCCCTACCGGATCCCCCACCCGGACGGCTCGCGCCAACTGGATAGGGTGCGCGCATGCCGAGCTTCGACGTCGTGTCCGAAATCGACCTCCAGGAGGTCCGCAACGCCGTGGACCAGGCGGCCCGGGAGGTCCGTACCCGCTTTGACTTCAAGGGGACCGACTCCGTCGTGGAGCTCCAAGACGGTGCCATCAAGCTGGAGTCCTCCACCGAGGACCGTCTGGCCGCCCTGGTCGTCGTTCTGGAGGAGAAGCTGGTCCGCCGGAAGGTCTCGCTGAAGTCCCTGGACTGGGGCACAGTGGACGAGGCCAGCGGCGGCCGGTCCCGCCAGTTGGCCGGGCTCCAGGCGGGCATCGACTCCGACCGGGCCCGAACGCTAAACCGGACCATCAAGGATCTGGGCCTCAAGGGGATCCAGTCCCAGACCCAGGGTGATCAGGTACGGGTGACGGGAAAGAAAAGGGACGCACTGCAGGAGGTCATCGCGGCGCTCAAGGCCGCTGACCTGGGAATCCCCCTCCAGTTCACCAACTTCCGGGACTGACGCCAGACAGGAAACCACGGCCAACGGTCGGACGGCGGTCAGCGGACAATCGGGCCGGTGCTCCAGTCGCCGGTCCGCAACCGTGCGATGCGCTCCTCGGCCGGTGGGTGAGTCGAGAACATGCGGGAACCACCACCCCCTCGGGCCTGGGCCCGCAGGGGATCCACGATGTAGGCCGAGGCCTGATTGGGATCTACGCCGGACGGGATCCGACCCGATGCCATCTGGAGCTTCTCCAAGGCCCGGGCCAACGGCTCACCGTCACCAATCAGGCGGGCCGCTGAGGCGTCGGCCTGGAACTCCCTACTCCGGCTGATGGCCGCCTGGATCATCATGGCGGCCAGCGGGGCAAGGATTGCGAAGGCGATCCCGCCAATCGGGTTGCGGCCCCGATCACGACCACCTCCTCCGAACATGGCGGCGAACATCGCCATGCGGGCGATCATCGTGATGGCCATGCCGATGGTGGCGGCCACCGACCCGATGAGGATGTCACGGTGGCGGACGTGCATGAGTTCGTGGGCGAGCACGCCCCGGATCTCCGTCCTGTCCAGCATTTCGAGCAGCCCGCGGGTGACGGCCACCGCGGCGTGGTCCGGATTGCGTCCGGTAGCGAAGGCGTTGGGCTGCGGGTTGGGCGTGACGTAGAGCTTCGGCATCGGTAGGTCCGCCGCTGTTGAGAGCTCCCGCATGATGCGGTGGTACTCGGGGTACTCCACCGGATCGGCTGGCACCGCCTTGGCTGAAGCGATGGCGATGCGGTCGCTGAACCAGTACGAGCCACCGACGAAGACCAGGCCCAGGGCCATGCCGAAGACCATCCCGCCGTTGCCTCCGATGGCACCACCCACGACGATGAACAGGCCTCCCAGGAGGGCCAGAAGAGCGAAGGTTTTGGCTGTGTTCA
This sequence comes from Acidimicrobiales bacterium, assembly GCA_022451505.1. Classification (GTDB taxonomy): domain Bacteria; phylum Actinomycetota; class Acidimicrobiia; order Acidimicrobiales; family MedAcidi-G1; genus UBA9410. Next base: position 370 of record JAKURX010000093.1, on the reverse strand, counting down.
ACATGGGAAGGGCGTGCTCCTCGTCTGATCGGAGGTCCATCGTACGGTGGCGACCCACCCACCGGAACGCGCCGGCCACCGACCGAGCAGCGATCAGAGATCGTAGTAGCCGGAGTGCAGGTAGACCGTCGGGACCCCCGCCGACCGGTACATCTCGGCGTTGCGGGGGTCGTCGTCCACGGCCAGCTCCCCCAGGTGGCCGTCGGCCCCCCGCCCCGCCCAGGCCGTGGCCGTAACGTCCGGCGCCAACCAGTGTGCGATGTTCATTGGGATGGGCGGCTTTCAGCTCATCGGCGGAACGACCTGGGCGCTGATCTCCATGGCGATCGCGACTTTCGGCGGCCTGCTGTGGGGCGTCGTCGCCTGGCAT
>JAKURX010000092.1 GCA_022451505.1 Acidimicrobiales bacterium | reverse complement strand
GGCCTCTGGTGGGGCCCGGCATCGGGGGGCGCCATGGGCACGTCGTGGATTATCGAAGGGACGGTCGACCCGCGTTGGCCGATCAACACCCGGGGCAACGTGGGGGAGGTCTTCCCCGAGGTGCTCACCCCCCTGTCCTACCGGTTGGGTGTCATCGCCGCCGAGAAGGCGTGGCGCGGCGCCTACGCCGAACTCGGCGTGACCCGGGCGAGCGACTTCTCGGGCGACGATCCGGTGATCATCGGGTTGTACGGCGGCTACGCCTACCTCAACCTCTCCTACCTCAGGATCCTGGGCGTGCGGGCCCCCGGCTCCTCAGCCGAGGCGATCGACATCGCGTTCTTCGGCGAGGGCGACCCTCCGCCCTACGAACCCCGCAAGGGCGACCGCAGCCTGCTGTCGTCCCTGCGAATCCTGCGGTCGGTCCTCGGTGCCCTGAACACCCGATCTATGCCGCCCATGGTGTCCGACAGCTTCGCCAGGGCCGAGGCCCACCGTGCCCGATGCCCGTCACTGGACGCTCCGGATGCGGAGTTGATGGCCCACCTCCATGCCTTCCCTAAGGCCTTCGGACCGGCCTTCCACAACCACATGCTCTCGTCGGGCCTGGCTTCGATCGTGACCGGGATGCTGGCCGACGCATGCGTGGCAGCCGGCGAGCCCGGGCTCGTCACCCACTTGGTCGGGTCGGCCGGGGACGTGAGGTCAGCCGAATACTCCCGGGACCTCTACTCCATTGCCCGGGCGGTACAGGGCCAGCCGGCCTTGGGTGCCGCGTTCAACCTCGGCGTGGATGGCTTGTTGGACAGGCTTGCCAGCGACCAGGCGGCAGCCGACTTCCGGGAACGGTTCGCGGCATTCACGGCCACCCACGGCCACCGCGGACCCAACGACTGGGAGCTCTCGTCGCGGAACTGGGAGAACACCCCCGAGCTGGCCCTAGTGGCCATTGACCGGATGCGCCTCGCCGCCCACGACCTCGACCCGGCGACCCGCCTGGCCGGCGACGACGCCCGACGGGCCGCGGCCGTCGACGTGGTACGCCCCCACGTCAAGGGGCTCGACCGACGGAACTTCGACAAGGCGCTGCTCGCCGCCCCCTGGTGGGCCCAGGCCCGCGAAGCCACCCGCGACCGGGCCATCCGCCTCGGGGCACCCACCAAGCGCGTCTACCGGGAACTGGTGCGGCGGGCCGCCGAGCGGGGTGGGGATCCCGACCCCATCCGGGTTGCCCTACTGGATCCGATCGATGAGCTGCCCTCCTATCTCGCCGATCCAGCCTCCTTTGCCGGGACCCTGGCCGAACGCGGGGCCCTGTATGACCGCTACACGGCGGTGGAGCCCCGTTTCTTCATCACCGGGCAGCACGAGGTCCCGACCATCGAGGAGTTGGAGGCCGACCACGCATCGCGGGCCCGGAGCGAGCCGGCACGACCAGGAGACGTGCTGACCGGGGCGTCGGGATGTCAGGGTGTGGCCCGGGGACGGGCCCGGGTGGTGATGGACCCGGCCGACGCCGTCGACCTGGAGCCCGGCGAGGTGCTTGTGGCCCCCATCACCGATCCGGCGTGGACGCCGCTGTTCCTGCCCTCGGCCGCAGTGGTGGTCGACGTGGGGGCGCTGATGAGCCACGCGGTGATCGTGTCGCGCGAGCTTGGTATCCCGTGCGTGGTCTCCGTGGAGAATGCCACGGAACGGATCCCAGACGGCGCTCTGGTCGAGGTTGACGGAACAGCTGGAACGGTCACCGTCCTGGAACACTGAGTAGTCGGATGCCGAAGAGCCGGGGCCGGTGACCCGAGCGGTTCAGCTTGAGACGCCGACCGGGCAAGACACGCCGGTCCCCCCGATGCCGCAGTACCCCGAAGGGTTCTTGGCCAGGTACTGCTGGTGGTAGTCCTCGGCGTAGAAGAACTCGGAACGGACCAGGACCTCGGTGGTGACCTCGCCGAAGCCAGCGGCGGTCAGCCGGGCGGCGTAGGTCTCCCGGGTGGACTGGGCGACAGCCCGTTGAGCGTCGTCTGCCAAGTAGATCCCTGACCGGTACTGGGTTCCCACGTCGTTGCCCTGGCGCATGCCCTGGGTGGGGTCGTGGTTCTCCCAGAACACCCGCAGGACGTCGGCCAGCGACAGCACGCCGGTGTCGTAGGCCACCAGGACCACCTCGTTGTGCCCGGTCATCCCGGAGCACACCTCCTGGTAGGTGGCGTTCGGGGTGTAGCCCCCGGCGTAACCCACGGCAGTGGTCCACACGCCGGGGGTCTCCCAGAACTTCCGCTCGGCACCCCAGAAGCAGCCCATGCCGAGGACCACGGTGTCCACGCCGTCCGGGAACGGCGGCACCATCGACCGGCCGTTGACGTGGTGGGCCGCCGGTATGGCCACGGCCTGGTCCCGCCCCGGGAGGGCGTCAGCGGGATCGGGGACGGTCAGCAGCCGGTGTCCGAAGGCCATGGTCCGATGCTACGGCTACCGGGTCAGATGGTGAAGGCCAGGCGCTCGGCTAGCTGGCGGGCCAGGACGAGGTCGCCGCCGAGGGCCACCCGCCCGTCCTCGATGAGGGGCACCGGATCCACTCGGCCCCCGGTCAAGGCCAGCCAGTCGTTGGACGATAGGGCAAGGGTCGCCGTGGGCTCGCCGTCCAGTTCCTCGACCACCCGGGCCCGGCCGTCGACGGCCACCCGGATGGTGGCGGCCACCGGACCGGTCAGGGTGACCTCCACCCGGCTCCCGTCGGGCGCTCCGGCCTTCTTGCCGATCACGAAGCCAGCGGCCGTGGTGACCTCGGCCACCGACATCTCGGCCGGTCGTCCCCCTGCACAGGACGGGTGGCCGAGCGGGGCCCGGCAGTCCTCAAGGTGCAGCCACGAGTCGTAAATCCGAACGTGCATGAAGCGCAGGTACGGCACCTCACCTACCGGCGACCAGCCAACCTTCAGGATCTCGTCGTCGGACATGGCGTGCAGTTGTCCGAGGCGCTCGGCCGACACGGTCTGGAACTCGGCTAGGACCTCCGGCCCCGACAATGGACGCATCGACTCCACCCACCGCTCGTTGCCTTCGGCGACCGGGTTCTTCAGGTGCTCGGTTGGGTACTCGACGTCTGGCGCCTCGTAGCCCTGGAGCATGCGCTCGGTGCCGATGAGGTGGGCCAGGTTGTCCTGGACAGTCCACCCCGGGCAGCGGCTCGGCGTGGCCCAGTCGTCCCCGGAGAGGTCGTCCGCCCAGCCCGACCAGGTGGACCAGATCTCCTCCAGCCCTCCCAGGATCTGTCCTCGGTCCAGGTCGATCTCCACCGTCGCCTCCGGCATCTAGGGGGTCGGATTGGCCACGGTGTCCCACTCCCGGGCCTCGAGGTAGGGCTGGAACACCCGGCCGACGGCGGTCATGTCGGCCTCGGTCTTGGGCCGTTGCAGTTCGAAGAAGTGCGGGAACTCCAGCCAGCCCACCACGAGGTCCCACAGCCTGTCGGCAGCCTCGCCAGTCGGGGGGTCGATGAGCACGGGACCGAACAGCTTGCGGGACTTGTCCTCGTCGGCGCCCGGGAAGACCAGAGTCGGCACACCCCAGCCGCCGAGGGACACCACCCGATCGTGGTCGGACCGGACATCGTCGTGGGTGGTTTCGTCGGCCAGCGCTTCGTCAACAAGGCCCGGGTCGAGGCCCATCTCGGTCAGCAAATCCTGAGCTACTTCGGGCCGGTGGGGCTTACGGCCCTCCACGTGGAGGGCCGTTCCGGCCCGCAGGTACCAGGCGTCGCCGAGGGCCGGGTCCTCCCGCTTGAGCAGGGCGCCGACCCGCATCATCGACCACCCGTAGGACCAGTCCCGCTCCCACGGGTGCTTCTTCCCTTCGACGAGGTTGATCTCCTCGAGGCTGAAGAACCGCCAGTCCACCTCGAGACCCTGCCGGTCCCGGACGTCGCGCATCCACAAGGAGGTCTGGTAGGCCCACGGACAGATCACGTCGAAGTGGAAGTCCACCCGGGTCGGTCGGTCGCCCATGGATCGAGCCTCGCACAGGGTGGGCGGTCGGGTCCCAGCCGGGCTGTCGCCGTTCAGGGTCCCGGGAGCCGTAGCTCGTGCCGGACCACCTTGCCGAGGGCATTGCGGGGTAGGGCATCCACGGCTACCACCTGGCGGGGCAGCTTGTAGGAGGCCAGATGGTCTCCGGCGTAGGAGCGAAGGTCGGCCGCCGTCGGGCACTCCCGTCCGCCAACTGGCACCACCCAGGCCACCACCTCCTCGCCCCACTCGGAGGACGGCACCCCGGCTACCGCCACCTCGGCCACCGCTGGGTGGCCGGCCAGGACGTCGTCGACCTCCCGGGGGTAAACGTTTAGGCCGCCGCTGATGATGAGCTCCTTCACCCGGCCCACGAGAGACAGGTAGCCGTCACCGTCCACCGCGGCAAGGTCCCCGGTCCGGAACCACGGTTCGTCGCCGTCCTCCGCGAAGGCCTCAGCCGTGGCTTCGGGCCGCTCCCAGTAGCCGGCGAACACGTTCGGCCCCCGGACCAGCACCTCGCCGGTCCCCTCGGCCAGCTGTACCTCCACGCCTGGCAGGGGGAAGCCCACGGCACCCGGGCGGCGTTCGCCGTCGAACGGATTGGACACCAGCATCACCGTCTCGGTCATGCCGTACCGCTCCAGCACGGCCACCCCGGCCTTGACGGCCAGGCGGTGGTGCAGGTCGGCGGCCAGGGGGGCCGAGCCGGCTACACACAACCGGAGCGCTCCGAGGTCGGCCACCCGAGGATGGTCGGCTAGCCGGTGATACATGGTCGGAACGCCGAAGAACATGGTGCAGCGGTGGCCGGCCAGACCGCCGAATACGGCATCGGGCGCGAAGCCGACCTGCAGAACGGCCGAGCCTCCGGCCAGCAGGGTGCCGTGGAGGCCCACTCCCAGGCCGTGCATGTGGAACAGCGGCAGGCAGAGGAGCAGGCGGTCGGCGCCGGTCCACCGCCAGGCCACGACCACCGACCAGGCCCCGGCCAGCAGGTTGGCCTGGGTGAGCACGGCACCTTTGGGTCGCCCGGTGGTGCCTGAGGTATACCCGAGGAGGGCCGGATCACCGGGAGCCGCGCGGTCCAGGCGACCACCGGGGTCGCCGTCGGGCAGGTCCACTGCGGTGTCGGCCACCAGGAGGTCGGGGGCCAAGCCGGTCAGCAGGTCGGCCCAGCCGTCGTGGTCGACAAGGGCGGCCCGCGGGGCGCAGTCCCCGACCAGGTGAGCCAGCTCCGCCTCTCGGTAGCCGCCGTTGACGGGCACGACAACCAGGCCAGCCCGCAGACAAGCCACGTGGACAGCGGTCAGATCCACCGACGACGGCCCGGAGACCAACACGCGGTCCCCGGCCTCCAAGCCAGCGGCTAACAGACGGCCAGCGAGCCGGACCGTATGGTCGAGGAACTCCCTCCGGCCGACCCACCGTGTCCCGCCACTTCCCCACGGACCATGGAGCAGGGGTCGGTCGGGATCATCGGAGAGGGTCGAAGCCCAGGCGCCGACCAGCGTGCCCGGCTCCGGAAGGTCGAACGGGGCACCGTCGGTGTGCTCGGTCCACGGCCGGGGCTGGTCCACCCGGCGGACCGTACCGGGCCTGTCGGGCTTGACCCGGAACGACGATTCGACCATACTAATGGATGGTATTACTACCTGCCGGACCACCGGTCCCGGCCCGACCTCAGGAGCACCCGATGGAGTTCGGCATCTTCAGTAACGGCTATACCCCCGGGCCGGCCGCCCACGACTCCGAGAGCGAGCACACCGAGCTCCTCCGAGAGGCCGAGTACGCCATCCTGGCCGACAAGCACAACTGGAAGTACATCTGGTTCGGCGAGCACCACGGCCTGACCGAGTACAGCCACATGTCGGCCCCGGCCCCAGTCATGGGCTGGGTGGCCGCCCAGACCGACTACATCCATATCGGCTCGGCCATCACCAGCCTGCCGACAAACAAGGAACACCCGGTTCGCATCGCCGAACGGGCGGCCATGCTCGACCACGTCACGAACAACCGGTTCGAGTTCGGCACGGGTCGAGGTGCCGGCAGTCACGAGTTGCGCACCTTCAACGTCATGGACCCCAGCGAGACCAAGGCCCAGTGGGACGAGGTCATCCGCGAGATCCCTCGCATGTGGGAGCAGAAGGACTACGACTTCGACGGGGAGTTCTTCACCGTGCCGACCCCCCACAACATCCTCCCCAAGCCCTACGGCAAGGGCCACCCGCCGCTCTGGGTGGCCTGCGGTAACCCACCCACCTTCGCTAAGGCCGGCTCCTTGGGCATTGGTGCCATTGCCTTCAACTTCGAACCCATCCACAACCTCAGGGGCAGGGTGGAGGCCTACAAGGAGGCCATCCAGGACCCGGTCGAGCAGATCGGTCAGTTCAGGAACGACAACGTGATGATGACCAACGCCTGCATCTGCCTGGAGGACCGCGAGGAGGCCCGCGCCGTGGCCAAGGCCAAGGGGCGGGGCTATCTGGTGACCATGGTCAACATGTACCACGACACCATGCCTAAGTCCCCGGATGCCATCACCTGGCCCGACCCGCCGATCGACCCAGGTTGGACTGACGAGCTGCTGGACCTGGCCATCGACGGCGGCTACATGCTGTGCGGCAATCCCGAGGAGGTCAGTGAGCAGCTGAACCGGTACCAGGAGGTGGGCTGTGATCAGGTGGTGTTCGGACTTCCCACCGAGGGTCTAGCCCATGACCAGACCTTGGAGATGATCGAGCTGTTCGGCGATCAGGTCATCCCGGAGTACGACGGCGACCGCACCCACTCCACCGACCGGTACCGAGCCGAGGCCCGCCGGCGGTACCCGGACTTCCAGTACGCGATCCCAGAGGACATCGACGCGGTGGTCAAGCACACCGGTCAAGGGGCCATCGTAGATAAAGTTATGGAAGCAAGACCCCAGGAAGTGCGGCACAATGCCAAGATCCGCGCAATGCATCTCGTCCA
>JAKURX010000091.1 GCA_022451505.1 Acidimicrobiales bacterium | reverse complement strand
CTCATTTGATCCGATGGTGTGGTGCAGCATTAGGCCGTTGGACTCCAGCAGGTCTCCACACCCTTCGAAGAACACCCCGTAGTTCCTGGGGCCCACGTGTTCCATCATCCCGATGCTCACGATCCGGTCGTAGGTGCCGGCCACCTCCCGGTAGTCCTGCTGGCGAAACTCCACTGGGAGGTCCCCGGCCCGCTTTCGGGCCTCGTCCACCTGCTCGGCGGCTGGGCTGATTCCGACGACGGCCGCTCCGTGGTGGGTGGCGGCATGGCGGGCGAAGCTGCCCCAGCCACAACCGATGTCCAGGACTCGCATCCCCGGCTCCAGGTGCAACTTCTGGCAGACCAGGTCCAACTTCGCTGCCTGGGCGGCTTCAAGGTCGGCGGCTTCGTCCCACAGCGCGCAGCTATAGACCATCTCCGGCCCGAGCATCCGCAGGTACAGGTCGTTGCCGATGTCGTAGTGGGCCCCGGCGTTGTGTCCCGCTCGGCGGATCGTCTGGCGGTTCACGAGGTTCGAGCGCAACACGTTGAGGAGTAGCGCCGGGCTGGCTCGGATAGCAGACCGCAGGTCGGCGGTCAGCACCCGGACCAAGAACTCGTCGACTCGAATGGCGTCCCACCAGCCCTCCTGGTAGGCCTCGCCGAGGCCCAGTTCCCGATCCCGTAGGACGCGGCGCCAGAACCGGTCGTCGTGGATCTGGATGTCGTGGGGCTGATTGCCGCCGACGGTCACCCCGGCGCCGTCGAGCAGCTCCCTGCCCTGCTCCCTGAGGCTGGCCACGGGTCCCCCGATGCGGTTTGTGCGGCGGCCGAATGGTAGCCGGGTCAATACATGAGATAGTCCGTGGAAGACAGGGGCAGGGATGCCCCGAGAGGAGGGCGAGATGACGCCGGACGAACTGAAGGGGCGGATCGCCGAGGACGACGTGGAGTTCATCTACGCCATGTTCGTGGAGATGCACGGAAAGCCGTGCGCCAAGCTGGTGCCGGTCAGCGCAATCGACGACCTGCTCGAGGTGGGAGCGGGGTTCGCCGGGTTCGCCGCCGGACCCATGAGCCAAACCCCGGCCGACCCGGACATCTTGGCCATCCCCGATCCGGCCTCCTACACGCGGCTTCCCTGGCAGCCCAACGTTGCCGCCCTGCAGTGTGACGCCACGGTGGAAGGAGAGCTCTGGCCGTACGCCCCCCGGGTGATCCTCCGGCGGGCCATGGAACGGGCCGCTGAGCAGAACCTCGTCCTCAAGGCGGGCGTCGAGGTGGAGTACTCGTTGCTCCACCGCAACGAGGACGGGTCGCTGCGACCGGCCGACGAGCGGGACACCTCGACCCTGCCGTGCTACGACGCCCGGGGCCTGACCACGGCGCTGGACCACCTGACCACGGTGTCCCGCCACATGGATGCCATGGGGTGGGGCAACTACGCCAACGACCACGAGGACGCCAACGGCCAGTTCGAGCAGAACTTCCAGTACGCCGACGCCCTCACCACTTCGGACCGCCTCATCCTGCTCCGCCTCATGCTCCACACCCTGGCTCGCCGCCAGGGCCTGTACGCCACGGTCATGCCCAAGCCGTTCGCCGACAAGACCGGCAACGGGCTCCACACTCACCTCAGCCTCTGGACCGCCGACTCCGACGAACCGCTGTTCCACGACGACGACGACGCCCGCGGACTCGGGCTTAGTGAGCTGGCCTATCGCTTCATCGCCGGCATCCTCGACCACGCCCAAGGCCTAACGGCCATCGTCTGCCCAACCGTCAACTCGTTCAAGCGGATCGGCGTCGGGCCACCCGACTCAGGAGCCACCTGGGCGCCCGCCTACGTGGCCTACGGCGGCAACAACCGGACGCAGATGATCCGCGTCCCGGAAGGCGGCCGTATCGAGGTCCGTGCCCCCGACGGGTCGGCCAACCCGTACCTGGCCTTCACCGCACTGTTGAGCGCAGGCCTGGACGGCGTGGCCCGTCAGGCTGACCCCGGCGACCCGAACGGCGACAACCTCTTCGCCCTAGGCCTCGACGAGATCGCCGCCCGGGGCATCAGCGCCCTGCCACCGACGCTGCTGCACGCCTGCGACGACCTGGTCGCCGACGACGTGCTGCGGGCCGGGTTTGGAACGGGCCGGGACGGCGACTACGTCGACTACTTCGCTTCGGTGAAGCGGACCGAGTTCCGTACCATCACCGACCGGGTGACGGCGGCCGAACTCGACGCCTATCTGACGCTCGTGTAAGCGGGCCCGTCGCTTAGGCCATTTCAGCCCACTGGCCGTCGACCCACTGGTCGCGCAGCACGAACTTCTGGATCTTGCCGCTGCCGGTCAGCGGGAACTCGTTGACCTCGAACCAGTGCTTCGGCGTCTTGTGGGGTGCCAGGTGCTCCCGCAGGTATGCGAAGAGTTCGCCCTTGTCGATGGTTCGGTCGGGGGCCGGTCGGACGAAGGCGGCCACCACCTCGCCCCACCGGTCGTCGGGCAGCCCAACCACGGCCACCTCGGCCACCGTGTCGTGGGCGAACAGAAGCTCTTCCAGCTCTCGGGGGTAGATGTTTTCCCCACCCCGGATGATCATGTCCTTGAGCCGACCTTCGATGGAGAGGTAGCCCCGCTCGTCCATGGCCGCCAGGTCGCCGGTGTGGAGCCATCCGTCAGCATCGATGGTTTCGGCGGTGGCGTCCGGCATTTCGTAGTAACCGTGCATCACCAGGTAGCCACGGGCGCAGTACTCGCCGATGGTGCCTACCGGTACTGTCTCGCCAGTCTCCGGGTCGATGATCTTGACTTCCACGTGGGGCATCGGGGTTCCGATGGTGGTGGCCTTGTCCACGATGGTGTCCGTGGCGTGGGTCATCGACGAAACCGGCGAGAGCTCGGTCTGGCCGAACACGATGGTGAAGGGCGCCCCGAGTTCCTTCTCGAACCGTTCGACCAGCGGGGCCGGGACAGTCGAGCCGCCAGAGCAGATGGCCTCCACGAGGGACAGGTCCCGGGAGGCGAAGTCGGGGTGCTCGAGCATGGCCACCAGCATCGTGGGTACCCCCAGCATGGCCATACCGCCGTACGTGTCGAACAGCTCCAGCACCAGCCCCGGGTCGAAGGCCTCCACGAGGACCATGGTCACCCGCTTCGAGACACCACTCAGGACGCCGAGCACGCAACCGCCGGTGTGAAACAGCGGCATGGTGCAGACCCACACCGCGCCGTCGCTGACGCCCATCCGGTCCGCCGTGTGGGCCCCGTTGTTGACCAGCCCCCGGTGGAACAGGAGGGCCCCCTTCGGGAAGCCGGTGGTACCCGAGGTGTACTGGATCATGCACGGATCCATGGGGTCGGGGTCCACGAGCTCGCCGTCCCAGGCGTCCCCCTCGGACAGGAAGTCCTCCCACTGGTCGAGGCGGAGGACCTCCCGCAGGTCGGGGCACTCGTGCTGCACCTCGATGGCCGTGGCCAGCATGGGGTTGCCCCGGAACTCGGGGAGCACCATGAGCCCCGCCGAGCGCGACTGGGTCAACACGTACTGGAGTTCGCGGGCCTGGAAGGCCGGGTTGACGGTCACCAGGATCACCCCGGCCATGGCACAGCCGAACTCCAGGATCATCCACTCGGGGACATTCGGCGCCCACACGGCCAGCCGCTCACCCGGCTCGAAGTGGGCCCGGATAGCCCGGGCGGCCCGCTCGGCGTCGACCACCAGCTCGGCGTAGGTCCACTCCCGCCGGTCGGCCGGATCGGGGGTTCCAGCGATCAGGGCCACCCGTTCGGGGACCTGGTTGGCCACCTCGCGTAGCAGGCCACCGATGGTGAGGTCGCGGAGCTGAGGATCGTCCGGTCCGCCGCTGTGGGACAGGGTGAGGGCCATGGGGCCGGACAGTACCGCTCCCCGAGTGACGGCTCCGGGGTCGAGGGTTGGCACGGGGAATTGCGCGAGGGGCACCAGGGCGGGGATGCTGCGCGTCATGGCCAAGCTGACCACCCTGGACCGGGAAACCCCGGTCGACGACCTGGTGGCCGCCCTGCACCGTGACGGTGGGGTGATTGTCCGGGACCTGCTAGCCGACGATCAGCGTCGGGCCATTGTTGACGACCTGGCGCCGTCACTCGAGGCGACCGTCCCGGGTTCCCGGAGCGGACTCGAGCAATGGGAGTTGTTTCACGGTTCCCAGACCATCCGGTTCTGCGGCCTGGCCGCTCGCAGCCGGGCCTTCGTGGACCACGCCCTCCTCCACCCCCTGCTGTCCGAGGTGGTTGACCGTGAGTTGTTGTCTGGTTGTGCCGACTACTGGCTGAACACCGGTCAGGTCATGGCCGTCGGTCCCGGGGAGCGGGCCCAGTACCTACACCGAGACGAGAACAACTGGCCGGAGGCTGTCAACGCTGAACGGGAGATCACCATCAGTTGCATGTTCGCCCTCTCGGACTTCACCCAAGACAACGGTGCCACGGTGGTGGTGCCGGGCACGCAGGACCTGCCGCCCGGTCTGGTTCGGGGCTATGACGTGGCCGAGGCCGATTTGGCCTACGCCGAGATGCCGGCCGGTGCCGGGATGTTCTACTCGGGAAAGGTGATCCACGGTGCTGGGTCCAACGCCACCGAGACGTGGCGTTACGGCATGCACGTCAGTTTCGTGGTCGGATGGTTGCGGCCCGAGGAGGCCAGTCCCCTGCAGGTGGATCGGGAGCGGGCCGCCGACCTGCCCGAGCGGGCCCGCCAACTGCTGGGTTGGTCGTCGTACCACTCTGATGCCGGGGGTCGGACGTGGCTGGTCGACTTCGAGGACGCGTCCCGTCTCTTCTCCTGAGCCGTCACTCCAAGGTGGCGTAGGAACCGTCGCCTGCCGGGTCGATGTTGTCGCGTTCCCGGGCCTCGACGACGGCGTCGGAGAGGTCGGCCAGCCACTCGTTCACGGTCGGGACATTGCCCGCGCTGACCGTCAGGTGCAGGCCGTCCGGTGGGCCCTGCCTGTCGAGGTGCCAATGCCGGGCCGCTAGGGCTTCGCCCAGAGCCGGGATGCTGACTGGCACGTCCGCTGCCGGGTCGGCGGTAATGGAGAGCAGGTGGTGCCGGGGGTCCCCGGGGACGGAGAGGCCGTCGACGGCCCGCACGCCGGCCCGGATGCGGTCAGCGGCCTCCAGGGTGGCTCGGACCAGCCGGCAATAACCGTCGCGTCCCAGGTGACGGACTACCGCCCAGGCGGCTGCCATGGGTAGGCCCGAGCGGGTGCCCTGCAGGTTCGGGGTGGCGTAGCGGCCTCCCAACCAGTCGTCAAAGACGAACGTCTGGTAGTGGCGCAGTTCTCTTGACCGGTGGAGGAGGACCGAGACGCCCTTGGGGGCGTATCCGAGTTTGTGAATGTCGGCCGAGATGGATGTCACGCCGTCGACGCCGAGGTCCCACGGTGGGCTACCCCACGCATCGGGGTTCTCGTCGGTGGCGAAGGGGAGGACAAACCCGCCCATGCAGGCGTCCACGTGGCAGTTAGCGCCGACCGAGTCGGCTAATCCCGCTATCTCGGTCACCGGATCGATCACCCCCTGGGGGTACTGGGGGGCCGACGCCACGACCAGGGCGGTAGATGGTCCGACCGAGTCGGCCACTGCGTCTACGTCGGCTGTCCAGTCGTCGGTCACTGGGACGACCCGGGTCCGCAGCCCGAACAGGTGGGCGGCCTTGTGGAACGCCGCATGGGCGCTTCGGGCCAGCACGATCTCCGGGTCGACCACGCCCCGCTCGACCGCAGCACGTTCCCGGGCCGCTTCTACGGCACACAGGATGCTCTCGGTGCCACCGCTGGTCAGGAATCCGGCTGCTTCCGGCGGGCCGTGGAGGAGGTCGGCTGTCCAGGCGCAGAGTTCGGTCTGGATTTCGCCCAGCGAGGGGAAGGCGGCGGTGTTGAGAGCGTTTTCGTGGAGGAAGAGCCTTGCTGCCTCCTCAGCGACCTGGCGTACCTCCGGACCACCGTCGAACACCAGGCCGAACGTGCGCCCTTCAGCCCACCGCACGTCTCCGCCTCGACGAGCGTCCAGGTCCCGGACCACCTCATCAACCGGGGTTCCGGCAACCGGGAACGGTTGAATCGTGGAGGACGGCATCACCCGACAATAGGGTTTGTCCCGTGGGGAACCGGAAGACCGAGACTGGGGCTACGGGTCTGTTCGCGTTTCCGCATCCGGTGGACGAGGTCTCGGCCCGGCTGGTGGCCACTGGGGTGGTGCTCCAGTGCGTGGTCATACTGGCCACCGGGTGGACGCTGCTGGTCGTCGTTCTGGCCTGGGGATTCCTGGCCCGGGTGGCGACCGGTCCAACACTTAGCCCGCTAGGAAGCCTGATCACCCGGGTGGTACGGCCCCGCCTGTCGTGGGCCGTGCAGGAGACCCCGGGTCCGCCCAAGCGGTTCGCCCAGGGCATCGGAGCGACCCTGTCCATCGGAGCGCTGGTCACCGCGCTCGCCGGAGCCGGGACGGTGTCCTATCTGTTGGTGACAGTTGTCCTAGTCGCTGCCTCACTGGAAGCGTTCGCGGGGTTCTGTCTGGGGTGCTGGCTTTTCCGGATCCTGATGAGGTTCGGGGTGATACCCGAGGAGACCTGTGAGGCCTGCCGGGACTTGTGGGGGATCCGCTGAGCCGAACCAGGCAACTTTTGGCCCTAGTGGCCGGCACCGGGACGGTGGCTCTGTTCGCACTCGGGGTTGCGGCGGTGTCGGCCCAGTCTGACGTGGTTCCCGGAGCGCCCACCTCTGTGGCTACCACTTCGTCGAATGCCGAGGCCACCGTTACGTGGTCGGTCCCGACCGCAAACGGGGGTACGGCGGTCACCGGGTATTCCGTGGCATGGACCAGCAACGTCAGTCAGGGGATGACGTCCGGTTCGGCAAACGTCGCGGCCTCGGCCACTTCGTACCGCTTGACAGGCCTCCAGAACGGAGCCACCTACACGTTCACAGTCTCGGCGACCAACGCTGCCGGTACCGGTGCCGCCTCGGCTCCGATTGCCGCCACGCCGCACACACTGGCTGGTGCGCCGACCAACCTG
>JAKURX010000090.1 GCA_022451505.1 Acidimicrobiales bacterium | reverse complement strand
CCAACCGTGCCGACCTCCTCGGGAGCCGGAGCAGCCGTAGTAGCCGGCGCAGCCGTAGTAGCCGCCGGAGCAGCCGTAGTAGCCGCCGGAGCAGCCGTCGTGGCTGCCGGTGCGGCCTCATCGGAGCCACAAGCTCCGGCGATCAGGGTGAATGCAAGCCCAAGGGCAAGAAGAACACGTCGCGATCGACGCATGGGTCCCCTCCATGTTTCGGAAATTGTTGATGTCGGAATCTGTTGGCGGTGTCCCACCGCGGGAGCGGGGGTAACACCGGCCTTACCGAGTTGACGGTACGGGACCGTACTGTATTCTCGCCCCACCGCCAAGGTCCGGCCGACGGTGTGACGGTCGGTCGAGTCCGAGAGGGTGGCGAAGAACACGGTGTACGGCTCCGAAATGGGGACGCTATGGCAGGAAACAGGGTCGACGCAACGGCGGAGGGTGACGATCCGGTGACGGTCGGTGGTGCTGCTGAGCCCGATCCGGGTGGTGAGGCCATTCTGGACACGGCAATTCGGCTCCTGGCCGACGGTGGCCTGTCGGCGTTCACCATCGATCGACTGGCCTCGACCGCCCGGGTGTCCAAGACGTCGATCTACCGACGGTGGCCCGACAAGAAGGCCATCTTCCGTGCCGGTCTGAGTCGGTGGGGCCACCGAGCCAAGGTTGTTGACGTAGGGGACTTCGCCACCGAGCTCGACCAGTGGTATGTCGACCGCCGGGACACCTACAACCGGGAGGGGTTCCGTGAGGTGGCGACCAGCCTGCTCGAGCTTTCCGTTCACGATCCGGAGATCGGCCGAGCCATGGACGCCGACCGCCGATCCGGCTGGACTGCCGTGCGCCAGATCCTCCGCAGGGCGCTTGACCGGGGGGAGATCACCGGGGTCGACGACGTGGACCACCTCGAGCAGTTCTTCCTCGGCCCGATCTACTACCGGGCCGTCCTCGAGGGCCAGGAACTGGACGACGCCACGATCGCCGATTTCCGGCGCCTCTCCCTTGCCGCTGTCGGCTACCGGAAGGCCCCGAGGGCATGATCACCGTCTACCTGGCCCGTCGGATTCACACCATGGACCCGTCGTTACCCGAGGCCTCGGCGGTGGCCGTGCAGGGCGACCGGATCGTGGAGGTCGGCTCGCTGGAATCGCTCCGGCCCTGGTTGGACGTCCACGACCACGTGGTCGATGACCGGTTCGTCGATGCTGTCTTGCTACCCGGCCTCATCGACCCGCATGTCCACCCGCCCCTCATGGCCATCCTCCTGGCCACCGAGTGGATCACCCCCGAGTCGTGGAGCCTGCCGGGCGGTGTTGTCGAGGCCACCGTCGGCCAGGAGGCCTACCAGGCCCGGCTGACCGGGTTGGAGGCCGCCCACCCTTCCGGCCAGCCGTTTGTGACGTACGGCTGGCACCAGCAGTACCACGGCTCGATCAGTCGATCTGACCTCGACGCCATCTCGACCACCCGGCCGATCGTGGTATGGGCCAGGTGCTTCCACGAGCTCTGGTGCAACGGTGCGGCCCTGGAGTGGCTTGATGCCGCCGAAGGGGCGGCCTGGGACCCCCACATCGACCTCGAGACGGGTCGGCTGTGGGAGTCCGGGCTTGCCTGGGGCCTAAAGACTCTCCGTGATGACCTCTTCGCCGCCGGCAGTTACGAGGTACTCATGGAGGACGTCGCCACCCTGGTCCACCGCGGCGGCGTTACGACGATTGCCGACGCTGGCTTCGGGGGCATGGCCCTTCCCGACCGAGAACTGGAGGTGCTGGCCCAGGTTCACGAAGGCGACCACATCCCGTTCCGCCAGTACCTGATCCCCCAGGCCCCCATCTTCAAGCGGGAGTACGGGTCCGACATGTTCAACCGCATCGAAGCCCTGGCCGAGCATTCCTCGGAGCGCATCCGGTTCCTGGACGCCGGCAAGTTCTTCGCCGACGGGGCTTTCATGGGCCAGATCATGCAACTCCGGGAACCCGGCTTCATCGATGGCCACCAGGGGACATGGATGGTCGACCCGGACCGCATTGCCCACCACATGCGGCCCTTCTGGAACGCCGGCAAGCAGATAAACGTCCACGTCACCGGCGACCTCGGTGTGGACGCCGTGCTGGACGCCATCGCCGAACTGCTGGATGAGAAGCCCCGGTTCGACCACAGGACGGTGCTGCACCACTTCGGTATCTCGACCCAGGCCCAGTCCCGCCGGGCCGCAGCCCTCGGCTGTGCTGTACAGGTCAACGGGTACTACCTCCGGTACTTCGGCGACCAGTTCGTGGCCGAGGGCGTGGGCGCCGAGCGGGCCTCCCTGATGACCAGGGTGGGATCGGCCCGGCGCAACGGCATGAGTGTGGCCTTGCATTCCGACCTGCCGATGGGGCCGCTCCAGCCGATGCTCGGGGCGTCGATCCTGGCCACCCGGGTGTCGGGCTCGGGTGTCGTCCTCGGACCGGAGGAATGTCTGAGCCCGTACGACGCCCTGGCCGCCATCACCATCGAGGCGGCCTGGCAGCTCCGGCTCGACCACGAAGTCGGCTCCTTGGCCTCCGGAAAACTGGCCGACCTGACGGCACTGGAGGAAGACCCGTTCGAGCAAGATCCGTCGACCTGGCCTGACATTGGTATCCGCGCCACCATGCTGGCTGGTCGGATCTACCCGCTGGCCGGTTGACCGGTCGACCGATGGACGGGGGTCCGACGGGGCGCATCCCGATGGTGGTCCTGGGCGGCTGGTTGGGGGCCGGGAAGACGACACTTGTCAACCGCCTGCTGCGTGCCGCCCACGATGAGCGCATCGCCGTGGTAGTCAACGACATCGGCGAGGTCAACCTGGACGCCGAACTGGTCGCGGCCCGAGACGGCGACACTGTGGAGCTCACCAACGGCTGCGTGTGCTGTTCGATGGGCGAGTCGCTGGCCCTGACGCTGCGCGACCTGGTCCTGGCCGAGCGCCCGCCGGACCGGTTGGTCGTGGAGGCCAGCGGGGTGGCCGAACCAGACCGGGTGGCCGCCTACGGCGACCGACGTCGGATCCGGCCGGACGGCGTGGTGGTGGCCGTCGATGCTGTGGACGTCGTACGGCGGGCCGCCGATCCAACCTACGGACCGCTGGTCTGCCGCCAGGCCACCGCGGCCGACCTCCTCGTGGTGACCAAGGCCGACCTCACGGCCGACCGGGCAGAGTCCGCCCGCCGGTGGTGCACCGCGGTGGCTCCCGGTACCCCCATTGTGGTGGCGTCCGACGACGACGGATGGGTGCCGTTGGCCTTCGGCGGGTTGGACGCCGCCCTGCCCGTGCCGGCCGACGCCCTCGACGTCCCGGTAGTCGGCGCCACGTGGACGGCTGACGGCACGGTGGACGTGGAGGCCGTGGTGGAAGTCCTCGAGGCATGGTCGGACCGGCTGCTGAGGGCCAAGGGGGTCCTGACCGACCGGCACGGCTGGTCGGTGGCCGTGCACCTGGCCGGCGGCCGGGTCACCGTGGACCCATTCGCCGGACCGGCCTCCGGCCGTCTCGTCGCTGTTGCCCCATCGGGCGCCCTGGACACCGACCGGCTGGTGGCGGCGCTCGACTCCACCCAGTCCTCTTCCAGATCCGACCGGGACCCCGACCGGTCGACTACGGGAGAGGTATCGCGGCCGTGCTGACCCCGAAGCTTGTCGTGACTCTTGTCAGCCCCGAGACCGGCCGCCCCCGGCCCACGGTGCTCGAGACGCTGCCCGAACCGCTCACGGCGGCCGAACACGGCCTGATGGTGGGCGTCCCCGTGCCGGCCGACAAGAGGGTCCACCACGGGAACTGGACGGCCTGGCCCAACATCCGGTGGGCCCTCACCCACATGGACGAGTTGCGGGCTTCGGGCCGGATCAGCCGGGGGCCCGGCCCGGTCGACCTACTCCCCCCGACCGAACCGGCAGAGACGGGAATCGACCTGGACGGCCTGGCAATCGACAACGGGAGTGGAGGCTCCTGGACGCTCGACGAGATGCTCCACCGCACCTACACCGACGCCTTCCTGGTGCTGCACCGGGGAAGGGTGGTAGACGAGCGCTACTTCAACGGAATGGGTCGCTCGACCCGCCATGGCATGTTTTCCATGACCAAGACGGTCACCGGGGTTCTGGCCCTGCTTGCCGTCGAGGACGGGACGATGGGCCTTGACGACCCGGTGGTCGACCACGTGCCAGAACTGGCCGACACGGCCTACGCGCCAACCACCATCCGCCACCTCCTGGACATGACAGACGGCATCCGGTTCGTGGAGGACTACGCCGACAACAGGTCGGACATCCACCGCTACGCGGTGGCTATGGCGTTCACTCCCGTGCCAGAGGACTGGGGCGGACCAGACGGAATCCACGAGGCGATCCTCGGATTCCAAGCCCGCTCCGAGGTCCCCGGCGAGGCGTTCCTCTACAAGTCGGTTACCACTGACGTCCTTGCCTGGGTCACGGCCCGGGCCACCGGTCGGAGGTGGATCGACGGGGTGTCCGAGGGGATCTGGGGGCCGATGGGCGCCGAGGAGGACGCCATGGTGATCCTGGATAATCACGGCATTGCCGTGTCGTCGGGCGGGATGTCGTGCACCGTGCGCGACCTGGCTCGGTTCGGGCGGATGCTGGGCCGGTCGGGCCGGGTCGGCGAGGGTACCGACGAGCGCCAGGTCATCCCGACCCCCGTGGCCGATGACCTGGTGGCCGGGAGTGAGCCCTACCCGGGGAGTGGCGGGGGCTACCCCACCCGGGAGGGGTGGACCTTCCACCGCCATTGCTGGAACCTGCAGCGAGTAATGGGGGCGTTCATGCCCATGGGTGTGCACGGCCAACGCCTGTTCTGCCACCCGGGGAAGGACCTGGTGGTAGCCAAGTTCGGATCACACCCGGTAACTGGCAACGTTTTCACCGACGTGACCCACGAGTCGCTATACCGTCAACTCCTGGAGCGCTGCTGACCGGGACGCGGCTCTGGCGGAATCAGGCCTCGTACTCGGTTACACCGTCTACCACGGTGGCCCGCACGCTGATGTCCCGGATGGCCATCGGGTCCACGGCGAACGGGTCGTTGTCCAGCACCACCAGGTCGGCCAACTTCCCGACCTCCAGCGTGCCCTTGAGGTGTTCCTCCTGGTTGAGGAAGGCGGCGGCTGAGGTGTAGCCGGCTACCGCGTCGGCGACCCGGGCCCGCTGCTCGGGTCCCAGGAGCTCACCGTCCCGTGTGATCCGGTTGACGGCCGCCCAGATGGTGAACAGCGGATCCAGTGGGGTGACCGGCATGTCGCAGTGCAGGGCGTGCACGATGCCGTGGGCCGTGAAGCTGGCCAGCGGGTCGATGCGCGACCCTCTTTCTGGGCCCAGGAAGCGGTCCCGGTGGCGGTCGCCCCAGTACCAGATGTGGTTGGCGAACACTGACGCCAGCACTCCGAGGCGGGCCATGCGTTCCAGCTGGTCCTCGCGGACCGTCTGGCAGTGCTCGATGCGGTGCCGGTGGTCGTGGCGAGGATGGGTGGCCAGTGCGGCCTCGAAGGCGTCCAGCGTGTTGTCGATGGCCGCGTCGCCGTTGGCGTGCACCGCCACCTGCCATCCGTCGGTGTGAGCTTCGGTAACCAGATCGATCAGCTGGGCGGCGGGGATGACCTCGTACCCGTTGACGTCGGGGCGGTCGTGGTACCCCTTACAGAGACAGGCCGTGTACCCCTGGATGGACCCGTCGGAGATGAACTTGAGGGCACCGACAGACAGCCGCTCGTCGCCCATACCGGTACGGAAGGGCAGCGCGTCTGCGGATTGCCAACCGGGGAAGAGGCGGGTGCGGACCCGGATCGAGCCGTCCTCTACTCCCTCCTGGTAGATGGCGTACATGGCCTCATCCATCACCAAGGCGTCAGTCATGGTCGTGGTACCGACCTTCAGGCAGTGGTCGCTGATGGCCTTGGCCCCAGCCCGCATGGCCGCTGGGTCGGCGAACGGAAGGACGGCCCCTACGGCGAAGTTTGCTGTCTCCTCCATGCATCCGTTGGGTCGGCCCGACTCCTCACGCTGGAAGTGGCCACCTTTCGGGTCGTCGATGTCATCGGTGACGCCGGCCAGGGCCAGCATCCGGTCGTTGGCGTAACCGAGGTGGCCTGAGATATGCCGGATGTAGACGGGATGCTCGGTGCTGACCCGGTTCAGGTCGTGGCGGGTGAGGTGCCTGTCGTCAGCCATGATCGAGTCGTCAAAGCCCCACACGCTGATGGGTTCGTCGGCCGGCAGGGCGGTCGCAGCCTTTCGAAGAACGTCCACCACGTCGTCAATGGACCGGCAGTCTGGGTAGCCGATCTGGGGGGATCCGAGTTGCACGCCGGCGGCGATGGGGTGCATGTGGGTCTCGATAAAGCCGGGCAGCACCGTGGACCCGTCGAGGTCGACGATCTCGGTGCCCGGTCCGACCAGGGCGTCGACGTCGGCCCGGTTACCCACGGCGACGATTCGCCCCTGCCAGGAGGCCAGCGCCTCGGCGGTCGAGGCTGTCGGGTCCAAGGTCTGGAAGGAAGCGTTGGTGAATAGCCGGTCGGCGATGGGCACCGTCAGCTCCGGTTTCGCTTGTCCAGCAGACGGGCCAGGTAGGCCTCGCGTGAGGCCCGGCCCTCGGGGTCGCGCAGGGCGGCGGTCAGGCCGTCGGCATCGGACCACGACCGGCCGGTGCCGACCATCTGGTCGGTCACCGCGTTGACGTGGCGCTTGGTGGCTAGCACGGCTGCCCGGGGCCGCGAGGCCACCTCCTCGGCGAGGCCGTCGACCGCCGAGTCAAGGTCGGCGGCCGGGACGATCCGGTTTAGGAAACCAGCGGCCAGGGCCTCCTGGGCGCCGAATGGCCGACACGTCATGACCAGTTCCTTGGTGAGGGCCGGGCCGATCTCGCGGACCAGCCGGGGGATCCCTCCCCAAGCCAGTGGGATGCCCAGGTCCACTTCGGGGATGGAGAAGGAGACCTCGTCGGTGGCGATCCGTAGGTCGCAGGCCGCGGCGAGTACCAGGCCCCCACCCACCACGTGGCCGTGT
>JAKURX010000009.1 GCA_022451505.1 Acidimicrobiales bacterium | reverse complement strand
GTAGTCGGCGCTGCCTCGGAAATCGCTGATTGGTTCAAGCCCGGTCGTCGGATCTCGTGGATCGGTGAGTACCGGGTGGTCGGCCATACCAGTGAGGGCTAACCGGACGCCGTCGTCGGCGTTCCTGGCCGTAGCGGAGACGATGGGCGTGTCAGACGGAGTACGGGCAGTGGATTGTCGTACACAATCTCCCGATGGGTCGAATTCCACTGCGGTAACCACATGGCCGGCGGCTACGCCCGCTTTCAGCAGGTCGGCTAAGGGCAGCGTCTCATAGCCACCGGGGCCGACAAGTTCGACTCTGGCATCGTGGACCAACAGGGCGGCAAGCAGGATGCTGTCAGCGTTGCCGGTTGCCACTGTGCCACCCACTGTGGCCAAGGTGCGCAGGGTGCTGGGTAGTTCAGCCTGGGCGGCGCCCGCGAGACCGGTCGGAACGCGGTCGTCGTTCACCATGTCGTGGAGGGTGGTCATGGCACCTAGGCGGAGTCGACCCGCATCCCCACTAATGCCGTTGAGTCCACAACCCTGAAGGTCAACCATCGTGACGGGGGTCGGGTCGTCGTCACCATTCAGGACTGTTCCCCCAGCTAAGGGCTGGTGAGAGTTGTCGTTCAGGAGGGCCACCGCGTCCTCGACGGAGTCGGGACGGTGGTAGGCGATCGCTCGAGGCACGGCGTTCTCCCTGGTCAGGATCAGCCCTCCCGGGGATGCGCCTCGCGGTCGAGCCTGATGTCTTCAGTTTCAAGGCAAACGGTAGCACCGACCGGGGTCTCGCTGGCAAGGGATGACACCCCGAGTGTCATCCCTAATTATCAGTCACTCACTGATAATTGGTTGAGCGCTTGGAACGGATGGCGGCCCTACTGTCCACCAGCGACGAAGGGTATGCACCGATGCGGCCCGTGTCACCTTGGCGTCAGGTCACCGTCAACTGCAGCGACACTCTGGTGGCACCGTGGTCGATGGCCGCCCGGACGACGGCGTCGACGGTCTCCAGCACCGATTCGGATTCGCCGCTGACCGCCGTCCCGAAGGGCCCCACGTCGACGGCCAGGCCGGCGGCCTCGGCCACGTTGATGGCCGCCCGGACATGGGGCCCGGGCGCTCCCTCGACGAACGGTTCGATGGTGAACTCGGCGGAGATCTCCACGACCACATCATGGCTCATCGGACCGACCGTTGCGTTGGCCGCTCAGGCCTCCCAGAGGCGACGGGCACGCCCAGCCAGGTCACGGTGCGCCTCCGCCAGGTCGGTGCCCGAGAGCAGGCCGTCAGCCACCACCGCCCGCCCGTCAACGAAGAGGTGCCGGACCCTGCGGTCTGGACCGAGCACGAGGGCCGTCAGCGCATCGGCGATGTCGCCCAGGTCGTCACCCGGCCAGACGGCCAGGTCGGCCCGCATCCCGACCTGTACCGATCCCACGTCGTCTAAGCCGAGGCACCGGGCGCCCTCGCGGGTGCCCATCTCCACCACGTCGGCCGGCATCAGCGCGTCCGGGCGGAGTTCTCGGAGCCGGGCCGTGTAGAGAGCCTGGCGCAGTTCGCCGAAAAGGCCTCCCACCTCGTTGGAGGCAACGCCGTCTACCCCTAGGCCCACGGGGCATCCGGCGGCCCGGAGGTCGGTGACTCGACACATACCCGCCGCGACGCGGGCGTTGGACGAGGGGCAGTGGGCTACCCCCGTGCCGGCGGCTCCGAGCCGGGCCATCTCGCCATCGTCTATGTGGATTCCGTGGGCCAGCCACACGTCGTCGCCCACCCAACCCCACTCGTCCAGCATTTCGACTGGTCGGCGACCGAACCGCTCCAGGCAGTGCTCTTGCTCCTCGACCGTCTCGCAGAGGTGGGTGTGGAGCCGTAGCCCGTGGCGTCGGGCCAGCTCAGCCGATTCCACCATCAACCCGGGGGTGACCGAGAAGGGGCTGCACGGTGCCACCGTGACGTGAACCATCTCACCGTCGTGGTGGCGGGCGATGACCGATTCGGTAGAGGCCAGGATGGCGTCTCGGTCCTCCACCACGTGGTCCGGAGGCAGCCCACCCAGGCTCTCCCCCAGGTCCATCGAGCCCCGGGAGAGGTGCAATCGAAGGCCGACCTCGCCGGCGGCATCCACGATGGCGTCGAACACCGCGTCGTCGCCACGAGGAACGAGGTAGTGGTGGTCGGACGCTGTGGTGCATCCGGTGACCGCCAACTCGCCGAGGCCGACCAGAGCGGCGGCCCGCACGTCCTCCACCGACAGCCGGCCCCACACTGGGTACAACTCGACCAGCCAGTCGAAGAGGTTGCACCCCACGGCCCGACCGCGGGTCATCCACTGATACAGGTGGTGGTGGGTGTTCACGAGGCCTGCGGTGACCACGTCGCCCTCGCACCGCACCACCTCGTCGCCCGGTTCGGCGGGCACTGTTCCCACGGCCACGATCCGGCCGTCGGCAACGGCCACGTCACCCGGATGGCGGGCACCGCGTAGAACGAGGCGGGGGCTCATGCCGTCCAGCCTCGCGTGTCTAGCGCAATCACGGCGTCCAGTCGGCGAAGACGTCGATCATCAGGCGGACGTCGGGCCCCAACGGGTAAAGGATCGGGCAGGTGCACCCGTCGGCCATGTACTGGGCCACCTTCTCTCGGACCTCGTCGGCTGTGCCCGCGGCACAGATCATCTGCACGACCTCGTCGGGAACCAGCTTCGACGCGGCCTCCACCTGTTCGTGGGTGGCCGGCCAGGTCAGCACGCGTCCGATCTCCTCAAGGAGCGACTCAGGCACACCGGAGGCCTTCATGATGTGGGGCTGCTGGCCCAGGTACTGGGTAACCATGAGGCGGGCTCCGTCCAGGGCCTCGGCGCGAGTTTCGGCCACCGAGCAGACCACCAGTTGCGGTCGATCCAAGTCGTCCACCGCCCGGCCGGCCCGGGCCGCACCGTCGGCCAGGCGGTCCATGGCCCGCCGGTTGTACTCCGGCGACACCAGGTAGTTCAGGACTACCCCGTCGGCAATCTCGCCGGTCAACTCCAGCATCCGGTCGCCAGTGGCCCCGATATAGATCGGGACGTGCTTGGGCCGGCGCTCCTGGTACACGTAATCCAGCTCGACCCCGTCGAGGTGCACGAACTCGCCGTCGTAGGTCACCGTCTCGTCGGCCAGCAGGGCACGGCAGGCCTCGACGGTCTCCCTCATGGCCTTCAGCGACCGGTGTCGGTGCACACCGACCTTGGTGGCCAATGGCTCCCACCAGGCCCCGATGCCGAGGATTATCCGGCCGGGTGCCAGGTCGTCGAGCGTGGAGAACGTGGAGGCCAGGCGAGCCGGGTTGCGGGTCCAGCAGTCGACGACGCCCGAGCCGATCCTGATGGTCTCGGTGCAAGTGGCGAAGGCGGCCATGGGGACCACGGCGTCGCGAACCAGACGGGAATCGGCCTGCCAGACCGCCTCGAAGCCCCGCTGCTCGGCGTACTGGACGTAGCCGATGGCGTCGGGAATCGAATGGGCGTCCTGTAGGTAGATGGCCAGACGGGTCATGGGGCGCTCCTCTCAGCCGTCCTCGAGGCGACGGTGCAGGCGGGCGGCCTCCTCGGCGGCCCGGGCCCGGACCTCGTCGGCATCGACCAGGGTGGGTCGGCCGTCGGCTAAGACCACCCGGCCATCGACCTCCACGGTCCGGGGTCCGACGTCGGTGGTGAAGGCCAGCCGCCACGGGTCCATATCGGCGTATGTCCAGGTCACCCGGTCGGCCAACGCCTCGGGGAACAGGTCCCAACCGGTGGCCAGCCATCCCCAGGCCACCTCGGGCGAGGTCGTCACGTCGTCTTCGCGCTGACGCGCGTAGGCCACTCGGAACTCGTCGAGCATGTCGGCCCCGATCCCGTCGCTGCCCAGGGCCACCGGGTTGGCGAACCGGACGGGTCGGGCGTAGCCGACGGCGTTGTTCATGTTGGATCGGGCGTTGTGGACGATGGTCCCGGCCAGGCCGTGGTCGTCGGGCAGGTGTACCCCGTGGACCAGGAGCCAGTCGTCGGTGGCCAGGTGTCGTAGCCGGTCGGCCGCCCCGGCGTCTACTGGGCCCTCGGCCACGTGCACGTGGACCCCCACGCCCCGGTCGGCGGCTAGGCCGGCCGCCGCCTCCAGGCTCTCGTCGGAGCAGGTGAACCCGGCGTGCACACCGACCATGCCCCGGCCGCCCTCCCGGAGGAACCGTTCGTTCTCGGCCAGTCCACGTCGGGCCCCGTCGGCACCGTGGCGGTCGGTGATCCCGTAAGCGCAGGACACCCGCACCCCCACCTCGGCACACGCCTCGGCGATGATTGACAGCGAGCCGTCGATGGCGTCTGGGGACTCGTGGTGGTCGATGATCGCCGTGCAGCCCCGTTCGAGGGCCTCCACGGCGCCCAGCATGGCCGACCACCGGATCGACTGGTCGTCCAGTGCCCGGTCGAGGCGCCACCACACCAGTTCCAGGATCTCGGTGAACCCGGTCGGTGTCCGGGGCGGGGTTGGCATGCCGCGAGCCAGGGCCGAGTAAAGATGGTGGTGCGCGCAGACCAGGCCTGGGGTCTGGTCGGCGGTTGGAGCGACAGCAGCCATGGGATCAGCGTCCGTCCCAGGCGGCCCAGCGGTCCTCCTGGTCCGGGTCGGCCATGGGCAGGCTGTGACGCCATCCGCCGTCGTGGGCGTGCAGGGCGGCGGCCACTGCACCGGCCGTCGGCACTAGGCCGATCTCTCCCACGCCCTTGATGCCGTAGGGCGAGTTGGGCTGGGGCGACTCGATCAGCCGGACGTCGACCTCCGGCATGTCCTTGGGCCGGATGATGCCGAGGCTTCGTAGAGTCTCGTTCCGGGGACGGGCGTCGGCGTCGGTCGGGAAGCCCTCGGTCAGGGCGTAGCCGAGGCCCATGTGGACCGCCCCCTCGACCTGGCCCTCGCACATCAGGGGGTTGACGGCTCGGCCCACGTCGTGGGCGGCCACCACGCGGTCCACCAGACCGGTCTCCGGGTCCAGAACCACCATCTGGGCCGCGTAGCCGAAGGTGGAGTGGATGACGGGATTCTCTAGGCCGTCGTTCATCGAGTTGGTCCAGTCCACCCGGTACTCGCCCTCGTAGTCCACGTCCGGACGGCAGCCGTCGGCCAGGGCGTTGCGGCAGGCGTCGGCCACCGAGCCGGCGCCCATCAAGGTGCCCCGGCTGCCCGTGGTCTGGCCGGCGCCCAGTTCGCGGGTGGTGTCCACGATGACGTCCACGGTCTCCGGATCAACACCCAGTTCTTCAACGGCTACCTGCAGGGCGACCGTGTGAACGCCCTGGCCCATCTCGGTCCAGCAGTGCCGGACCTCAACCCGGCCGTCCCCGGTGAACCGGACGACGGCTCGGGCGATCTCCTTGAAGCCGTTGCCTAGGCCCGAGTTCTTAAGTCCGAGGCCCAGGCCGACCGGTCGGCCGTCGGCCACCGCCTCGTCGTATGCGGCCTTCACCTCGTCCAGACAGGCCCGGGCGCCGAGGCAGCCGTCGTCCATGATCTGGCCGGGGCCCCAGACGGCGCCTGGGGTCACGACGTTGCGGCTACGGATCTCCCATCCCGAGATCCCAACCTGTTCGGCTAGGCGATCCATGACTCCTTCCATGGCGAACTGTGCCTGGTTGGCCCCGAATCCCCGGAACGCTCCGCCAACCGGGTTGTTGGTGCGGACCGCCGTGGACTCCACGTCGATGGTGGGCAGGACGTATGGGCCGCTGGCGTGGCCGGCGGCCCGTTCCAACACCTTCATGCCCACCGACGCGTAGGGCCCCGAGTCGCCGATCATTCGGGCCCACAGGCCGGTTAGCTTCCCGTCGGCGTCGCAACCCGCCCGATAGGCCATCCGGATGGGGTGGCGCTTGGGGTGCATGAGGAGCGACTCCTCGCGGGAAAGCGTGCACCGGACCGGGCGTTGCAGCAGCCAGGCGGCCAACGCCGTGTGGGCCTGGTTGCACATGTCCTCCTTGCCGCCGAACGCCCCGCCGTTGGATACCAACTCGACGGTGATGCGTCCGGTATCGATTCCCAGCACCGAGGCGACCTGGTTGCGGTCGTCCCATACCCCCTGGCCACCCGAGTACATGTAAAGCCCGTCGTCGGTGGGTACGGCGAGAGTCGACTCGGGTTCCACGAAGGCATGCTCGATGCGCTGGGTCTGGAAGACCTCTTCGACCACGTGGGCCGAGCCGGTCAGGGCCGCCTCTACGTCGCCCCGGGAGTAGGTGGAGACGGACAGCACGTTGCCGTCCAATTCCCACACGGCGTCCTCGTCGGCCTGCAGGGCCACCACAGGGTCGCTGTAGACGGTCCGAGGGACCTGCTCGACGGTCACTAGGGCGGCGGCTTTTCGAGCTGTCTCGCGGTCGTCGGCCACCACCACGGCCAGCACGTCTCCCAGGTAGGAGGTGCGTCCCCCCTCGGGGATCATGACCGGCCAGTCGGTGTGGATGATGCCCACCCGGAGGGCGCCTGGGATGTCCGCTGCGGTAAGGACCCGGTGAACTCCGTTGACTTCCTCGGCGGCCGCGGTGTCGATGCGCACGATGTCGGCCCGGGCGTGGTCAGCCAGGCGTAGGGCTGCATGCAGCAGGCCGTCGGGGGTCAGGTCGTCGATAAACGGTCGGTCACCGAGACTTAACTCGCTCGCCTCGATCTTCACGCCACGGGAACCCACGCCACCCTGGGGCAGGGGTACCGGGATGTCTCCCGAGGCCAGGGACTCCACGGCGTCCAGGATCTTCACGTAGCCGGTGCAGCGGCACAGATGGCCACCCAGGTGCCGGGCCGCCTCTTCGCGGGTCAGCGCCTCGCCCTTCCTGTCGATCAGTGCCTTGGCCCGCATGACGATGCCCGGGGTGCAGAAGCCGCACTGCAGGGCCCCGTGGGCGGCGAAGGCCGTGGCGTACTGCTCCCGCTCCTCACCCGTCAGCCCCTCAACGGTGGTGACGGCCACCCCCTCAACCCGCTCCATGGACGTCTGGCAGGCCACGCGGGCCTTTCCGTCCAGCAGGACAGTGCAGCAGCCACACTGCCCGGACGGCGCGCAGCCATCCTTGGGCGAGGTCACCCGCAGTTCGTCGCGGAGGGCGGCCAGTAGGTGCGGGTGGTCGGCGGATGCCTCAACCGTCCGGCCGTTCAGGTCGAAGGTGGTCACAGGCGCTCCTCCCCGGTGTCGTCGGACGCTTCGGGCTCCCCTACCCGTGCCTCCCGGATCCCTTCGGGAACCAACGGTCCCCGCTGCCCGGTGATGGCGCCGTATACCTCGGGGCGCCGGTAGCGCTCAAAGTCGAACAGGGTCTCCTTGTAGTCGGCACACAGGTCCAGGTCGACGCGAGCTACGGCGAGCTCGTCGCCCTCGGTGGTACAGGTGGCGTGGACCTCACCCGACGGGCCGATGATGGCACTCTCGCCCAGCAGGGCACAGCCCTCCTCCTCCCCGGCCTTGGCCACGCCGACCACCCACATCCCGTTCTGGTATGCGCCCGACTGGAGCACCAGGCGGTTGTGGAAGCCCTGGAGCCGATCCTGGCCCGGGTCGGGGGCATAGTGGATCGGCGTGTTGTAGCCGATGAGGGCCAGCTCGCATCCCTGGAGGCCGAGGACCCGGTAAGTCTCGGGCCAACGCCGGTCATTACAGATGGCCATGCCGACTACTCCGCCGAAGGCACCGTGGACAGCGAAGCCGTCTCCGGGCTCGAAGTAGTAGCGCTCCAGGTGCTGGAAGGCCCGCCATGGCTCGTGGTCCTCGTGGCCTGGAAGGTGCACCTTGCGATACCGGCCGACGATGGTGCCATCCCGCTCGACCAGAATCGCCGTGTTGTACCGGTGACCGTCCGGGGTCAGTTCGGCGTACCCCAAGTGGAAGCCCACGCCCAGTCGCTTGGCCTTGTCGAACAGGGGGCGGGTCTCAGGACCAGGCATCTCGGTCTCGTAGAAGTGGTCGGCCTCGGACAGGTCGTCGACCCACCAGCGGGGGAAGAACGTGGTCAGGGCCAGTTCCGGGAACACCACCAGGTCGCAGCCGGCGTCGGCACCGCGGTGGAGCAGAGCCAGGAGCCGCTCCACCACCTCCGGTCGGGTGTCGGAACGCTGGATGGGGCCCATCTGCGCTGCACCGATGGTCACGAAGCGACTCACGTTGTGCCTCCCGATCCGGGTCCCGCCAGGTCGGAGGCGTCCAGGGCCAGCAGGGTTCGCACGAGCACGTTGGCCCCGGCAACCAGGTGTTCGGGGTCGGTGTGCTCGGCCGGGTTGTGACTGATGCCGTCGCGGCTGGGCACGAAGACCATGCCGGTCGGGCAGACGCGGGCCATCATCTGGGCGTCGTGACCAGCGCCCGAAGGCATCCGTTGGACGGTGTGGCCGAGGTCGGCCGCCGCTCCGGCCACCGTGTCAACTACCCGGGTGTCGAACTCCACCGGCTCGAAGCGGGCCAGGGTCCGCTCAGCGACCTCGACGCCCTCGCTGGCCGCCAGGTCGGCCACCGTTCGGGCCAGTTCAGCCTCGGCCTCCCGCAGGAGTTGCTCGTCGGTGTTGCGCAGGTCCACGGTCATCGATGCCGAGGCGGCCACCACGTTGACCAGGTTGGGGTGCAGTTCCAGCCGCCCCACGGTGGCTACCTGGCGTCCACCCATCCGGACTGCCATCTGCCGAACGTGGTGGGCGATGGCCGCCGCTACGTAGCCCGGGTCGTGACGGAGGCCCATGGGGGTAGTCCCGGCGTGGTTGGACTGGCCGGTTACGGTCAGTTCGGTCCAGGAGATGCCCTGGACGCCGGTAACGGCTCCGATAGTGGTACCCGCGGCTTCCAGCACTGGACCTTGCTCGATGTGTAATTCTACAAAGGCGCGGGGTGCCGGCCCAGGACAGGGGAACGGGCCCTGGTAGCCGATGCGGTCCAGTTCCTCGCCGACAGCCGCACCGTCGATGCCCACAATGTCCAGGGCCTCCTCGACGGCCATCCCGCCGACGTAGACGAGACTTCCCAGCATGTCGGGGGGGAACCGGGAGCCTTCTTCGTCGGTGAAGAAGGCCACGGCGAACGGGTGCTCGGTTCGGATGCCCTGCTGCTCGAGGGACTCGATGACCTCCAGGCCGGCCACCACCCCGAGGTTCCCGTCGTAGCGGCCTCCGGTACGGACGGTGTCGATGTGGCTTCCGGTCATCACCGGTGGGCCGTCAGTCCGACCGGGCCGTACGCCGACCACGTTGCCGATGCCGTCGACTCGCACGTCCAGATCAAGGTCGTGCATCCACGCCACCACGAGGTCGCGACCCTCCCGGTCTTCGTCGGTCAAGGCGAGGCGGCAGGAGCCCCCGCCGTCGATGGGCCCGATGGTGGCCAGTGCCTCGATTCGGCGGAGCAGTCGGTCGCCGTCGATACGAGGAGCGTCGGGGGTCCGGTTGGTCATCGGGCACCTCCGGGAGCGACGTCGGCCAGGGCGATGTCGGCCGGACGTACCGGTACCCGGGGCAAGTCCAGTCCCGTGGCCTCCCGGATGGCGGCGACGATCGCTGCCGTGGACGAGATGGTCGGCGGCTCCCCGATCCCCTTAGCCCCGAACGGGGCCCCGGGCTCTGGCTGTTCGATAAGCGCGGCGACCCCTACCGGTGGCATGTCCAGAGCGGTGGGCACTAGGTAGTCGGTGAACGAGGCGTTGCGGATCCGGCCGTCGACCAACTGGACCTCCTCCATGACGGCCAGGCCCAGTCCCTGGGCGGCACCGCCCTCCAATTGTCCCAGGGCCTGGATCGGGTTCAGGATCCGTCCCACGTCCTGCGAGGTGGTGAGCTCGACCACCTTCACCAGTCCGAGGTCTGGGTCCACGTCCACGATGGCCCGGTGGGCTGAGACGGCGAACGACACGTGCGCGTTTCCCTGCCCGTCGGCATCCAATGGAGAGGTCGGGGGGTGGCGGTGGACCACGTCGGCGGTGACCGGCTCGATGGTCACCGCGGTCATGTCCACGTCCAAGGGTCCGGACAGCGAGCACACCCGACCGTCGACCAGGACCAGGTCGTCCACCGGAACGTCATACTCGGCGGCCACCCGGACCAGAAGGGTGGTTCGGACCTCCTCGCAGGCCATCTGGACGGCACCCCCGGACATCCAGGTCTGGCGGCTGGCCGACGTGGAGCCGGCCGAACCGATGGTGGCCGTCTCGACTGGGGCCAGCACAACCTCCTCCACACTCAGGACCTCACGGGCGATCTGCTGGGCCAGGGTCACAAAGCCCTGGCCAACTTCGGCGCATGCACACGTGATGGTGGCCACGCCATCTTGTAACTCGCACCGGGCCTCTGAGAAATCGTCGAACCCCTCGGAAAACATGAGGTTCTTGAAGCCCACGGCCAGCGCCTCGCCCCGGATTACGTGGGTGGCGTCCGCCGTCCGTCCCGCTCCACCGGGCCGCGACATCGGCTCGTCGGGGCGAACGGCGGCCGACGGACTCCCGGCGCACGTGCGGATCACCTCAGCCACCGGAAGAGCCCCGGTCACCACCTGTCCGGTGAGTAGCCGGTCACCGGGGGCCAGAGCGTTGTGTAGTCGCAGGTCGACGGGGTCCATCCCCAGGGCCACGGCCAGGCGGTCCATCTGGGCCTCGTGGGCCATGCAGGTCTGGACGGCGCCGAAGCCCCGCATGGCGCCACAGGGTGGGTTGTTGGTCCGAACCACAACGCCCTCCACGTCAGCCGACGGCACCCGGTAGGGCCCAGCGGCGAAGCAGGTGGCGTTGGCGATCACCGCTCCACTGGACGAGGCGTAGGACCCTCCGTCGAACAGCAGCCGGGCCTCCACGCGGACCAGCGTCCCGTCGGCCTCCGCGTGATGGCGATACCAGAGCTTGGCTGGGTGGCGGTGCACGTGTCCGTGGAAGCTCTCCTCCCGGCCGTAGACCATCTTCACCGGGCGGCCGGTGCGCAGGGCCAGCAGGCACAGGTGGACGTGGAGACTGAGGTCCTCGCGGGCACCGAACGCCCCACCCACCCCGGCCAGGGTCAAGCGCACCAACTCGGGATCCAGACCCAGGCAGGCCGCCACCTGGTCCCGGTCCACGTGGAGCCACTGGGTGGCCACGTACAGCTCGACGCCTCCGTCCTCAGCCGGCACGGCCAAACCAGACTCCGGGCCCAGGAAGGCCTGGTCCTGTATGCCCACCTCGTACGTCCCCTCGACGACCACCAGATCGTGGCGGTCGGCGGCTGTCGGATCGCCGTGGCGGAGGTGGATGCGACGAAGAAGGTTCCCATCGGGGTGGATGGGCGGCGCCGCTTCGGCCAGGGACGGGTCGACCAGGGGCTCAGCGATCTCGTAGTCGACCACGATGGCGGCCAGGGCCCGACGGACCGTTTCCGGGTGGTCGGCAGCCACGATGGCCACCGGCTCGCCCTCGTAACGGACCACGTCGGCAGCCAGGACCGGCTGGTCGGGGTGGTCCAGGCCGTAGGTGGCCGCACCGGGAACGTCTTCGTGGGTCAGGACGGCGTGGACCCCGGTCATGGCCACAGCCGGACCGATGTCGACGGACCGAATCCTGGCTGACGGGTGGGGCGATCTCAGGGTCCCCCCCCACAGCATCCGGTCGTGCCAGAGGTCGCTCGAGAAAGCGAACTCACCAGTGACCTTGGGAACCCCGTCTGGCCGGGGGGCACTCTCACCGATCCCGGCAGCACGGGTCCGACCACCGGCCAGGGTCGTCGACACGGCACTCATGTCCGGGCCTCCCGTCGGGCCAAGGCAGCGCGGTCCACGGCGTCCAGAATGCGTCCGTAGCCGGTGCAGCGACAGAGGTTCCCGCTGATGGCTTCCCGGACGGTGAGGTCGTTGGGGTCGGGGTCGTGATCGAGGAGGTCGTCCACCGCCATGAGCAGGCCGGGGGTGCAGAAGCCGCACTGGACTGCACCGGCGTCCACGAAGGCCTGCTGGACGTCGGACAGCGACCCGCCGGCCTCATGGCCGGCTGACAGCCCCTCCACGGTGGTCACCGAACGATCAGCTGCGGCGGCGGCCAACACCAGGCAACTGCACACCAGCCGGTCGTCCAGTCGCACCGTGCAGGAGCCGCACTCGCCCTCTTCGCAGGCATTCTTGGACCCCGGGAGGCCTAGTCGCTCCCGAAGTACGAACAGCAGGCTCTCGCCGACCCACCCGTCGACCACCTCGTGGCGGCGGCCGTTGACGGTCAGCCCGTACGGGCCGGTCACGGCGTCGGCTCCCCGAAGGCCCGGACCAGGGCCCGACGGGCCAGTACCCCGACCGAGTGGCGTCGATAGTCGGCCGATCCCCGGTGGTCGTCGATAGGCCGGGTGGCGTCCGCCACTAACTCGGCGAACCGCTCGACGTCGTGGATCGTCGGCGACCGACCTCCCGCCCAGTCAAGGCGGGCAGCGATCATCACCTCGGCCTCGATGGCCCGCAGGGGCACCGGGGCCACCGATCCCAGCCCCACCCGGACGGTGCGTCCGACCCGGTCGACCACGAGGGCCAGAGAGGCCACCGAGATGACCATGGCGTTACGCGGTCCGACCTTAAGAAACTCCTGGGGTCCGTCCAGTACGGGGACCCGGACAGCGGCGATCAGCTCGCCCGGGGCCAGGTCGTTGGCCTTGACGCCGATCACAAACTCGTCGAGAGGAACCGTCCGATGGCCCTGGTGCGACCGGATCTCCACCTCGGCGTCCAGGGCGGCCAGCACGGGCAGGGTGTCGCCGGCTGGTGATGCGGTGGCCAGGTTGCCGCCGATGGTGCCAGCGGCCCGGATCTGCGGTGAGCCGACGGTCCGAGCAGCCTGGGCGAGGGCCGGGACCAACGAGGCGAGCGCCGGATCGGCCATCTCGGCGTAGGTCAACGACGCTCCCAAACGCAGCACGTCTCCCTCGCGGTCCCATCCCTGCAGTTCGGGAACCCGGTCGATGACCACTACGTCGCCGACCGTGCGGCCGCCGCGGTTGACCTCGACCATGAGGTCTGTTCCGCCTGCCAGGACCAGCGCCCCCGGGTCAGCGGCCAGAGCCGCACAGGCGGCATTGAGCGTGCGCGCGATTGTGACCGTCACCCCTCCATGCTGCCGTCCCTTCGGGCTCGCGTCAACATTTTGTCAACTTCTGGAAGTTGGCTAGGGTTCCCCTGTGGCCAGCCCCGTCCACCCCCTGATTGAGGCCATTCGGCCGATCGCCGATGCGTTGGGAGCCACCGTCCACGACGCCGAACGGGTCACAGAGGCCGATCTCCCCCTGTTTTGGGAGGGTGAGCTGGTCGGCGGTCTCAGACGGCCCGACCTCCATGATGCCCTGGACACCCTGCTGCTGGCCGTTGAGCGCGAGATGGGAATACTGCGCTCGGAGATGGACCGGGCCCAGAAGCAGGAGGCGGTGGCCCTCCTGAACGAATGGGGGGCCTTCACGCTTCGTAAGTCGGTGGAGGACGTGGCCGAGGCTCTTGGGGTCAGCCGCTTCACCGTCTACAACTACCTGGAGCGGGCCGGCAGCGACTGAGCCCGACACGGCCTGCCGGTCGGCCCGCCGGTACGGTCCGGCGCCATGGCTGGCGGCTCCCTCCCCGAAGACGAGCTGGCCCAGGTCGACGCTGTCGGCCTGGCTGCCCTGATCCGCGACGGGCAACTCTCGCCGGTCGAGGCCGTGCAGGCCACCATCGACCGCATTGAGCACCTAGACGGCGAGATCAACGCTGTCATCCACCGGCAGTTCGACCAAGCGCTAGCTCTGGCCGCCTCCCCCGACCTTCCCGACGGACCGTTCCGGGGCGTTCCCATGCTCATCAAGGACCTGTGGGCCACCGAAGCCGGACAACCCCACCACGGCGGTGTCCAGGCCCTGAAGGACGCCGGTTTCACCGCCGACGAAGACGCCAACCTGGTCACTCGGTACAAGGAGGCCGGGTTCGTGATCGTCGGCCGGACCAACACCCCGGAACTGGGCCTGGTGGCCACCACCGAACCGACGTCCACCGGGCCGTGCCGGAACCCGTGGAACACCGGGTACAGCACCGGTGGCTCGTCCGGAGGGGCGGCGGCCGCTGTGGCGACCGGCATGGTGCCAGCGGCCAACGCCAGCGACGGCGGCGGTTCGATCCGTATCCCGGCCGCCATGTGCGGCCTGGTCGGGCTTAAGCCCTCACGGGGACGGGTGTCCCAGGGGCCCCGCGAAGAGTGGAGCCTCTCTTGCCAGCACGTGGTCTGCCACACCATGCGTGACACAGCGACCATCCTGGATGCCTGCGCCATCCCGTTTCCGGGCGACGGCGTGGTGGCGCCGGATCATGGACGACCCTACGCGGACCGAGTCGGTACTGACCCGGGACGCCTCCGCATCGGGCTTATGGCCGACAACCACCGGGTGCCTACCCACGCCGACTGCGAAGGGGCAACCCGTCGGACCGCTGACCTGCTGTCCGACCTGGGCCACCAGGTGGTGGAGTCGCGACCCGAGGCGTTCACCCAGCTCAGCCAGATGAACGACCTGGCGTGGGCCTTCACCGTTCACTGGTCGACCGGTGCCGTGGTAAGCCTGATGACCCTGGGCGAGCAATTGGGCCGGGAGGTGACCGCCGACGACGTGGAGCCGGGAACCTGGTTCCTGGCCGAGCGCGGCCGAGACTGGACCGCCCCCGACTACCTCCGGGCCCAGGGGATCATCGGTCGCTGGCGCCGGAGCATGGCCGCCTGGTGGGAGGACTTCGACCTCCTACTCACCCCGACCACCGCCCTGCCCCCACCACGGCTCGGCGAGCTCACACCCAGCGACGACGACCCGGTCCGGGGATCCCGGGCGTCCATCCCCTACTCGCTATTCACCTCGCCGTTCAACACGTCAGGACAGCCGGCCATCTCTCTACCCCTCGGCTCCTCGGACGGCCTACCTGTCGGGGTTCAGCTGGTGGCGGCCTACGGCCGGGAGGACCGGCTGATGTCGGTGGGTGGCCAGTTGGAGCGGACCGTGGAGTGGTCGGCCGACCGGGCCCCTATTCACGCCTGAGGTCGTTCGTCGGGGACACCGACGGTGGAGTCAGGCGTCCAGGACGCTCGTTCCAGCTCCCTTGAGGTCGACCACCGGAGGTTCGGTAGACCACGGGAAGTTGATCCACCTGTCGGTGTGGCACCACACATACTGGCAGTCGACCATCGACTGCGGCTTCTGGTAGAGCACCGCCTCCCGGACTTCGGCCACCTGGGCCAGCGCCGTCTCGCGGACCAGGGCCAGGGTGTGGCCGGTGTCGGCCACGTCGTCGACGATCAGGATGCGCCGGTCGCCCAGATCCACCCAATCGACGTATGGCGGGAGGATCACAGGAATGTCCAGCCGCTCATCGACCCCGGTGTAGTACTCCACGTTCATCACGTAGAGGTTCTTGACGGCCAGGGCGTAGCCCAGAGAACCGGCCACGAAGAGACCGCCCCGGGCGATGGACAGGATCATGTCGGGCCGGTAGCCGTCGTCGGCCACCATCTGGGCCAGCTCGCGCACCGCGGTCCCGTAGCGGGCCCAGTCCATCTCCTCGCGTTCGGACACTGTCGCCTCCGTCTTCCGATCGACGATCCGCACAGGCCGTCTGGATGGGCGGGAACCTACCTCGTCGATCCCGTCCGGTCAGAACGGAGGGTCAGGCCGGTGGCTGCCCTGCATGCTGGCGAATCCAAGCGTGCATAGCGATACCCGAAGCCACCCCGGCGTTGATGGACCGGGTGGAGCCGTACTGGGCGATGGAGCAGACCGCGGTCGCCGCGGCCCGGACGGCCTCCGAGAGGCCGGGGCCCTCCTGCCCGAACACCAGCACACACCGCTCAGGCAGCCCGGCCTCCTCGAGGGGCACTGAGCCGGGGAGGTTGTCAATCCCCACCAGGGGCAGATCACAACCGTCGGCCCATTCCACCAGGTCTTCCACCGTCGGGTGATAGGCCACGTGCTGGTAGCGGTCGGTCACCATGGCCCCCCGACGGTTCCAACGGCGACGGCCCACGATGTGGACCCCGGCGGCCAGGAAGGCGTTGGCGTTGCGGACCACCGTGCCGATGTTGAGGTCGTGTTCCCAGTTCTCCACCGCCACATGGAAGGGGTGGCGACGTCCGTCCAGGTCCTCGACGATGGCCTCGAGCTTCCAGTACCGGTAGCGGTCGGCCACGTTGCGCCGGTCCCCGGCGGCCAGCAGCTGCGGGTCCAACCGGTCGTCCTCCGGCCACGGCGTCGGGTGCGGCCCGCCCCCCACCTCGTCGTGCATGATCAGCCGACAGTCATCCAACGCCAACGGACGGCCTGCCGTGAGGCGTCAGCCGTCGGCGCCCATCAGCTCGTCGTCGCTCGGGACCTCGACGCCCTCCACCCAGTACAGGTAGAGGCTGGCAATGACCTCGTCAATGCCTTCGGCTTCGGCTTCGGCCAGCTCGACGGTGACCACGTTGCCGTTCACGTGGACTCCGGTGATCCCGCCTCGGTCGAAAAGGCGGCGGGCCAGCTCGTCGGCCGGGGCGGTGCCCAGGATCTCGTCACCGGCCCGGTAGCGCTCGTGGCCCATACCGGTCAGGGCACGGTTGGTCTCGTACCGGACGACCCCGGTCCGGGACGACGGCTTCTCGACGACGGTGATCGGCTGGCCCATAGGCCGGTGAGGCTAGCGGGCGTCGACGGGGGCGCCGTGGCCCACGGCCCGGGCGGCCCGTTGGAGGAGTACGGCCAGCCCGATGGAAACGAGAGCCAGCATCGTGTGAACGACCTTGAAGCCCGCCTCGTGCTCGGCGAACAGGAGGCCACCACCCCGCACGGCCCAGAAGACGATCGTCCACAGGCAGAAGACGGACACCAGGCGGGTCGAACCCAGGGGACGCCGGTGCCAGAGGCCGAGGGGCAGGGTGGCGACCAGGGCGGCCGCCACCAGGAAGACCCCGGCGACCAGGATCTGCCACGCCCGGGCCCCCGCGGTCAGCCCGTCCTCCCCCAGGACGTTGCGGAGGCGGCCGGCCCACACCACGGCCGTCCAGCCCACGAGGAGCCACAGGAGTCGGACGGTGCGCTGCACGGGCCGCACAGTAGCGACGCGGCGCCCGAACCGACGCGGGCGGATCAGAAGAGGCGGGCCGGGGCGTCGGCCCGGTCCCGGGGCGGCTCCCCGATCGGCGGGAGGTCCGCCATGAACGACCAGGACCTCCGGTGGTAGGTGGTGGCCCCCTGTTCCCGCAGGGCCGCCCTGTGCACTGGGCTGGGGTAGCCCTTGGAGGCGGCGAACCCGAACCCGGGGAACCGTCGGTCGGCTTCCCGCAGGATCCGATCCCGGGTTACCTTGGCCACCACCGAGGCGGCGGCGATCGACAGGCTGATGGCATCCCCCTTCACGATGGTGCGGGCCCGGCCGCCGCCCACGAAGTCCCAGCGGCCGTCCAGGAGCACCCGGTCCACCTCCCGGCCCAAGCCATTAAGGGCTCGCCGGGCGGCCAGTCGCTGGGCCTCGGACATGCCCAGGTCATCGCACTCATTGTTGGAGGCGTGCCCGACAGCCCACGCCTCGGCCCAGCCGGTGATCCGGTCGTACAGCGCCTCCCGCTCTGGCTCGGTCAGCATCTTGGAGTCGCGGACGCCGGTGATTCGCCGGGTCCGAGCGGGGACCACGGCGGCCACGGTCAGGGGCCCAGCCCAGGCGCCCTTTCCCACCTCGTCCATGCCGGCCACCACGGCGTGCCCGGCCTCCCACATCTGGCGTTCGGCGACCAGCCCCGGGGCCTTGCCACGCAGGGCCGCCCGCATGCGGTTCCGGCCGGCCATGGGGCGACCCTAGAAGAACTCTCCCCCGTCGGGCGGGGAGGCCGCTGCCGACCGGGGCGAAACCCGACCGGCCGGGGCGGCCAGGAGGGCCTCGCCGGTCGGCTCATCGGTCGAGAAGGCGGTGTCCAGTCCGGGGACCCGGAGGACCACCGGCCGGTCGTCCCACCGGTCCAGTTCCCACAGCAGGGCTGGCCGGTCGCCGTGCCAGCGCACGGCGTAGCCCAGGCGGCCGTGGGGAGTGGCCAGGCCGTGCACTTCGATGCCCCCACCCAGCCAGGCGTCGGGCACCTCGGTGAGGAGGTCTAGACCGTCGACCGACTCCCAGGCCAGGCAGTCCGATAAGTGGCGCAGCGTTGTCGTGGGCGGATCGGTCGGTGGCAGGCTGGCTAGGGCCACTCCGGCTGCCGCCTCCCTGGCATCGGCAGCCGACCGAGCCTCCCCCCGGACGTCCAGCAAGTCGGCCAGCACCCCAAGGGCGCCCGCCGCCTCGACTCGGTCGGCCGGTGCCCGGACCAGGTCCTCCAGAGGTAGGCCCGATGGACCCTCGAACCAGGCCGGATCCCGGTGGAGGCGCCAGAGGTGGGCGGCCGCCACCAACCGTTCGGCCGCCGGATCCAATGTGGCGGCCAGTGTTTCCACGGCCTGCCTGCCCAGGCCCCACCGGGCCAGCTCGACGGCACCGACGGCCGTCGGCTCGGCCAGTTGCAGGTCAACCAGGGCCCGGTGGGCTCCGGCAGACAGCACCCCGTCTGGAATGTCGACAGTGGCCGCGTCGACCAACCGGGCCGTCCATCCGGCTGCTACCCGGTCCGCATCGGGGAAGGAAGCCGACGGGTTCTCCACCAAGTCGGCGGCCGGTACGGCAAAACGCAGGGAGGCCCGGTGGGGCAGTGGGACCACCAGGGCGCCCGCCGCGGCCCCAATCCGGCAGCGGACCGAACGGGGCAGATCCACCTGCGCCCCGCCCCCGGAGACCACGGCCCACAGGTCCTGGGCGGCATCCACCAGGGCGTAGCGGCCCGGTTCCCGATCCACCACCACCGCCGTGGTCCCGTCGACCAGCAGGCGCCGGCCGTCTGCGGACATGCGCCGGACCTGGCCCCCGGAAGCAGCCTGGACGGCCACGGCCACGGCCACCGGAACCGGCGTCTCGTTGGCTAGCTCGACGACCACCGCCGGTCCTGTGGATCCTCGTCCCACCGCGGCCCAGGTGGTGGCCACCACGTCACCGCCGGAAACCCGCAGGCGCGTCTCGAGCACTGGTGCCGCCCCCGGCCGGACCTGGCGCACGGCAGCCTCGGTGGACGGGTCGTACCAGCGGTCCCCGCCGCCTACCCACCACTCCACCCGGTGGCCGCCACCCAGCGGCTGCACGACAGACCGAGTGTCGACCACGGCCCGGAACCCGTCGTCGGTGCCCACCCGGGTTCCGACCGCCGCGGGAGCCGGGACGCGACGCGACCCCGCACGGTTACGGAACCGGAACATCAGGAGCCCGACACCTCGGGCCCGGCACGGCGGGTCATGAGCGCCGACCAGGCCTCAATCGGCGGCCGGCCCTCGTGGAACACCGACCGGACACCTTCGACCACCGGGACCTCAACGCCTGCGGTGGCGGCCAGGTCGCAGGCCACGACGGTAGCCCCCACCCCCTCGGCCACCTGAGACATCCCCATCAGCACGTCCGCCGGGGCGGCGCCCCGGCCGACCTGTTCCCCGACCCAGCGGTTGCGGCTCTGGGCGCTCATGCAAGTGGCCAGCACGTCGCCCAGCCCGGCCAGCCCCGCCAGGGTCATAGGGTCGCCCCCCAGGGCCACCCCCAGGCGGGTCATCTCGGCCAGACCCCGGGTAATGAGAGCCGCCCGGGCATTGTCCCCCGTCTCTAGCCCCTCGGCCAGTCCGGCGGCCAGGGCGATCACGTTCTTGAGGGCCCCACCCAGCTCACAGCCGACCAAATCGTCGTTGGTGTAGACGCGGAGCCGATCGGTGGCCAGGAGTCCCTGGAGGGTGACGGTGGTGTCGGGGTCGGTAGACGCCACCACTGTGGCCGCCGAGCGGCCCTCCAGGATCTCGCGGGCCAGGTTGGGCCCAGTCAGGACGCCCACCGGTCGGCCGGGTAGCACCTCGGCCGCTACCTCCGACATCCGCAAGCCAGTCCCCTGCTCAAAGCCCTTGGCCAGGCTGACAACCGGCACCCCATCACCGACGTGGGGGGCGGCCTGGCAAAGCGCCCACCGAAAGCCATCGGTGGGTACGCCCACCACCACCAGATCGGCCCCATCCACGGCAGCCGCCAAGTCGTCGGTGGCGTCCAGCGAGCTCGGCAGGGAATAGCCCTCCAGGTAGTGACGATTGCCCCGTCCGGCGGCCACGTCGGCGGCCACCTCGGGCCGCCGGGACCACAGCACCGTTGGCACGACGGGGGCCAGCAGGGCGGCCACGGTGGTACCCCAGGATCCGGCTCCCAGGACCGCCGCCCTCGTCACGCCGCCGGTCGACATGACGCCACCCTACGGGGCGACGCCCGCCCGACCCGCCGACCCGGGCGGGACCCCGTCGGGTCTCGTCCTCCGGCTCGGCCGTAGGGTGACCCGATGACCGAATCGGTGGCCGTCCTGATCCCCGTGAAGGGCTTCGGCGCAGCTAAGGAGCGACTCGTCGGGACCCTGGACGACGAGGCCCGAGCCGACCTGGCCCGTCGCATGGCCGAGGTCGTGATGGACGCTGCGGCCCCCCTGCCGGTCACCGTGGCCTGCGACGACGATGAGGTGGAGGCATGGGCCCGCAGCCGGGGTGCCGACGTGGTGCGCCCGGATCGCCCCGGCCTGAACCACGCCGTTGAGGTCGGCGTCGCCGCACTGGCCGAACGCGGGGTGGACACGGTAGTAGTGGCCCACGCCGACCTTCCCCGGGCCACCCGCCTGGACCACTGCGCGGCGTTCGACGGGATCACCCTGGTCCCCGACCGCCACCACGACGGAACGCCGGTGGTCGTCGTCCCGACCCGGGCTGGCTTCCGGTTCGCCTACGGCCCGGGCTCGTTCGCCGCCCACGTGGCCGAGGCCGAGCGGCTCGGTCTGCCGTGGCGCAGCCTCTTGGACCCCGACTTGGCCTGGGACGTGGACGGTCCCGAGGACCTGGTAGCGCTGGAGGGCTGAGGTCCGATCCCGTCGAGTCGGCCGTCCGGAGGTCAGCCCTGACGGCGTCGACCCCGGGAGGTTCCCGACCCGCCGCCGGTCGACGGTTCCCACCGGAACCGCCGGACGGCGACCAGGGCACCGAAGAGGCCCCACGCGGCGATCCTGGCCAGCAGGCCTGGTTCCCAGGCCGAACCGGTCCGGAACGGATCGAAGGCAGCGTAGAAAGCCTCCATGAACGGCTTCAGCGGGAAGACGTCGCCGGCAACATCCAGCCAGCGGGCCGGATCGGGCACCACGATGAAGACGTTCGAGATGAAGGCCAACGGCAGGATGGTGGCGTTGGCCAACGCCGGGGCCGACTGCCCGGACGGCGTGACCGCCGCCAGGGCGAGGCCCAGCAGGGAGAACGACGCCACCCCCACTACGAAGGTGACCACAGCCGCCGGGATCCTGTCAGCCTCCATCTCGAGGCCGTAGAGCCCGAAGCCCACGGCGAGCATGATCAACGAGCCGAACAGGGCGATGAGGACGCCGGAGCCGACCACTCCGCCCATGTATACCCACCGGGGAAGGGGCGTGCTGCGGATCCGCATGAGAACCCCCTCGTCCCGGTAGATCGCCGTGACGATCCCGATGTTGGTGTAAGTGGCCGACACGGCGGTGAACACAGCTAGGCCCGGGGCGTAGAACTGTGCGGCGGCGACCACCTGACCGGAGGCCACGTCGATGTCCTCGAAGATGGCCCCGAAGAGGAGCAGGAAGATCAGGGGGAAGGCCAGGGTGAAGAACGCCGAGATCGCCGTCCGCCGGAACAGGCGGTTTTGGTAGCCGATCTGTCGGGCCAGCAGCCCAGCCGAAGAGGGAAAGCGGTCAGCCATTGTGGGTCGCCCCGGGTTCTGAGCTCTCCTCCCCGTCGCTCTGGGAGATGAGGTCCAGGTAGATGTCCTCCAGGGTGGGCCGGCTCACCTCCAGGCCGTCGAGGGCCGTCCCGCGTTCCACCGCCCACCCGGTGAGGTGATGGAGGTCGGTGGTCGGGGCTGGGGTCCAGACCTCCAACAACCCGTTGCGCACCGAGGACCGGCCCACCAGCCGGCCCAGCAGGTCATCCACCGTGCCGCTTTCCTCTACCGGGAACCGGGCCCGGATTAACGATTCTCGGTCTGCGTCGCCCCGCAGTTCCGCCGGTGTTCCTCTGGCGACCACCCGGCCCCCGACGATGACCAGCACGCGGTCGGCCAGCGCCTCGACCTCGTCCATGTAGTGGCTGGTCAACAGGATCGTCTTGCCCAGGGACCGTAGGCCGTCGACCACCGCCCAGGCCTGGCGGCGGGCCGACGGGTCAAAGCCGGTAGTGGGTTCATCTAGGAACAACAGGTCCGGGTCGCCGATGAGGCCGGTAGCCAGGTCGATCCGGCGCTTCTGGCCCCCCGAGAGGCGGTGGGTCCGCCGGTCGCCCAGCCCGTCGAGGCCGACGAGGGCCAGCACCTCGCCCACCGGCAGGCGACGCGAGTAGCAGGCGCCGTAATGCTCCAGTACCTCGCGTACCGTCAGCTCCCGTTCGATCCCGACCTCCTGGAGGACGATCCCGATGCGGTCCCGAAGCTCCCGATGGCCATCTCCGGGATCCCGGCCCAGCACGTCGACCGCGCCGCCGTCCCGACTCCGGTGGCCCTCCAGGATCTCCAGCGTGGTCGACTTGCCGGCCCCGTTCGGCCCGAGCAGGGCGAACACCTCGCCGCGCTCCACGGTGAACGAGAGGTCATCCACGGCCACCACGTCCCCGTAGGACTTGGACAGGCCGGAGACGGCGACGGCGGGCACGGCGGCGAATCTACTGGTCGATCGTCACCGGCCAGCGGGGCTGGGTTCCACGGTCCACGCCTGCCAGACTGCGCAGCCATGGAAACCGTGAGCTTTGAACACATGGTGGACGGCACCGCCGGGGACTACGAGCTGCTGGGCCGAGAGTTGGCCGTACACAAGGCAGCCCACCTGGC
The DNA here is from genome assembly GCA_022451505.1 of Acidimicrobiales bacterium. Classification (GTDB taxonomy): domain Bacteria; phylum Actinomycetota; class Acidimicrobiia; order Acidimicrobiales; family MedAcidi-G1; genus UBA9410. Next base: position 8,395 of record JAKURX010000009.1, on the reverse strand, counting down.
CGACCACCTGCTGGGCACCCTGAAGGCCATGGCCGGGCCCACCCTGGGCTACCCGGTGGACCGCTTCCACCACTCCCTCCAGAGTGCCACCCGGGCGCTACGCAACGGTGAGGACAACGAGATGGTCGTGGCCGCCCTGTTCCACGACGTGGGCGACCCCATCGCTCCGGAGAACCACAGCGCGGTGGCCGCCGACATCCTCCGCCCCTACGTAGGCGACCGGACCCACTGGATCGTCCGGCACCACGGCCTGTTCCAGGGGTATTACTACTTCCACCACCTGGGCGCCGACCCGAACGCCCGGGACCAGTTCCGAGAGCACGAGTGGTTCGACGACTGCGCCGCCTTCTGCGCCGAGTACGACCAGAACTGCTTTGAACGAAACTACGACGAGATGGCCCTGGAGGAGTTCGAGCCCCTGGTCCGCGAAGTCTTCGCCCGCCAGTCTCGCTTCCCGTTCCCATCGATGGTCTTGGCCTGACGGACCACTCCTGCGGGGTCAGGGCTCCAGGACGACCTTGATGGCCCCGGCCTTCCGGTCGGCGGCCACCCGGAAGGCCTCCTCAGCGTCGTCAAGCCCGAACCGGTGGGTGACTACGGCGCTGACCAGTTCCGGGACGGCGGCCAGTAGGGCGGCTGCCTCGTCGGTCTCCCGCACGTCGGGTCCGTGGCGCCCCGAGCACCCGTACATGGACGAGGGCTGGAGTCGGACCTCCTTGAGGAACATGGACATGACGTTGGGTAGGGCGACTCCGTCCCAGTAGACGCCGGGGATGGCCACCGTGCCGCCCGGTCGGGCACGGTCGATGGCCGTCGCCAGGGCTCCCTCGGTGCCGGCCGCTTCGACCACCACGTCGTACTCCCCGGTAGCCGCCGTCCCGGCCCCCAGGCGCTCCCCGGCCTCTACCTGGGGGGGGTGCTTCGCCGAAAGGTCCACTTCGGCTCCGGCGTAGCGGGCCGCCGCCACGGCGGTCAGCCCTATGGTGCCTCCGCCCACCACCAGCACCCGGTTGCCCGCTTCCACGCCTCCGACGTGGACAGCGTGGATCGAGACGGCGATCGGCTCCACCAGGCAGGCGTCGCTCACCGGAATCCGGTCGTCGAGGGCCACCAGGCAGGACGGTTCCACCACTAGGCGGTCAGCCATCCCGCCGTCCCGGCCGATGCCGTAGAGGACCATCGATCGACACTGCTGGGCGGCACCCACCGAGCACCGATCGCAGGTCCCGCAGGCCACCGTGGGCTGGACGGCCACCGGCGTCCCGTCGACCAAACGCCCCGCCACCTCGTGCCCGAACGTGGCCGGAAGGCCGAACCCGGCCATGTGGAGGTCGGATCCACAGATTCCGGCCGAGGCCACCTCGACCAGTACGCCGTCGCCGTCGGGTTCCGGGACCTCGACGACCCGAAACGCACCGTCCACCGTCCGGACCGCTCGCACAACACCTCCCCTCATGTCGCAACCGTGGCGGGCCCACACCCGCTTCCCCCAGATCGCAGACCCGACCGTACGATCCGCCCATGTCGAAGGACCAGCCGCGGAGCATCGACCTGCTGGACGGCGATTTCTACGTCAGCGACCCCTACCCCACCTACGCCTGGCTGCGCGAGCACGACCCGGTGCACCGCGACACCGTGAACGACCTGTGGGGCATCTCCCGTTACGACGACGTCGTAGCCATCGAGCGGGACAAGGAGACCTTCGTCTCCTCGGGGACCGAGCGGGGCTACCGGCCCAACATTCCGGCGGACCGCTCGATCATCGGCCTGGACGACCCCCACCACACGCTGCGTCGCAATGTGGTGTCGCGTCGCTTCACCCCACGGGCCACCAGCCGGTGGGAGGACCACGTCCGCGGCGTGGTCACCGGCCTGCTGGACGACGTGCTACCCGGCGGACGGTCCGAGGTGGTCGGCGAGTTGGCGGCACCCCTGCCGGCCCAGATGATCGGCCTCCTGCTCGGGTTCCCGGCCGAGATGTGGCCGAAGCTCCAGGAGTGGTCGGAGCGAACCATTGCCCTGGGCGGCGGCCCCCGCTACCACGACCAGTCGGGGATCGCAGCCGCCATGGAGTTCGCCGGCGCCTGCGCCGAACTCTACGAGTCCAAGAAGCCCGGCGTCACCGACGGCTGTCCCCTGGACGACGTCATGTCGGTCTGGATCGACCGCCAGCACCGAGGCCTCGAAGGCCATGAGTTCGGCCTGAGTGAGATGATCTCCGACTGCTTGCTCCTCCTAGACGGCGGAGCCGAGACGACACGGACGGTGCTCGCCCGCACCATGGTGGAACTGGCCCGACAACCCGACCAGTGGGCCCTGCTGCGCGAGGGCGCCGACCTGACCGTGGCCACTGAGGAGTTCATCCGCTGGGTAACGCCCATCCACAACATGTGCCGGACGGCGGCCACCGACACCGAAGTGGCCGGTACCACCGTCCGGGCCGGCGACCAGGTGGTCCTCATGTACTCGTCGGCCAACCGGGACCCGGCCCACTTCGCCGATCCGGAGGCCTTCGACGTCACCCGGTCGCCCAACCACCACCTGGCCTTCGGGTTCGGAACCCACTTCTGCCTCGGGGCGGCGTTGGCCCGGCTAGAGATCCGGGTGTTCTTCGAGGAGTTCGTGAGCCGGGTGGCCGGCCTGCGTTTGGTCCCCGGGACCACCCCAGTGGAGATGCCGAACTCGTTCGTCTACGGGCTCCGCGAGGCCCACCTGGAGCTGGAGCCGGCCTGACCGGCCGACCCCGGTCAACGACGGTCCGGCCGATCCATTAGCTCGAGCAGGCCCGGGCAGACGGGGACGACCCGCAGGGCCCGGTCGGCCCACAGAAAAGCCGCCATGGTGGCCACCGTTCCGGCCGGCCACCCGACCACAAACCGGATCAGGACGTAGCCGTCGGTCGACGTCCGGTTGAACAGCCAGACATCCCAGATCGAGGTGGCCAGCTGGTAGGCCCCCAGGAGGACGGTCAGGCGGGCCATCACCCGGTGGTATCCGGGATGGGCCTGTGTTTCGGCGCTGAACGGGACGACGGCCGACGCGTAGCGGGTCAGGATCGGGCGTCCCCGCACCACGGTGCCGATCAGGGCCAAGCCGATGGCGGCCTTGGTGCCGATCCCGATCCCGAAGTACACGGCCTCCGAATCGGTCCAGATACCCACACCGGCCCTGACCACCAGGTAAGCCACCAAGATGGGGAGGAAGCGTCCGACCACCTCGCCGCGACGGCGACGGGAGACGGCCACCTTGATGCTCCAAAGGGTGGCTCCGGCCACACCGGCAGCAAGGCCCCACACCCGGTTCAGGACCAGGAACAGGGCTACCGGCAGGACCGAGTCAAGGAGCCGTCCCTTCTGCGGGCCGGTCGGATCGGGGATCACCAGTCAGGACGGTCGGTGGTGGACCGGATCAGGGGGTGAAGGCGCGTCCGGCGTCCCGGGCATCCAGCGCTTCCTGCCGGGTGAGTCCGAGGGTGGCGTCCGGGACTAGGTCGACGATGCGCCGCACCTCGGTGTATTGGTGGTGGTGAGAAACCTCGGCGAACAGACGTCGACGTTCCGCCAGTGCCGGTCCGACCAGTGGCTCGTCCAGGAACCCGAACAGGCCGAAGGCCACCTCCAGGTCGTCGGCTACCGGAGCCCGGCCGAACAGGGCAGCCCGCTTGAGGGCCACGCCGACGCAGCCCACCACCACGTCGGCTACGTGCTCGCCGGGTCCGAGGCGGAGGCGGGGTCGGAACGCCCGGGCAAGCCGCAGGGCGAACCCCTGATCAGGGCCCTGGCTGCCCAAGCGGGTCCCCCAGGGCTGGCCGCCCTGGTCCACGACCTCACCGGGCCGACCGGCACGCCAGGCGCCGAGGCGCCGACGGGGACCCGTGTAGGTCCTCTCGGTGGCGCGCACGACGGGAGCGGGAACATAAGACGGGGCGGTCACGACGGGAATTCTACGAGCAGGGCGTGGTCGCATCCCACCCGACCGTGGGATCCGGCAGGTCGCCGACTGGCAGCCAGACCCAGCCCAAGCTCTCGCGAGTCCCTTCGTCGTGGTAGCCGGGATCGCCCTCGAAGCGGACCGGCGAGGCCGACTCATCGAGGATACGGGCCCTCAGCGCGGGTCCGCCGACAGCCGCCGCGGCCAGCAGATCGCCCGTGGTGGCGTAGGAGGCCAACCGCTGGAACATGGCGATGGTCGGGCTGATCATGGTGACCTCGCCGGCCCGCCACCGCCCGAGGACGTCGGACGGCCGGCACCAGGCGGCGTGGACGGCCTCCCGCCCGTCGACCACCGGCTCCACCCCGGGGTCCACACCGGCCACGAAGAAGTAGGTGTCGTACCGCTTATTGCTGGGCATGGGCGTGACCCACCGGGCCACGGGGTGGATGCCGGACAGGTCTAGGGTGGCCCCCCGATCGGCCACCAGGTCGGCCAAGTTGACCCTCTGCTCCTCGAGGTCACGGCGCCGGTGTACCAGGTCGGCGGCCAGCACCCGATCGTCGATCCCCACGACCAGGCCGGCCTCCTCCACGGTCTCGCGAACAGCCGCCGTCCAGAAGGCCAACCCGTCGTCCGCCCCAAGGGCCCGCACGGCATCGGATGCCGTCCGGCCCACCACCAGGTCCGGCCACCGGGGATCTCGGTCCCCGTCGTCGACCCTCCCGCCGGGAAACAGGGTGTGGCCGGCCACGAAGGTCGACGCCTCGGTCCGTCGGAGGACCAGGACCTGGAGCTCCGGTCGATCGGCGACCAGCAGGATGGTGGCCGCCGGTTGGATTGGGACCCCGTCTCCTGGGATCCGGTCCCGAGGGGTTCCGGTCCACAGGGGCACCTCGTTGCCCGACTCTGTGGCTCCAGTCATACGTCATACCCGGAGACCGCCATCCGGCGAGGCTACCGATCGGCGCCGGACCGGTCCCTGTGATGGGCGACGACCCGGAGGCGCCCCGTAGGGTGCGAGGGTGCCCGACGACCGGACCGGCGGACCGTCCGCCCCCCCGAACCGCCCAGTTCCGGCCGACCTCCTGGCCGGGCTGAGCGTGGCCATGGTGCTTGTGCCCCAGTCCATGGCCTACGCCGAGTTGGCCGGGCTGCCCCCCCACCTGGGTCTCTTCGCCTCGGCCCTCCCCCCCATCCTGGCCGCCTTCTTCGCCTCTTCGCCCTACCTGCAGACCGGGCCGGTGGCCCTGACCAGCCTCCTGACCTTCGGTGCCCTGGCCGGTCTGGCCGAGGTGGGTACGGCCAACTATGTGGCCCTGGCCGCCCTGCTAGCCCTGCTGGTCGGGGTAACCCGGTTGGTCCTCGGGCTCCTCCGCCTTGGAGTCGTGACTTACCTCATGCGCGACCCCGTAGTCACGGGCTTCACGTCAGCGGCGGCCATCCTGATCCTGGCCTCCCAACTCCCGAAAGCCTTCGGCGTAGTCGCCCCGGAGGGCGGAGTGCTCTGGCGGGCCGGCTGGTCCCTCGGCCACCCGGACCGGTGGGAGGCGGCAGCCCTAGGCATCGCCGTGGTGACGGTGCTACTAGTGCTGGCTGGCCGTCGGGTTATCCACCGGCTGTTCCCCGGTGCGTTGGTGGCCGTGGGGGGCGGCATCCTGGTCAGCCGGCTGGCCGACTACGGGGGTCCGGTGGTGGGCGACGTCCCCACTGGCATGCCCAACCTGTCGCTCGACCTCCCGTGGGGATCGACGGGATCGCTCCTGGTGGGAGGGATCCTCATCGCCCTGGTCGGTTACGCGGAGCCGGCGTCCATCGCCCGGGTGTTCGCTGACGCGGAGGGCCAGAAGTGGAGCGCCAGCCGGGAGTTCGTGAGCCAGGGGGTGGCCAACGTAGTCGCCGCCTTCTCAGGCTCCTTCCCGGTAGGTGGATCATTCAGCCGGTCCTCGCTGAACCGTCTGGCCGGCGCCCGCACCCGGTGGTCGGGCCTGGTCACTGGGGTGACCGTCCTGGTCTTCCTGCCCTTCGCCGATGTCCTGGCTCCCTTGCCGCGAGCCACTCTGGGTGGGGTGGTCATCGCCGCCGTGGTCGGCCTGGTCAGACCGGCGGAGCTGGTGGGAATGGTCCGGCGCTCGACCAGCGACGCCCTGGTGGCCTGGGTGACGTTCGCCGCCACGCTGGCCCTGGCCCCCCAGGTGGAGCAGGGTGTCCTGGTGGGGATCCTGCTCTCGCTGGCCTTCGGGGTTCGGAGGCGCCGCACCGGCTGAGCCGGCCTCTCTCAGCGCTGCCAGACGCCGGCCAGGGTTGTCACATCGGTCAGGGTGGATACGTGGGCCAGCGTGTGCTCGAGGACCCGGTTGCCGTAGTCGGCATCGGTGGCCACAGAGCCGTCGGTGGGCACCACGACCTGGAAGCCCGCGTTGACCAGGTCGAACACTGTGTTGGGGACGGCCACGTTCAGCGATACGCCGACAACCACCACGGTGGCCACCGACTCGTTCCGGAGGAGGGGGATCAGTTGGGTTCCCGACGCTGCCGACAGGCCGTGGGACCGGGACACCACGACGTCCACGTCGGCGTCGAATCCCAGCTCGGCTGCCGGTTCCACGGCCGCCGTCCCCTCAACCTGCTGGACTTCGGACTTCCGGGCGGCTGCGAACAGCCGAGAGTTCCGGTTTCCGCCCCACAGGTCTGCCCGGGACCGGAAGGTGCAGTGCACTACCCGGACCCCGACTGACCGGGCGACGGCTGCCAGGGTTCCGAGACGGGCCAGCAGGTCGGCATCGGCCACAGCAGCGGCCACCGCGGGAATGCTGGACGCCGGCCCGACCACCCCGTTCTGGCACTCCACCACGCATAACGCGGTGTGGGCCGGGTCGACTAGGTCGGCTAGGTCCATCGTGGGTTCCCGTCTACTCGTATTTTGTTCCGGCCTCGCGCAAGACATCCAGCCATCGGGGGCCGGCGTCCGGCGCCAACTCCCCGGGACGGTAGGTCACCCGGTGCAGCGTCCCCGTCCACGGGAAGGTCCCGAACCGCTCCCGGACCTCCCACGACACCGGGGAACGCCGGTCAATCCCTACGTCGATGCCCTGAAAGGGCGCCATGGCGGTCAGGGCCGGAAGGTTCCGGGCCCCGCCGGTGACTGCCCCGTCCACCCGGAGCTGGGCGTGGACGACGAGGTCCCCAACCGCTTCCACGGCCAGCACCACCGAGGTGGTCCCCGGGGCGACCGGTCCGCCGTCCACCTCCACTAGCGAGCCGTAGCCGTTCCAGGCCAGCTGGAGCCACCCGTCCACTACGTAGAGGGCATAGCCGCCGCCCTGGTCGCCGTGGGCCACCAGCGTTCCGTGGTCATCGGCCGTCACCTCGAGCGACACTTCGACCTCGAAGGAGCGGTAGTTGACGAGTTGTAGTGACCGGTACCGCTCGGTAGTCGGGCTGCCGGGTAGGAAGTGGGCCTCGGCGGCCGTCTCGGTGCTCCACGGGGGTCGCAGCAGGTTCTTCAGGTTGTTGCCCTCGTCGAGGGGAAACACCTGGTTGGCCCACGCCGCTTGCTCCCATGCCTCGACCAGCTCGGCCAGCAGATCGGGGTAGTCGGCGGCAAGGTTCTGACTCTCCGTCGGATCCTCAGCCAGGTTGTGGAGCTCCCACTCCTCCCCGCTGAACGGTGTCCGGGGCTTCCGGCAGACCACAGCCGACCAACCGTCCCGGTACATGCCGCGATGGCCCATCTGCTCGTAGTACTGCTCGGGGTGGGTGCTGGAGGCGTCCGGATCGTCCAGCGATTTCTGGAAGCTGGCCCCAGCGGGAGGTGGCACCGGCCGGCCGTCGCGCGCGGTGGGCAGGTCAACGCCCACCATCTCCAGGACGGTGGGCAGGAGATCGGTGATGTGCTGATACTGGCGCCGGATACCCCCTGCTCCAGGGAGGCCCGAGCCTTTCGACAGGATGAACGGAACCTGGTGTCCACCCTGGTGAGTGTTGATCTTGTAGAGGCGGAACGGGGTGCCCGACACCATGGCCCACCCCGACGGGTAGTGGGGCAAGGTCTGCGGGCCACCCATCAGGTCCATTCGGGAGTGGTCCAGCTCAACGGAGTCCAGGGGGTTGGGTCGGGTCTGGCCGATGAGGGTGCGGAAGTAGGCCGAGGTGCCGTTGTCCAAGCCTTCACGGCTCCCCCCGTTGTCGGAGGTGAATACCACGATGGTGTTCTCCCACTCCCCCATCTCCTCCAGGCCCGTCCGGAGCCGTCCTAGATTCTGGTCCACGTTGTCGACCATCCCGGCGAAGATCTCCTGGTAGCGGGCGAAGACCTCTTTCTCCGTCACCGTGAGTTCGTCCCAGGCCCGCACGGCGTAGTTCTCCTCGGTGTTCCGGGGCGGCAGAACCACGTCGTCGGCCATGATCCCCAGTTGCTTCTGGCGTTCAAAGCGGAGTCGCCGGACTTCGTCCCAGCCCGCCT
>JAKURX010000089.1 GCA_022451505.1 Acidimicrobiales bacterium | reverse complement strand
ACCGAGTTCTTGCCCTTCCAACCCAATCCCCTCCGGTCGCTCGTCATGGCCAACCGGGCCATCACCGACATGATGAACGCCATGGTCTGTCATGGCGCCTTTAGCCGATTCCCAAATCTGCGAATCGCCACGATCGAAAACGGCGGAACCTGGGTGAAGCCCCTAGTCGACGGGCTGGAGTCGATCTACAAGAAGATGCCTCAAGAGTTCGACGAACACCCCGTCGAGGCCTTCCGCCGCAACGTTTACGTCAACCCGTTCTGGGAGGACGCTCTTGAGGGTCTGGTGGACATCATGGGGCCCGAACGTCTGCTCTTCGGGTCCGACTACCCGCACCCGGAGGGGCTGGGCAACCCGGTGAGTTTCGTCGATGACCTCCCCGAGTCACTGTCTTCCGAGGACACGGCTCGCATCATGGGCGGCAACCTCCGCGAACTCCTCCACCTGGAATCCTGAAATTCTTCTTGTCATCGGCCGGGCTCTATCCGAATTGTCGACCTATCGGGCGCCCCCGATTGTCCATCGACCGGTACTGGGGGGTAAGCCGTAGGTGTGCAAGTGCGCCTCGATCAAGAACGGTGCCAGGGTCACGGGCGTTGCTACGTCCTCGCCCCCGTCGTATTTGAACCCGACGACGACGGGCGTGGGCTGGTCGTCGCCGTGACGGTGCCTCCGGGGCTGGCGGAGTCTGCTCGCCTCGGGGCCGATAACTGTCCTGAGGATGCAATTTCCCTGACCGGTGACTGATCGGAGGACGAGATGACGGGAGCCCCGGACGACAGAGAGAGCGAGGCCAACATCGGCCTCAACGGGGACACCGCAGGTGGCCTCCAGATGAACAATCCTGAGTTCAATCGCCATCCACAATCGGGGTACCGGATGCTGCGGGACAGCGGACCGGTGGTGACCCTGCCCGGGATCATTCCCTCACGAGCCAACGCCGACGCCCACCTGGTGGGCCGCCATGCCGACGTGTTGACTGTCCTACGAAGCCCCGATGTTTTCTCGTCGAGGTTCGACGCGGTACACATCGGCCAGGTCCGCCCGCTCATCCCCCTGCAGATCGATCCCCCGGACCACGCCAAGTACCGAAAACTGCTTGATCCGCTGTTCGCGCCACGTCGGATCGCCCTCCTAGAGGACCGGACCCGAGCGCTGGTCTCTGACCTCGTGGAGGCCGTGGCTGACGACGGAGGGTGCAACTATCACGCCGCGGTGTCCGAGCCGCTCCCCTCCACCGTGTTCCTGGAACTACTGGGCCTCCCGGTTTCACGGGCCACCGAGTTCGTCGCCCTCAAAGACGGCATCATCCGACCGACCGCCCGAACCCCCGAAGAGCGCTCAGCCATGGTCGACGCCGCAGGCGCCCGGATCTACGCAGTACTCCAGGAAGTGCTCGACGAGCGGCTGGAAGCCCCGCGGGACGACTTCATCTCCGGCTTCCTCGACGCTGAGGTCGACGGAGAGCGTCTCACCCCGGAAGAGGTCATCGACATCTGCTACTTGTTCTTCCTGGCCGGTCTCGACACGGTGACCGCCTCTCTGGACTGCATGATGGCCCGCCTGGCCCTACATCCTGCCGAACGGCGTCGACTGGCCGATGACCCGTCAGTTATCCCACACGCGGTTGAAGAAATGCTCCGCTGGGAAACCCCGGTGACCTCGGTAGTCCGGGTCACCACCCAGGACACCGAACTATCAGGTTGCCCGATCGCTGCCGACGAGGTGGTGTCGGTGGTGCTGGGATCGGCCAACACCGACGAACGGGCCTGGGACGAGGCGGAGGCAGTGGACGTCGACCGCCGGGTGAACAAACATCTGGCCTTCGGCGGTGGGGTACACCGGTGCCTAGGTTCCCACCTGGCCCGAATGGAACTGCGGGTGGTCCTTGAGGAGTGGCATGCCCGAATCCCCGAATACCGGGTCCCGGAAGGCGTCGAACTCGACTACTCCCCAGGCCTGCGCCAGATCGCCGACCTCCCGTTGGTCTGGTAGGCGGGCTACGACGCGAAACGAGAGGAGATCTGCCGTGGGCGAGAACCAGATGCTCATCGACGGGAGGTTGGTCGACGCTGAGAGTGGTGCCACCTTCGACAACGTCAACCCGGCCACCGAGGAGGTTCTCGGCCCGGTGGCCGACGGTTCGCCGGCCGACATGGCCCGGGCTGTTGATGCGGCCCGCCGGGCCTTCGAAACAACCGGATGGGCCTCTGACACCGAGGCTCGCAAGGCCTGCTTGGACCAGCTCCAGACGGCCATCGAGTCCGAACAGGAGGACCTCCGACAGGAGTTGGTTGCCGAGGCGGGAACGCCGGCCCTGATCACCTACGGGCCCCAATTGGACGCTCCACTGCGTGAGGCGCTGCGGTGGCCCAGAGACATGATCGACGAGTTCGAATGGTCGCGATCACTGGGCCCCAAGGACGCCATGGGTGTGGGCTACCAGACCGAACGGGAGGTCTGGAAGGAGCCGGTGGGTGTGGTCGGGGTGATCGTGCCGTGGAATTTCCCGATAGAGATCATCCTCAACAAACTGGGACCCCTGCTGGCCATGGGAAACACCTGCGTCCTCAAGCCCGCCCCAGACACCCCGTGGAACGCAACACGTCTCGGTCGCCTGATCGCCGAAGAGACCGACATCCCGCCCGGGGTGGTCAACATCGTCACCTCAGCCGACCACCTGGTCGGCGAGGTGCTCTCCACATCGACCGAGGTCGACATGGTGGCCTTCACGGGTTCTACGGCAACCGGCCGACGGATCCTGGAAGCCGCGGCTCCCACTCTCAAACGGGTGTTCCTGGAACTGGGTGGCAAGTCGGTCAACCTGGTCTTAGACGACGCCGACCTGGAAGCCACGCTGGCCGGATCAGCTGTGTGCTGCATGCACGGCGGCCAAGGATGTGCCATCCCGACCCGCCTTCTGGTCCCCCGGAGCCACTACGACGAGGCGGTCGAACTGGCCCGTGCCGCCTTCGAAAACTGGGCCTACGGCGACCCGACCGACCTCTCGGTGCTCCAGGGCCCCCAGATCTCCCGCCGCCAGCAGGAGCGTGTGCTCGACTACATAGAACAGGGAAGAGCCGAAGGGGCGACCGTGGTCACCGGAGGTGGCCGTCCCGACCACCTCGACCGGGGGTGGTACGTGGAACCGACCCTGTTTGCCGACGTGGACAACGCCATGACAATCGCCCAGGAGGAGATCTTCGGCCCCGTACTGGTGATAATCGGGTTCGACGACGATGATGACGCTGTGCGCATCGCCAACGAGTCGACCTACGGCCTCAGCGGCATGATTACCTCAGCCGACCTGGATCGGGCCAAGGCGGTGGCACGTCGGATCCGCACCGGCACCCTGGGCATTAATGGCGGAATCTGGTACGGAGCCGACGCACCGTTCGGCGGCTACAAAGGTTCCGGCCTCGGCCGGCAGTGCGGCATAGAAGGACTTGAGATCTTTACGGAAACCAAGACCGTGGGTTGGCCAGCGGAAAGCTGACCGGGGGCTCCCACGGGGAACTATCAAGCAGAACGAGAAGAGTTGGAGACACCATGTCCGGTCCACTGGAAGGTATTCGAGTCGTCGAGATGGCTAGCTGGATGTTCGTCCCGTCGGCCGCCTCGGTACTGGTCGACTGGGGAGCCGACGTCCTCAAGGTCGAAAGCCCAGATGGAGGCGACCCCCAGCGCGGGTTGATCTCGTCCGGTCTCCTGCCCGGAGGCGCCGGGGGTGTCAATTTCATGGTCGAGCAACCCAACCGGGGCAAGCGGTCCCTGGCCATCAACGTGGCCAATCCCGACGGCCACGAGGCATTCATGAAGGTCATCGAAACGGCTGACGTGTTCCTGACCAACTATCTGCCCTCGGTCCGGCATCGGCTGGGAATCGACGTAGACGACCTCCGGGACCGGAACCCCGCCCTCATCATTGCCCGGGGTTCCGGCCAGGGACCGAAGGGCCCTGACGCCGAGAAGGGCGGCTACGACGGGGCGTCGTTCTGGGCCCGGGGCGGGTTGAGTGCAGTCTTCCCCGAGGGACCAGACGGCTGGCCCCAGGGTCAACCGTCGCCCGCCTTCGGAGACGTGATGGGGGGCCTGGCCATAGCTGGGGCCGTCTCGGCAGCACTGGTGAAACGGGAACGGACCGGCGAGCCCAGCGTGGTCGACGTTTCCTTGCTAGCCACCGCGATCTGGCAGCTCTCGCCGATGGTAGTGGCAGCCAAATTGTTTGGGTTCGGTCGACTACCAGCCGGGGATCGCACCCAGATCCCGAACCCCGGCGTCAACACTTATAGGACCTCTGACGACCGGTTCATAAGCCTGATCCTCCTTCAGTCAGACAAGCACTGGGACGACCTCTGCGAACGGCTAGACCGGCCGGATCTGGCCACCGACCCGAAGTTCGCCGATTCGGCGGTTCGGGCTGAGAACACCAGCGAGTGCATCGCCCAACTCGACGAGGCATTCGGCTCCCAAACTCTGGAGTACTGGAGGGAGCGGCTCGAGGACTTCTCCGGCGTCTGGACTCCCTTCCAGACCCTCACCGAACTCTACGAAGACGTCCAGACAGTGGCCAACGGTTACCTCCCGACCATGAAAGCCGCCAACGGCGACCAGGTGCAGTTGGTGGCCAGCCCGGCACAGTTCGACGAGACCCCGGTAGGCGTCGAGCGGGCCCCCGAACTGGGCGAGCACACCGAGGTGCTGCTCAACGAACTGGGAGTCAGTTGGGATGAACTGGCGGCCATGAAGGAGAGCGGCGCCATCCTCTAGTTGCCGGACCCTAGGCCGGCCATCGGTCCTACTCCTGTGGCATGAGCACCGTCGGGTCGATGCCACCGGTAAACAGTCCCCCGGTGAAGCCACCATCGGCAAAGACCGACGTGGCGACCACATAGCTGGAACGTGGACTGTTCAGCATGACCAGGCACCAGGCCTGTTCCTCGGCCGTCGAATTACGGCCGATGGGTTTGGGGAAATTGTCGAAGAACTCCTGACCTTGCGACTCGATGAACGACGGCATCATCGGCGTGTCGGTGGGCCCGGGGTTCAGGCTGTTGAGTCGTATGCCCTCCGGGGCGAGTTGGAAGCCCCGCCAGGCCACGTAGGCGTTTATGGCCTCCTTCGAGCACGCGTAACCGTTGGCTGTCCACGGCTCGGGGTTGGCATCCAGCCAGGCCTCTCCTGCCGGAAAGTCGGGTTCGGCCACGAAGGCCAACATGGATGCCGCGTTGACGATCCACCCCATCCCGGCCACCGATGAGATGAAAGCGATGGACCCCCCCGGGACCATCAACGGGATGACCACCTCGGTGAGGTGCCGGTGTCCGCAGAAGTTGACCAGCATCACCTGGCGGTCGGGTGCCGTGGTGGGAAGTCCGGCGCAGTTGAACAGACTGTCAATGGGCCCGCCGACCGCCTCCACCACAGAGTCGATGGCCTCCGGGTCGCCGAGGTCGCATCGATGGAGGTTGTTCAGCGATCCGTCGCCGTCCTGGATGTCGAGGCCGTGGACCTCAGCACCCAACTCAGCGAGGATCGACGCAGTGGCCGCTCCCATGCCCGATGCCGCACCGGTGACCAGGACCTTCGCACCTTCGTAACCGAGGACATCGTCCATGTCGATTCTCCTTGTCTGGTCAAGGTGCGCTCAGTGCGCACCGGGCGATCCTGCGTCGATGACTCGAACTACTTCCGAAATGCAGTTCCCCGACCTTGGCCCGGCGGAGGAACAAATGGAGTTCGTGCTCCCACGTGTAGCCGATCCCACCGAAGAGTTGAAGACCATCTTGAACACAGCGCTGTTGACACTCACCCGCCCCGGCCTTGGCCATCGAGGTGGCGATGGCCCGTCGCTCATCGTCCGAGTCAAACACCAAAGCGGCGAAATAGACCAGCGCCCGGGCCCGTTCAATCAGGCAATACATATCAACCAACTTGTGCTTGACCGCCTGGAACGACCCAATAGGCACACCGAACTGTTCTCGCTCTCTGGCGTGGTCGAGGTTCAAATCGAGAATCCGCTGGCATGCCCCCAGCGTCGAGGCAGCCACCCCGACGGTGGCCTCCTGCACGGCTCGGACCACCACATCGTCGGAATCAGAACCCATGAGCAGTCGATCGGAACCCACCCGGACACCCTCCAAATCGATGGTGGCGTGTCGGGTGGTGGCATCGATCGGGTCCAGCTCCCGGGCCGCTATTGCCCCACCAGGGACGACGACGACCCGCAGTCCGCCGTCCATGCGGACGACCACGGCGATCTCTTCCGCGGAGGCCCCATCCACCACAAAGCACTTGATCCCCGACAGGACGAACGAATCACCATCCCGGGTGGCCGAGGCGCTGATCTGGTCAAGGTCCCAGGTACCCGCCCCCTCGTCTACGGCCAAGGTTCCGGTGGCTCCCGTAGCAGCCACCGGGGTGAGGAAACGCTCCTGCTGATCCGGGGTGCCAGCATGGCGAACTGCTGGGACGAACTGGGCAACGGTGGCCGCGAAGGGCCCAGGCGCTACATGCCGACCCATCTCCTCAAGCAGGACAGCTAGTTCGACCCACCCGTGGCCGAGGCCTCCGACCGGTTCCGGGAGACACAACGCCGGCCAATCCAGGCTGGTCAGCGTGGCCCACAGATGATCCGCTGAGCCGGAACCCTCGGCTATGTCTCGGGCTAGAGAGGCGGGGACCTCACGATCCAGGACGTCTCGAGCTATCCGCTGCAACTCAAGTTGGTCGTCGGTCAGTTCGAAGTCCACAGATTCATCCTCGAGGAAGGCCAAGCACCCGCTCGGCCACGATGTTGCGCTGGATCTCGCTGGTTCCGCCGCTGATTGTTCCAGCGAACGTGAAGAGGTAACGGTCCGACCACGACACCGCACCCCGGTCGGTCTCGTAGGGGAAGCGGAGGGTCGAGTCGACGGTTTGGTCAAGGGCGGAGGCTCCGAGGCTCTCAAGCATCAGGGCGGCCAGATCCTGCTGGGCCTCCGAACCCATCAACTTGAGGATCGACTGTTCGGCCGGAACCAGACCCCGCTGCTGTTTGGCCAACTGGCGATGTCCTAGGAGCCGGATGGCATGGGAGTCCATGATCGACCGACCCAACCGGTCGAGGACAACGTCATCGTCGGCGTGGGGGGTGCCGTGGAGTTCTGCGAGGGCGTCATCAAGCATGTTGTCGAGACTCTGGGACCACATCACCCACAACATCGCCCG
>JAKURX010000088.1 GCA_022451505.1 Acidimicrobiales bacterium | reverse complement strand
GATTTTCTCCGTCCCCCGCATTGGGAAGATCGCCGGCTGCTACGTCACCAACGGCACCATCACCCGCGGCTCCAAGGTGCGCTTCCTCCGGGAGGGCGCCATTATCTGGAAGGGCGAGGTCAGCTCGCTCCGCCGGTTCAAGGACGACGCGCGGGAGGTCCAGTCGGGTTTCGAGTGCGGTATCGGGCTCTCCGACTACCAGGACCTCAAGCAGGGCGACGTCATCGAGACGTTCGAGGAACGGGAGATTCCCCGCGCCTAGGGGTCGGCCATGGGACGGGGAGCACCCCAGGGGCGTCGCTCGGGTGGGGCCACCCGCGGCTACGACCGGGCCGATCGGCTCAACGAGCTCTTGACGCGCATCCTGGCCGACGAGGTTGAACGCATCGACGACGACCGCCTGGGATTCCTCACCGTGGCCGGTGTGGAGACCGACCGCGACCTGAGCATGGCCCGGGTCTACGTCACCTCTGATGTCGACGACCACGGGCTTTTGGAGGCCTTAGCCGAGCACCGGCCGCGGCTCCAACGGGCCATCGGATCCCAGGCCCGAGTTCGACGCGTCCCCCCGTTGACCTTCGTAGTCGACGACACGGTCCGCTCTGCTGACCGCATCGAGGAGATCCTCCGCGGGCTTACCCCGTTCGACGAGGAGGAGTGAGGTGGCCGACCGGCCGGCCGAACCCGACGGGGTCGTCGTTATCGACAAGGAGGCCGGCTGGACCAGTCACGACGTGGTGGCGCGCTCCCGGGGCGTGCTGGGCACCCGCAAGGTGGGCCACTCAGGGACGTTGGACCCCGACGCCACCGGGGTCCTGGTCCTCGGTGTGGGTCGGGCCACCCGCCTGCTCCGCTTCCTGACGGCCCTGCCCAAGGAGTACACGGGCCGGGTCGTCCTGGGCACCGAGACATCGACGCTGGACGCCTCGGGTGAGGTGACCGCCGTCCACGACATGTCGGCCGTGGATCCGGACCAGGTGGTGGCCGCCGCACGGGCGTTCGTTGGCGAGATCCAGCAGGTTCCGCCCATGGTGTCGGCGGTCAGGGTCGGTGGCCGGCGACTCCACGAGATCGCTCGGGAGGGCGGTGAGGTGGAACGAAGTCCCCGAACGGTGACCGTGCACCGCTTCGACGTGGTACCCGGTGACAAGCAGGGCACCTACGACGTAGCGGTGGCCTGCTCCTCGGGGACTTATATCCGCACACTTGCCGCTGACCTCGGGGCGGCCCTCGGCGGTGGCGCCCATCTCCGGGACCTCCGTCGGACCTCGATCGGGTCGTTCACCGAGGTCGAGGCCCGCCCAGTCGAGACCCCCATCCTGCTGCCCATGACCGAGGCCCTACGCGATCTGGGTGGCGTTTATGTCGACGAGGCCACGGCCGTCGACGTTTCCTTCGGCCGACCGCTGGACCTCGACCGCCTGGGCGTGGAGCCGGGGTCCACCGAGGTGGGCCCGTGGCCGGTCCACGGACCGGACGGGGCGCTGCTGGCCGTGTACGAGCCCCACCGGGGTGGGGCTAAGCCGGTCGTCGTCCTGGCCCCTGCCGTTTCCTGAACGGTTCCGACGGACCGACAGCCGCTCGCTAGCCTCGCCGTTGTGGATATCCGCCGGGAGTTGAGCCCCCACGACCCCTCGTCGCCGGGGACCGCTCTGACCATCGGCGCCTACGACGGCGTGCACGTCGGCCACCGACAGGTGGTCGCCGAGGTCCGACGCCTGGCCAAAGAGAGGGAGTTGGCCTCGGCGGTCGTCACCTTCGACCGGCATCCGGCCACCGTGGTCCGACCCGAGTCGGCGCCGCTCTTGCTGACTGACAACGAGCAGAAGTTGGAGCAGCTGGCCACCACGGGCGTGGATCTGACCGTGGTGGTGCCGTTCGACGAGGTGCGAGCCTTGGAGTCCGCCGAGGAGTTCGTGGCCGACGTGCTGGTCGGGTGCCTGGGAGCCAGGCTGGTGGTGGTCGGGGAGGACTTCCACTTCGGCCACCAGCGCTTGGGCAACGTAGCGCTCTTGCGCGACATGGGCTCCAGGATGGGCTTCGAGGTCTTGGGCCTGGGCCTGATCGGCTTGACCGGCAGCCCGGCTCGCGACCACGAGCAGGTCTCGTCCACCTTCATCCGGCGGGCCCTGGCCCGGGGCGACCTGAAGCGGGCCAACTCCATGCTGGGTCGCCCCTACGAGGTCCGAGGCGTGGTTGGCACGGGTGACCGTCGAGGCCGGGAACTGGGGTTCCCAACAGCCAACGTCCGTGTCGATCCCTCGATTCTGCTTCCCGAGGACGCTGTATACGCCGGCTGGTACGAGAGGCCCGACGGCACGGTGCATCCGGCGGCCGTCTCACTGGGGACCCG
Organism: Acidimicrobiales bacterium; assembly: GCA_022451505.1. Lineage (GTDB taxonomy): Bacteria > Actinomycetota > Acidimicrobiia > Acidimicrobiales > MedAcidi-G1 > UBA9410. The sequence goes on along the minus strand of JAKURX010000088.1, from coordinate 5,329 downwards.
GCCCCACTTCTACGAGGATGGTGCTGTGCTGCTGGAGGCCCACCTGCTCGACGTGGGCGGGCCGGACGATGGCGGCCCCGACCTTTATGACGAAGAGGCCCGGGTTCGGTTCGCGCGGCGGCTCCGCGGCCAGCGCACCTTTGACGGCCTCGAGGCGCTCGTGGAACAACTCCACCGGGACGTGGTCGACACCCGGGCCGCCCTGGCCTGACCGGACCTCGCGTGGACCCTCTCGACGTCGTCCTGCTGGTCGTCGGTGGCCTGTTCGCAGGTTGCGTGAACACCATGGCCGGGGGTGGGTCGCTGCTGACCGTGCCGCTCCTGGTGCTGGCCGGCGTGCCGGGCGACGTCGCCAACGGCTCCAACCGGGTTGGGATCCTGGCCTCCAACGTCAGTGCCATGGCTACCTTCCGCCGGCTCAGGGTCTCCGGCGTGTCCCGGGCGCTTCCGGTGCTGGTGCCTCTGGTCGCTGGGTCACTCACCGGGTCGCTGCTGGTTTCCCAGTTGGCCGCCGAGACCTTTGAACGGGCCTTCGGGGTGGTGATGGTCCCGCTCTTAGTCCTGTCGCTTCGCCCCCCGAAGGTCGGTGCGGCTGCTCGCCACTGGTCGCCGACCACAGCGGGGATCGTGTTCTTCGGCGTGGGTTGCTACGGCGGGGCGTTCCAGGCCGGTATCGGCCTGCTCTTGGTACTGGCCCTGTCCCGGTCCGGCCTGGACCTAGTGCTTGCCAACGGCATCAAGGTGGTGGTCATCCTGGTGGTCACCGTCACCGCCCTCCCGGTGTTCATCGCCCGGGACCTGGTCGACTGGGCTCCGGCTCTCGTCCTAGCCGTCGGCTTTGCCGCCGGCGGGGGTCTCGGTGCCCGCTTTACCGTGGCCGGGGGAGCTCGGGCGGTTCGTCCGGTGATAGCGGTAGCAGTGCTGGCCATGTCAGGGCGCCTCCTCGGCGTCTACTGAGCGCGGACCCGGCTGGGTGCCCCGGACCGGACCGCCGGTACGCTGATCTGCACAACACAGTCCTCGGGGTTGGGTGAAAGTCCCGACCGGCGGTGAATCGGAGCGATCCGACTAGCCCGCGAACCCCGGAAGGTCGCCGTGAGGCGCCTTCCGGGGCCGATCAGGTGCGAGTCCTGGGCCGACGGTCAGAGTCCGGATGGGAGAGGACGTCGGAAGCGGAGTCGTCGTCGCGACCGCTGGCCCTTCGGGTCACCGTCGGTCGTGGCGGTCGGCGCCGGGTCCCGTCGGCTCCCGCGACCCCTCCCGGGGATCGGATACGCAGGAGAGAACGGGACACATGTTCACGGGAATCGTTGAGGAACTCGGCGCCGTTCGGTCGGTCGACGAGGTTGGCGACGGTCGTCGCGTCGTCGTCGAGGCGACGACCGTGCTCGACGATGTGACCCTCGGAGCGTCCATCGCCGTGAATGGCTGCTGTCTCACCGTCGTGGAGTGGGCGGACGGCTGGTTTGCCGTCGATGCCGTCCCCGAAACGCTCGACCGCACCACCGTCGGTGGCCTGTGTCCCGGCGATCCAGTCAACCTGGAGCGACCGCTGGCCGCCAGTGGGCGGTTCGGCGGCCACGTGGTCCAGGGCCACGTCGACATGGTCACCGAGGTGTTGGCCGTTCGGGAATTGTCCGACGGCTCCCGGCGGCTGTCCTTTCGTCTACCCAACGAGTTGGCCGGCGAGGTGGTCGAGAAGGGTTCGGTCACTCTGGACGGGGCCAGCCTGACCGTGGCTGCCGTCGACAACGACACGTTCGACGTGGCCCTCATCCCACACACCCTCCAGGTCACGACGTTCAGCCGCCGGGCTCCCGGCGACCAGGTCAATGTCGAGGCCGATGTCCTCGCCCGCTACGTGGCCGGCCTGCTGGCTGCCGGGCGCATCCCTGCCAACGAAGGGAGCGGTTGATGCCGCTGTCCAGCATCGAAGACGCCATCAAGGCCTACGCCCGGGGCGAATTCCTGGTCGTGGTGGATGACGAGGACCGGGAGAACGAGGGCGACCTCATCATCGCCGCCGACGCCATGACGCCGGAGAAGATGGCGTTTATGATCCGCCACACCAGCGGGGTGATCTGCGCCCCCATGTCCGACGAGCGAGCCGACGAGCTGGACCTGCCGCTCATGGTGGCCGAGAACACCGAATCGATGCGTACGGCGTTCACGGTGTCGGTTGACCTGGTGGAGGGCACCTCAACCGGGATCTCGGCTTCGGACCGGTCGGCCACCGTGGTCGGCCTGTCCGATCCGGCGCGACGCCGTGCGGAGTTCGCCCGTCCCGGGCACATCTTCCCGCTACGGGCCCGAGTGGGCGGCGTGCTCAAGCGGGCTGGACACACCGAGGCCGCTGTCGACCTGTGTGCATTGGCCGACCGGCAGCCGGTGGGGGTGCTGTGCGAGATCGTCAACGATGACGGCACCATGGCCCGTCTGTCGGGCCTGGAGGTTTTCGCCGCCGAGCACGGGCTGCAACTCATCACCATCGCCGACCTGGTCCGCCACCGTCGACGCCATGAGAAGTTGGTCGAGCACTTCGGTTCGGCCCGCATCCCCACGAAGTACGGCGAGTGGACCGCCCACGCTTACGTGTCCCTGCTGGACGAGGACGAGCACGTGGCCTACGTGCTGGGCGACCTGGGCTCGGTCGACGCCCCGCTGGTCCGGGTCCACTCCGAGTGCCTGACCGGAGACCTGTTGGGATCCCTGCGCTGCGACTGTGGTTCCCAACTTGACGCCGCCCTGGCCCAGATCGGGGCCGAGGGGGCTGGTGTAGTGGTCTACCTGCGGGGACATGAGGGTCGGGGTATCGGCATCGGCCACAAGCTGCGGGCCTACGGCCTTCAGGACGAGGGGCTGGACACCGTGGACGCCAACCTCCAGCAGGGGCTTCCGGTGGACTCCCGGGAGTATGGCGTGGGGGCCCAGATGCTGTCCGACCTGGGCATCACCCACATGCGGCTCATGACCAACAACCCGGCCAAGTACGGCGGCCTGGAGGGTTACGGCCTGGAGATCACTGACCGGGTTCCGTTGGACACATCGCCCAACCCCGAGAACGTCCGGTACTTGGAGACCAAGCGGGACCGCATGGGCCACATCCTCGACGAGGCGGGTGCCGAGGGGGGCGCGTCGTGAGGACGATGGACGTCCCCCTCGACGGCGCCGGCCTGCGGATCGGCCTGGTGGCCGGCCGGTTCAACGACTTTGTGTCGTCCAGCTTGGTCGCCGGCACTCGGAATCGCCTGGTGGCCATCGGGGTGGCCGACGACGACGTGGACCTGGCTTGGGTGGCCGGGGCGTTCGAGGTGCCGTTGGCCGCCCGGGCTATGGCCGAGTCGGGCCGCTACGACGCCGTGGTATGCCTAGGGGCGGTTATCAGGGGCGAGACCCCACACTTCGACTACGTGGCCGGCGAGGCGGCGGCCGGGATTATGCGAGCCGGCCATGACACCGGCGTACCCGTAGTGTTCGGGGTGCTGACCACCGACACCGTGGAGCAGGCCATAGAGCGGGCCGACGAGGAGCGGGGCGACAAGGGCGCTGACTGCGCCGACGCCGCGGTCGAGATGGTCCGCCTGCTGGCTGCCATCCGCTCCGACTGACCGGCCGACCTCAACTGCCGAAGGCCTCCTGGCTCTGGCCGAAACTGAACTCCACCACGTTTCCGTCGGGATCGGTGAGGGCGCACAGGTAGCCGATGGGCGGGGGTAGTTGCTCGGCCTCCCAGTGCAGGCAGCCCTCAGCCCGACCCCGTTCGGCCATGGCCTCTACCTCTGCTGGGCCGTCCACGTCGAACCCCAGGTGTGCGAACGGCGACAGGATGGTCTGGGGTTCGCCCGAGTCCCGGGCCTCGAACGATTGCACCACCACCAGGCCGATATCGGACCCCTCCTCGGCCAGCCACGCCACCTCGGCATCCACGTCGACTCGACGGTGGAAGGTCCGCATCGGCGTGTGGTCCTCGTACCAGGCAATGGTGGCGTCCAGGTCACGGCAGGGGAGCGCCAGGTGGGTGAGGCGGGTGGCCATAGGGCGACAATACGATGGCTGGGGACCCCGGAGGGTGGCCGGTTGTCGGAATTCCCTCGGGGTGGTCCGTAACGGCGTCGCTGGTACCCTTTGCCCCCGAGGACGGCCCGACCGGGTCGTTCAGGGTCGGAATCGAAGACCTCCGGCCCTCCGAATGGCTTCCGGTGGCGCACAGCGCACTACGAGGCCGGGTCCGATACCCGAGGTTTCGATGCCGACCAACCTGCCCCCCAAGGGCGACACCATCGAGTCCAACCGGCTGCACGAGAGTGACACCGGTTCTCCCGAGGTGCAGATCGCACTCCTGAGCGACCGCATCAACCACCTCACCGACCACCTGAAGGTCCACAAGAAGGACCATCACAGTCGGCGAGGCCTGTTGATGGTGGTGGGTCGCCGCCGGCGGATGCTCGACTACGTCAAGAAGAACGACGTTGAGCGCTACCGGGCGATCATCGCCAAACTGGGGCTACGTAGATAGGTCGAATCAGACACCGGGCAGCCGGAGGGCTGTCCGTGTCGCGTCGGGGACCGGACCAACGGGACCGACAACCAGATCGATGAGTGGGGACGGACGACACGCGTCCACATCCCCGACATGCCGCAGATCGCGGCCGTCGAACCGTCCGGAGTCGTTCCGGGCGGGCTACGAGAAGAGAGAAGCATGACTGAAGCAACCACGGTTTCCTGCACATTCAGCGGGACCGACAAGACAATGTCGTTCGAGACGGGCCGCATGGCCGGTCTCGCCGGCGGAGCCGTCCTGGCCCAGATCGGCCGTTCCACGGTCCTGGTGACCGCCACCGGCGCGAAGTCCCCCCGACCGGGTGCGGACTTCTTCCCACTCACGGTCGACATCGAGGAGCGGATGTACGCCGCCGGCAAGATCCCCGGCTCGTTCTTCCGTCGTGAGGGTCGGGCGCCGGAATCTGCCGTCCTGACCTGTCGCCTCATCGATCGCCCGCTGCGGCCGATGTTCCCGCAGGGCTTCCGCAACGAGGTCCACATCGTGGGCACCGTCGTTGGTGCCGACATGGAGAACCCCCACGACGTGCTGGCCCTGAACGGCGCCTCGGCGGCCCTGATGCTGTCAGGCATCCCGTTCGACGGCCCGGTCGGTGCGGTGCGCATCGCCTGGACCGCGGCTGGCGAGTGGATTCCGCATCCCACCTACGAGGAGGGCAGTGAGTCGGCCTTCGAGATGGTCGTGGCCGGCCGCCTGTTGGACGACGGCGACGTCGCGGTGATTATGGTCGAGGCTGGCGGCACCGAGGCCACCTGTGACGTCTACGAG
>JAKURX010000087.1 GCA_022451505.1 Acidimicrobiales bacterium | reverse complement strand
GTCACCGGCGAGCACCCGGGGGAGATCCCCCGGATGTCGTGGCACGAGGCCATGGAGCGTTTCGGATCCGACAAGCCCGATATCCGGTTCGGAATGGAGCTGGTCGAACTGACCGGAGTGTTCGCCGACACCGGTTTTCGGGCCTTCCAGGCCCCCTGTGTGAAGGGCATCCGGGTGCCGGGCGGCGCCGACCTGTCCCGGAACCGGCTGGACGACCTGACCGATCAGTGCAAGCAGTGGGGGGCCAAAGGCCTGGTCTGGATGAAGGTGGAGGACGACGGCATCAATTCCCCAGTGGCCAAGTTCTTGTCCGACGAGGAGATGGACGCCCTGCGTTCCACGCTGGAGGCCGAGGTGGGCGACTTGCTCCTCATCGTGGCCGATGAGCGCCGCACCGTCCGCCACGTCCTGGGTCTGGTCCGCCTGGAGCTGGGCCGCCCGCCGGTTACCGAGGGCGGCCTCCACTTCCTGTGGGTGGTGGACTTCCCGCTGTTCGAGGGCCTAGATGACGCGGGGAACCCGATCCCGGCCCACCATCCGTTCACCATGCCGCACGAGGAGGACCTCGACGCCCTGGAACGTGGCGACCTGCTCGACGTCCGATCCCGGGCCTACGACCTCGTCCTGAACGGGTGGGAGCTTGGCTCGGGCAGCGTGCGGATCCACCGGCGTGAGATCCAGGAGCGGATCTTCGCCATCCTGGGGATCGGCGCCGAGGAGTCGCAGGCCAAGTTCGGGTTCCTGCTCGACGCCTTCCGATACGGGGCGCCGCCCCACGCCGGGTTCGCCTTCGGCATGGACCGCCTGACGGCCATCCTGGCCGGCGAGGAGAACATCCGCGAGGTCATCGCCTTCCCAAAGACCCAGTCGGGTGCCGATCCGTTGACCAACGCGCCGACCGGGATCGACGAGCACCATCTCACCGAGCTGGGCCTGCGGGTCCTGCCGCCCACCGACTAGGGCCAGCACCGCCGGTCGGTGCCGACGGGCCGAGGGGTAACGTCGACCACGTGTCCGGAGACCTGTTCGCCAGCGCCGCCCAGGAGCGTCTGGCCAGACGGGCCCCGCTGGCCGACCGCCTTCGCCCCACTCGCCTGGACGACGTCGTCGGTCAGGAACACCTGTTGGGCCCGGGCCGTCCACTCCGAAGGCTCATCGAGGGCGACCGCCTCTCGTCGGTGATCCTGTGGGGGCCACCGGGCACCGGAAAGACCACCGTGGCTCGCCTGATCGCCCGGGTCACGGCGGCGGAGTTCACCGAGCTTTCGGCGGTCAGCGCCAGCGTCAAGGACGTCCGGGAACTAGCGGCTCGGGCTCAGGCCCGGCTGGGTGAAAGCGACGTGGGCACCATCTTGTTCCTAGACGAGGTGCACCGGTTCAACAAGGCCCAGCAGGACGCCCTGCTCCCGTCGGTGGAGTCGGGTCTGTTGGTTCTGATCGGAGCCACCACCGAGAACCCGTTCTTCGAGGTCAACGCCCCGCTGATGTCCCGGTCCACCCTGTTCCGACTCGAACCCCTGGGGCCGGAGGCCGTGCGGTGCCTGCTGGAGCGGGGCCTGGTCGCCGAGGAGGTGGCGGCCGACGACGACGCCCTGGACCTGCTGGTGGACCGGTCGGCCGGCGACGGTCGCCACGCCCTGACCAGCCTGGAGGTGGCCGCTGCGCTGGCTGTCGGACGGGGCGACGACCGGGTGTCGATGGACGACGCCGAGGCGGCGCTGGGCACCAAGGCCCTGCGCTACGGCCGCGACGAGCATTTCGACGTCATCAGCGCCTTCATCAAGAGCATCCGCGGCTCCGACGTTGATGCCGGCCTCTACTGGCTGGCCCGGATGCTGGACGCCGGCGAGGACGCCAGGTTCATCGCCCGCCGCCTGGTCATCTTGGCCAGCGAGGATGTCGGCATGGCCGACCCGATATCCCTCGTGGTGGCCGATGCTGCGGCCCGGGCCGTTGAGTTCGTGGGCCTGCCCGAGGCCCGGTTAAACCTGGCCCAGGCCGTGGTGCACCTGGCCACGGCTCCCAAGTCCAACCGGGTCACCGTGGCCCTGGGCCGGGCCGGGGTCGACGCCCGGACGTCGGGGGTCGGTGAGGTACCGATGCACCTCCGTGACGCCCATTACCGGGGGGCGGCCCAGCTGGGTCACGGCGACGGCTACCGGTACCCCCACGACGACCCCACCGGGTGGGTGGACCAGCGCCACCGGCCAGACGAGGTGGAGGGCAACGTCTACTACGATCCGTCATCACACGGCGCGGAGAGCGAGGTGGCCGAGCGGATGGCCGACCGCCGCCAGGCCGACGGGGGAGCAGAGCACGATGGGCGCAGGTGACGTGGCAGCGGTGTTGGTCGCCGCGGTGTGCCTGGTCGCCGTGGCCGTGCTCGTGGCTGCCGTGTCTTCTCTGGTGCGGACCCTGCGGTCCCTGCGCGAGACGGTGGACGTACTCCGGGAACAGACCGTTCCCCTGGTGGCCGACCTCCGGGCGGCCGTGGACCACGCCACCACCGGGTTGGACCGGGTCGACGAACTGCTGGATACCGCCGAGAGCATCTCGACCACCGTGGACGCCGCATCCCGGCTCACCTACCGAGCCTTCTCGCCGCCCCTCATCGGGGCGGCCGCCGTCTCGGCCGGTATTGGCCGGTTCGTCCGCCGACTCAGGGGCGGCCCGCTGGCCACCGGGCCGGGCGACGCCGTCGTGGAGGCCGGTGCGGTGGAGTTGCGGCGTGGCCGGCGCCGGGGCGGGGCGGCCTGATGCGCAGACGTCTGACCTGGTTGCTCGGAGGCTGGCTCGTCGGCACGGCGACCGCCGCGTGGATCCGGCGTCGGATTCGTCGCGGCGTGGAGCGCTACACGCCGGAACACCTGCGCCGGGAGGTGGCCGACCGGGGGACGGACATGCTGCGCAGCGTCCGCCGGATCGCCGGAGAGGTCACCGACGCCACCCGCGATGGGCGCGACGAGGTCCGTCGGACACGCCACGCCCTGGACCACGAGTACGGCGCCCGGCGTCGCCACCGTCCCTTCCGGTCGGTGGGCTGACCGGTCCCGTCGCGGTCCGCCAACCCCCCGCCCGGTCCCTAGGCTGGGCCGACCATGACTGCCGCGTCCGACCCGGAGTCCCTGCCGACCGCCAACGGGGTGCGGCGCGCCTTCGTCGACTTCTTTGGCGGGCACGGCCACCACCACGAGGCCTCGGGCAGTCTGATCCCGCACGACCCGACACTGCTGTTCACGGTGGCCGGCATGGTCCAGTTCAAGCCGTACTTCGTAGGTGAGCAGCCGGCCCCATGGCCCCGAGCCGTCACCGTCCAGAAGTGCGTCCGGGCCGGAGGAAAGCACAACGACCTTGACGAGGTGGGTCGCACCAGCCGTCACCTGACCTTCTTCGAGATGCTGGGCAACTTCAGTTTCGGCGACTACTTCAAGTCCGAGGCCTGCGCCTTCGCCTGGGAGTTCGTGACCGCCAACCTGGGCCTCGACCCCGAGCGGCTGTGGATCACCGTCCACGTCAGCGACGACGAGGCTGAGGCCATTTGGCGCGACGAGGTGGGGGTGCCCGCCGAGCGCATCCAGCGCCTGGACGAAGAGAACTACTGGCGGATGGCCGACACCGGCCCGTGCGGGCCCTGCTCGGAGATCTTCTGGGACAAGGGCCCGGACTTCGGCGAGGACGGGGGCCCCGCCCACGGCGGCGACGAGCGGTTCATCGAGATCTGGAACCTCGTGTTCATGCAGTTCGAGCAGCACGACGACGGGTCCATGACGTCGCTGCCCGCTCCCTCCATCGACACGGGGGCCGGCTTGGAGCGCATCCTCAGCGTGCTGGAGGGCGTCGACTCGGTTTGGGAGACCGAGGAGTTCTCCCGCCTGCTGGGCCGGATCGGCGAGCTCAGCGGCGTGCCCCACGGATCGTCGGATCGCACCGACGTGTCGCAGCGGATCCTGGCCGACCACGCCCGGTCGTCCACCTTCCTGATCAGCGACGGCGTTTTCCCCAGTAACTATGACCGGGGTTACGTGCTGCGTCGCATCATCCGGAGGGCCGTGCGCCACGCCTGGCTGCTCGGAGTGCAGGACCCGATCATGCCCGAGCTGGTCGACGCGGTGGTAGGCATCATGGGCTCCGACTACCCGGAGCTCGAGCGTAACCACGCCTACGTACGCGATGTACTGGACCGCGAGGAGGCCCGGTTCCGCGAGACCCTGCGGACCGGATTGGCCATCCTCGACGACGCTCTGGACGGGGTGGACGAGGGCGGCCGGCTGGACGGCGACGTGGCCTTCAAGTTGCACGACACCTACGGGTTCCCCCTGGAGCTGACCGAGGAGATCACCGCCGAACGGGGTGTCGAGGTTGACCTGGAGGGCTTCCGGGTCGCCATGGCCGACCAGCAGCAGCGGGCCCGGGCGGCCCGCAAGGAGGCCGGGGGCACGGCGACTGCCGGCGACCTCCGGGCGGTGCTGGAGGCCAACGGTCCCACCGAGTTTGTGGGACGTGAGGAGGAAGAGGGCGACGCCACGGTCCTGTTCTCCGACGGTGGAGTGGTCGTGCTGGATCGCACCCCGTTCTACGCCGAGTCCGGTGGCCAGATCGGCGACACCGGGACGCTTGTATCGGGATCCGGTACTGCGAGGGTGGTGGACACCACGCTGGCGCTTGACGGCCTGCACCAGCACCACGTCGAGATGGTGGACGGGACCCTGGAGGTGGGTGGCGTGGTCCGAGCCACCATCGACGCCGACCGTCGGGCGGCCATCCGCCGCAACCACACCGGCACCCACCTCCTCCATTCGGCGCTCCGCCGGGTCCTGGGCGACCACGTCAAGCAACAGGGCTCCTATGTCGGCCCCGATCGGTTGCGCATCCACTTCAGCCACTTCGAGGCCCTGACCGCCGAGCAGGTGGTCGCCGTGGAGGACCTGGCCAACGCCGACGTCCTGGCCAACCCGGCGTGCCGTCACTACGAGACGACGAAGGAGGAGGCCGAGCAGGCGGGGGCCATCGCCTTCTTCGGAGACAAGTACGGCGACCTGGTCCGCGTGCTGGAGGCCGGCCCCCACTCCACGGAACTGTGTGGCGGGACCCATGTTGCTGCCCTGGGTGACATCGGGCCGCTGAAGATCGTCTCCGAGGGTTCGATCGGCTCCAACATCCGACGGATCGAGGCGGTGACCGGCACAGCACCCATCGACCGCCTGCGGGCCGCCGAGGTCACCCTGGACCGGGCGGCCGACCTGGTCGGTGTTCCTGTGGACGACGTACTGGACGGCGTCCAGAAGAGGGTCGATGAAGTACGGGCCCTTCGCCGTGAGCTGGACAAGTGGAAGCGCCGGGTGGCGCTGGGACGGGCCGACGAGTTGGCCGCCACGGCGGCCGACGGCGTGGTTGCCACCCTGGTTGACGACATTGACCGCGACGGGCTGCGCGACCTGGCCATGGCCGTCCGGGACCGGGACGGCGTGCGGGTCGCCATCCTGGGCACGGCCCCCGAAGGGGGAGGGGCCGCCCTGGTGGCCGCCGTGACCCCCGACAGCGGGTTGGACGCCGGCGCCCTGGTGGTCGACGCGGCCAAGACCATTGGCGGGGGCGGTCGCTCCAACCCCGAGGTGACGATGGTGGGAGGCAAGGCTCCCGAGCACCTGGCCGACGCCCTCGAACAGGCACGGGCCGCCGCCCACGCCGGCTGACCGACCAGTGCGGGCCCTCGGCCTCGACCTCGGCTCGAAGCGCGTCGGCGTCGCGGTAAGCGACGGCGACGGGCGGGTGGCCACCCCGGTCGAGGTCCTCCAGCGCACCGGGGATCGAAAGGCCGACCACCGGGCCGTTTCCGCCCTCGTCGAGGAGTGGGAGGCCGCTGTCGTAGTGGTCGGAATTCCGTACTCGCTGGACGGCACACTCGGACCAATGGGCCGGTCGATGACCGCCGAGGCCGCCGACCTGGCCGCCTTCTTGCCCGTTCCAGTCGAGACCTACGATGAGCGCCTGCCCACGGTGCCTGCCGAACGCTCGCTACGCGAACAGGACGTGCGCGGCCCGGATCGGCGCAGGGTGGTCGACATGGTGGCCGCCGCTGTGATGCTCCAGGCCTGGCTAGACGGTCGGGCGACGGGCGGGGAGATGCCGGGAACGGAGGACGGGTGAGCGACGACGGACGGGGAGGACCGCCCGACCCCGGTTTCGAACCGTTCACCGACCCCTACCCGTCGGGTCCGGTGATCGACGAGAGCATCCGACCCGACGTGCGCTGGGTGCGGCACCGGTCTGTTCTCGGACCTCTTCCCCGCTGGGGCCTGGTCCTCGTCGTGGTCCTGATCGGTCTGCTGGTCGGCTACCGGATGTTCATGGACTGGGTCAGTGACCAGATGACGCCCTCCGACCTGCCGGGGGTCGAGGTGGAGTTCACCATTGTCGAAGGTTGGAGCACCAACGACGTCGTGGCCTCTTTGGGCGACGTGGATGTGATCGACAACCCGGCCATGTTCCGCCAGTGGATGCGGTGTCCGATGGGGGTCCGGTGGCTCATCGACTGCGAGCCCGGGGTGGAGTACTCGTTCCAGGCCGGCGACTACGTGCTGCAGGAGCACCTGTCGTTCGAGGCCGCGGTGGGCCTCTTGAACCTCGGACCCCTGCCCGAGGAGGTCATCCGGGTGACGGTGCCCGAGGGTCTGACATTGGAGCAGATGGTGGCCCGGCTGCTGCGCGACATGCCGCTGTTCGAGGAGGAGGAGCTGAGGGTCGCCCTGACCAGCGACCGGCTGGCCTGGTCGCACTACCCTCGCCGACTCTCGTACCGGCTGGTCGAAGGGCTGCTGTTCCCCGACACCTACCAGCTGGATGAGGCCACGGTCAGCGACGAGCTGGCGTTGGTGGTCCGGATGCACCAGCAGTTCCTGCGGGTCGTTGACGAGCTGGACCTGGAGGCCCGGGCCTCTGCCGTGGGCCTGACCCCGTACGAGGCGGTGATCTTGGCCTCCCTGATCGAGGAGGAGGCCTTGCTGGACGTGGACCGGCCCCGGATCAGCCGGGTCATCCACAACCGGCTGACCTCCGGATGGCGTCTCGGCATCGACGCTTCCACCCGGTACGCGGTGGGCAAGACGGCCGGTGAGGCCATGGACGAGGCGGACCTGAACGTCGTCTCGCTGTGGAACACCAGGGTGATGGTGGGCCTGCCGCCCACGCCCATCTCGGCTCCTGGGCGGGCCTCCCTAGAGGCTGCCGTGACACCGGAGCCCGGTCCGTGGATGTACTACGTCCGTACCGATGAGGGCGGCATTCCGGGGGCACACACGTTTGCCGTGACGGCATCCGAATTCGAGGTGGCCCGGCGGGTCTGTATACAGAAGGATCTGGGTTGTGGGTGACCCGACCGACGACCGACGACCGCCGATCTCCGGTGGGACGCGTCTAGCGGCTGTCATCGGCGCGCCGGTGCGGCACTCCCTGTCGCCGACTCTCCTGAACACGGCGTTTGCCGAGGCCGGGCTGGACTGGCACTTCATGGCCCTGGAGGTGGCCGAGGGTCGGGCCGGCGAGGCGCTGGACGCCGTGCGGGCCCTGGGCCTGGTTGGGCTCTCTGTGACCATGCCCCACAAGGCAGCGGTATCTGCTGCGGTGGACGAACGGACCGAACAAGCAGAAGTGCTTGACGCCGTGAACTGTGTGGTGGTCGAGGGAGACCACTTGGTTGGCCACAACACTGACGGGGACGGGTTCCTCGACGGTCTACGCCACGACACCGGCTTTGATCCGTCGGGACG
>JAKURX010000086.1 GCA_022451505.1 Acidimicrobiales bacterium | reverse complement strand
CGCGTCGTTTCGCGCTGTTTCGCGATGCCTCGCGGCCTGTACGCGGCCTGAGAACGTTGGGGTGTGTCACGCCCGTGACTGCTTGCGTGGCTGCCGGTGACGGCCGACCGACCGGGCCGGTATCGGCGTTGTCGGAGTCAGTCAGTCCGACACTCCGCGATCGACGTCTCCACCCAGGTAACTGGCCTCAAGGAGATCCGGCCGGGCCAGCAGGTCGGCGGCGACACCTTCCATGACCAGTTCACCGTGGTTCAAAACGTATCCGCGGTCGGAAATGTCGAGGGCCAGATTGACATGCTGCTCGACGATGAGCACCCCGGCCCCAGTGCGGTCGGCGAAGTCACGCACGATGGGCAGAAGATTTTCGACGACGATCGGAGCCAGACCGAGACTCATCTCATCGACGAGCAGCAGCCTCGGTTGGGACATCAGGGCGCGGGCCATAGCCAGCATCTGCTGTTCGCCACCCGAAAGCAGGCCGGATCGGCGACCCATGAGTGGAAGGAGTGCGGGAAATAGTTCAAGGGCGCGTTCCAATCCTGCTTCCTGCTCCCGATGGCTGGATCTCAACCCCAACTTGAGGTTTTCCTGCACGGTGAGGTTGAAGAACAGGGAACGATCCTCGGCCACATGGGCCAGGCCAAGGCGAGCCAACCGGTGGGGGTTGCGGGAGTCAACTGGCTCACCAAGAACCGTGATCGACCCTCGGAGAAGCGGAATTAGCCCTGAGATGGTCAACAGAGTGGTGGTCTTGCCGGCCCCGTTGGGGCCGAGAAGAGCCACCACCTCACCCTCATCGAGGTGCAGGTCCAGGCCGCGGACGACCGGAACGCCCGCATAGCCCGTGTCCATGTCCTCGACGGCCAGCAAGCGCTGGTCATTGCTCACCTTTCGTCCTCGCTACCGGTCAGGTCATGCAGTTCCTCGGCGTAGCGAGTCTGGGCCTCGCCCGTCTCTTCACCGAGGTAGGCGGCTCTCACGTCAGGATTGGTCCGAATCTCGGTAGGGGTACCTGCGGCAATGATCTGGCCAAAATCCATCACGTAGATGTAGTCACAGACACTGAGCACCAGGCCCATGTCGTGGTCAACGAGGAACACGGTGATGTCGTGGTTGAGCAATCCTCGTAGGTGGTCGCCCAAGGCACTGCTCTCCGCCGTGTCGAGGCCCGCAGCCGGCTCATCGAGCAGGACCAGCTTCGGTTGGGGGGCCAGGGCACGGGCCACTCCGACCAACTTCCGCTGGCCGTGGGGCAGATCTGTTGGCAGGACGTCGGCCTGCTCGGACAATCCGACGACCTCCAGGGCCCAATCGACTCGGGCATCGACCTCCGGGGTCTGCTGTCGGAGATGCAAGATGTCCAACACGAGCGTGTACCAGCGGGCGGGATGGGCGGCGACAAGCAAGTTGTCTCGGACGCTGAGATCCTCGAAGAGTTCCAGGGACTGGAAGGTGCGAACCAGGCCCAATTGGGAGCGCTTGTGGGGCTTGAGTGCGGAAAGGTCGTGGCCGTCGAAGTTCGCTGTCCCAGAAGAGGTTGGAACGTAGCCCGTGATGGCATCGATGAACGTGGTCTTGCCGGCCCCGTTCGGGCCGATCAGGCCGACGAACGATCCGGCTTCGACGATGAGATCCACGCCATCGTTGGCGTTGAGGCCACCGAAGGTGACGGTCAGGCCTTCGGTCTTGAGAAGGGGGGTCATGTCATCTCTCTGCCGACCATGGCCGGTTGGGTCACGTGTCCACGAAGGTCAGTCGTTGGGCGGTGCATCACGGTAACTGCCACGGCCGCCGTCGAAGATCCGCATGGACTCTTCAAGGCAGGGCACCAGGAACGCCTCGGAGATCCCGGCAGCCCGACCGGCGCGTTGGTCGACTACCGCTGGCTTGCGTTCACCGACGTTGACGTCCGCTTGCACAGGCCGAACGTAGTTCGTACCCGGCCATGATCGGATGTCCGCGACGTGCCTCTGGCATGGTCGTCAATCAGGAGCCTTGACTATCCTGCCCAAGCGGAACAAACGAAGGAGACACAACCGTGGGCAACGAAGTCGAGACTGTCCCCTGGCATCTGAGCGGCAACTGGGAACCGATGCAGGTCGAAGCGACGACCACCGACCTCGAGACCGAGGGCCAGATCCCCGAGGAACTCAATGGCCTCTACCTGCGTGTGGGGCCCAACCCATCCCGCGGGTGGTCCGAACACTGGTTCTTCGGCGACGGCATGGTCCACGGCCTGGCCCTCCAAGGTGGCCGGGCCCTGTCGTACCGCAACCGCTTCGTACGAACCCGGCCTTTCGAGAACAGGGCAGGCGACAAGCCGATGGAGGCCATGGACGATCTGACCATGGGCCTAGCCAACACCCACGTGATCCGTCATGCCGACCGGATTCTGGCCCTTGAAGAAGGGCACTTCCCTTATGAGTTGACCCCCGGGTTGGACACCGTCGGTCCATGGGACTTCGACGGAAAACTGACCACATCGGTAACCGCTCACCCCAAGATCTGCCCGGCAACCGGCGAGTTGCTGTTCTTCAGCTATTTCTCATTCGAGCCCCCCTACCTCACCTACCACCGGGCCGACGCTGAAGGCCGACTGGTCCAGACAGAGCCCATCGACATCCCCAAAATGGTGATGATGCACGACTTCAACATCACCCAGAATCACGTCGTGTTCATGGACCTTCCCCTGGCCTTCAACCTGGAGTCCATAGCCGAGGGAGGACTGCCGTTCCGGTTTGAGCCCGAGGCGGGGGCGCGGCTCGGGGTCATGCCCCGAAACGGAACGAACTCGGACGTGACCTGGCACGAGATCGACCCGTGCTATGTCTTCCACCCGGTGAACGCCTACGAGGACGGCGACAACCTGGTCCTCCATGTGTCCAGACTGGATTCGGCCTTTGCCGAGTCGGGAGACGACTACTCGGCGTCTGGTTGTCTCTGGAGATGGACCATTGACACGGTGGCTGGCACGGTGCATGAGGAGCAACTAGACGACCGTCGGGGAGACTTCGGCCGAATTGACGACCGTCTGGTGGGTCATCCGGCCCGCTACGGATACCTGATGGCACTGCCAGACACGGGTGGTGACTACGTGGAGTATGGCGAAACGCTCTACAAGTACGACCTGACCACAGGACAACGCTGGGACCATGAGTTGGGCACGGGGGTCAAAGGTGGCGAACCGGTGTTTGCCCCTGCCGGCCCAGACGCAGAAGAGGACGAGGGCTGGGTCCTTTGCATCGTCCACGACGAGAACTCGGACAGGTCGAAGTTCCTCATCATCGACGCCCGAGACTTCGAAGGTCCCCCTGTGGCTACCGTCAACCTCCCGCAGAGGGTCCCCTACGGCGCCCACGGGAGTTGGATGCCCGACCCGGCCTGACAAGAACAACTGAGGGTCGAACAAGGGCGTCGGAAGGAGGCCACTGTCTTGATGACGGTCAGGCGGAGCTCCGCCACGACAGCACTGGTCGCTCTTCTCGTCGCGTCCCTGGTTTCTTGCAGCGAGGAACGGGTGCAGGAAGGCATTGAGACAGCCTCGACTGCTTCCACCACAGCGCCTGTCATAACTGAGCCGCCCGCCACTACAGCGCCCTCCAGCATTGTGACCACGGTGGCGCCAACCACCACCACTGCCGCGACAACGACGACCGACGCCGCGACGACCACCACTGCCGCGACAACGACGACCGCCGCCGCGACGACCACCGTCCCGGTTGGTGATCCGAACACTGTGGTTGGGCGTTTGGGAGGTGCCGAATGGTTCATGGGCCAACTGCCGGTTCAGGCACGTGGTGCCGACCCGGACCTTGATCCGGTTCGTGTCGGGCTGTTGAACCAGGAAGACTCGCCGGCCGGCTCGTTCCCCGAAGCCCGGGCTGCCGTGGAGGCCGCGGTCCGCTGGGTCAACGAAGAGTTGGGCGGTGTGAATGGACGTCCGGTCGAACTCGAGGTCTGTGTCACCGACTTCACTGTGGAAAGGTCTCAGGCCTGCGCCCAGCAGATGGTGATGGCCGACGTGGTCGCCGTGACAACCGGCATCGACATCGGCAGCACCGGGGCCATCCCGATCTTTGAACAGAACGGGATCCCTGTGGTTGGGGGTATCCCGACCAACATGGCCGAGATGGAATCACCGTCGGCGTTCTACTTCAGCGGAGCGATGGCAGGTGCGTACGCGGGGTTCATCGGTCACGCAATCGAGCACTTTGGCGCTTCTCGGATCGTCCTCGCCCACGGGGAGTTCGAGTCGTTCACCGTGTCCACCCGGGACTACGGCGCCGCTCTGGCGGAGGCTCTTGGACTGGAGGTGAAGTTGATCCCGTTCCCCTTGTTCACGTTCGACTTCCTTCCCGTGTTGACCAAGGCAGCCGAGTTCGAACCGGACGCGATTGTCGTTGCAGCAGCCGACCTCTCTTGCGCCCCCATCATGCAGACCATGGTCGACCTGGGGATCGAGGCCCAGCTCTACCTAGTCGGAAGTTGCGCGGCAGAAGAAATCCTTGAGGTGGCCGGGAGTGCCGCCGAAACCGTCCTTTTCAACTCCGAAAGCCCGTTGGAGGCCACCGTCGACGGTGCCGTTTACGAAGAGGTGGTCGCACAGTACGCCTCCGAACCAGCAGGAGGTGTCGGCACGGTGTCGATGCGGGGATTCCTCAATCTCTATGCGCTTCTGATCGAGTTGGGCCCCGATGCTGGAAGCCGGGAAGCCTTGCTGGATCTGATCCGGAGCGCAGTCGATAGGCCAAGTTTTTGGGGGCACCCCTACACCTGTGACAGGCAGCAGATTCCCGGACTTCCTGCCCTGTGCGCCCCACAGCAGACCATCTTCTCGATCGTCGAGGGTGAGGTTGTACCCGCCGACGATGGCTGGATCGACACTCCGGCCCTGTTTGCCCAACTCGGCTGATCGGGACCACTATCGGCAGCCATCTGACCTACCTCCTGCTTGGCTGCGGTACCGGAGCCGTAGTCGGATCATTGGCCGTCGGGCTGGTCCTCACCCATCGGGCCAGCGGGGTCCTCAACCTCGCCCATGCCGCCATGGGCATGTATGTCGCGGTGGCGTTCTACGAATTGAGGGCCACCGGAGAATTGATCCTGCCCATCCTCGGCCTACCTGCTCGTCTCCCGATCGTTCGGGCTCCGACGGTGGCCACCGCACTCGCCGTCTGCATGGTTCTGGCGGCCGTCCTCGGTGGTGTCATCTACCTGGCGATCATCCGGCCCCTTCGCCACGCTCCTCCACTGAGTGCCCTCGTCGCCTCACTGGGCCTCCTCGTCTACCTCATGGAGATTGCTCGCCTGCGCATTGGCTCCCAGGGGGCAACCGGCCTGGCCATCGACGGCATCCTTCCCGACGGCTTGGTGGAAATCGGCGGGGCCCTGGTCGGCACCGACAGACTCTGGCTGGCTGGCATCACCCTCGGTTCGGCGTTGCTGTTGGCCGGCCTCTACCGGTTCACCCGGTTCGGCCGTGAAACCCGGGCGTTGGCAGACAACGAACGCGGTGCGGTACTGCTTGGGATCTCCCCCATTTGGGTCGGAGCCGTCAACTGGGTCCTGGCCTCAGTGGTCGCCGGCCTGCTGATGGTGCTGGCCGCTCCGGCAACACGCCTCGACGTCGGCGCTTCGAGCTTGCTCGTCGTTCCGGCTCTCGCTGCCGCGCTGGTAGCCCACCTTCGGTCGTTCGTAGGTGCGGCCCTGGCCGGGCTGGGCATCGGAATGGTCCAGTCCGAGTTGATGAACGTTCAGGTGGAGTGGGCGTGGTTGCCCGACGTTGGGATTCAGCAGGGTGTCCCCCTCCTGGTCATTCTGGCTGTCCTTGCCTTCTGGGGTGATGTCCTCCCACAGCGTGGAGTGGTGCTCTCGCCTCGCCTCCCACGTTCTGCCGGTGTAGACGTCGGGGCGTGGCGTCCCATGGCCCTGTTGGCGGCGGCCGGAATCGCCGTAATGGTGCTGGACAGCGAGTGGCGCCTGGCGGTGGCCATCTCGGCGTGTGTAGCCGTCATCGCATTATCAGTGGTGGTGGTGACCGGGCTCGTCGGCCAGGTGTCGTTCGCCCCCTATGCCTTTGCCGGCATCGCCGCCTTCACGGTGATCCGTCTGGATTACGTGCCGTTTCCGATCGCACCGCTTGTCGGCGGAATCGTGGCCGTAGCCGTTGGGGTGGTCGTGGGCCTGCTTGCCGTGCGGGTCCGTGGTTCCCAGTTGGCCGTGGCCACCCTTGCTGGTTCGATAGCCATCGAGGAATTGATCTTCCGCTGGTCATGGTTTAGCGGTGGTGACCTGGGTGCCCGAATGCCCCGCCCGTCGCTGTTTGGCCTCGATCTGGGAATCGGTGCGGTGGGTTCCGCCTACCCTCGCCGGGCTTTCGTGGTGACCACTCTTGTGGTGTTGGCCCTCTGCCTCCTGATGACCCTCGGTATCAGTCGGGGCGTCGTCGGCCGACGTTGGCGGGCAGTGCGCGATAACGAGCGGGCCGCCTCGGCGGCGGGCATCGATGTCGCTGGGGTCAAGCTCACGGCGTTTGCCGTCTCAGCCCTGCTGGCCGGAATCGGAGGAGTCCTGCTCGGTTACCAACGGCAGATCGTGACCGGTAGCTCGTTCACCTTGTTCGACTCATTGATGGTGGTTGCCGTTGTCTACCTGGCCGGAATCGCCACGCCGTCTGGTGCCCTGCTGGCTGGAGCCCTGGCATCCGGTGGCGTATTGACCGTGACCCTTGCGCGAATGGGCGATTCGGGTGCTGCCAACCAATTGGCGGTCAGCGGCCTGCTGCTCATGGTCGTGGTCGTGTGGCTGCCTACCGGGGTATTCGGCTCGGTGGCCCATGTCGGCCGTGCGGTCAGGGGTAGGTCCCGGTGGCCGTCCGGCCCGACAAGGAGTGGAACGTTCGTCGGTTAGTGCCCGACATCGTTTCTGCGAGCGCACCAACCTGTCCGCAGGGCGAACCAGGCCGCAATCAGATTCGGCGGTCGTAGCCGGACCAGAATGGTTCGCGTAGCAGGCGCTTCTGCAGCTTGCCGGTGCCCGTACGGGGCAGTGATTCCCTGAACTCGATGGACCGGGGCACCTTGATGCCGGCGAGGCTCTCCCGGCAGAGGACCATGAGCCTGGTGGCCAGGTCTTCGTTGTCGGCACTACCGGCAGCGACCACGAGTGCCTTGACCTCTTCGCCGAACTCCTCATTGGGAATACCGATGACAGCCACGTCGAGCACGTCAGGATGCCCTCCGATCACGCCCTCGATCTCAGCTGGGTACACATTGACCCCACCCGAGATGATCATGTCGATCTTTCGATCGGAAAGCCACAGGTAGCCGTCGTCATCGAGGTACCCGACGTCGCCGGTGGTGAACACGCCCGGGGCCAGATGGGCTTCGGCTGTCTTCTCGGGGGCGTTGTGGTACTCGAAGTCCGTGCCCATGGAGTTTCGGAAGTACAAGGTGCCCTCCTCGCCGGTGGCCCTGGGTTCCCCGTCGTCGTCCACCACGAGGATTTCCATGTTCGGCATTGGTCGTCCGACGCTTCCACCGCGTTCGAGCCATTCGGTGCTGTCGATCATCGTGATGATCGAGCCTTCGGTGGAGCCGTAGTACTCGACGATCTTCGGCCCCCACCAGTCGATCAGGCCCCGCTTCACCACGGGCGGGCAGGGTGCTGCGCCATGGATGACAATCTCGAGCGACGAACCGTCGAACGCGGCCTGGCGCTCGTCATCCAACTCGAGCAGGCGCTTCATCTGGGTGGGAACCTGGTGGATGCTGGTGCCCCCGTGGGTGTCGATGAGGGCCAGAACGCCAGCGCTGTCGTA
>JAKURX010000085.1 GCA_022451505.1 Acidimicrobiales bacterium | reverse complement strand
GGTGGCGGACATCCACGCCCGCTGCCACCAGGTGCATCGTGCACCCTGGGTTGGCGCTGACAACCACCGTGGCACCCGACCGGCCGGCCGCTCGTCCGATGGCCGCCACCTTTCGCTGACGGACTTCGTCGGCCAGGACGGGCTCTGTCAGCGAGTAGGCCCCACCCGCACCACAGCAGAGCCCCTCGTCATCTAACTCCACCACCTCCATGTATGGCTGAAGGACGTCCCGGACTGCCCCGTGGCAACCCTGGGCGTGCCGGAGGTGGCAGGGGTCGTGCACGATTACCGACCCGGCCGTTTGACGACCGGTAGGCAGCCGTCCCATCTGTGGAGCCAGCCACTCATGGACGTCCAGAACTCGTGCGGCGAATGCCTCGGCCGCCGGCGATCCTAGGAGGTGGCCGTAGCGCTTCAGGGCTGCACCGCATCCGGCCGAATCCACCAGGATGGGGCGGTCTCCCGGCAGAGCGGCCATGACTCGCTCAGCGCTTCGGCGAGCCTCTTTTCCAAGGCCCGCGTGCTCATGGAGGGCACCACAGCAGCCGGCCCGATCGCCTGACCTCTCCACTGTCGTGCCCATCTCCTCCAGGACGGCTTCCACCGCAGCGTGGACCTCCGGCTGCCATGCATCCATCACGCAGCCCGTGAACAGCACCACGTCACCCGTTCCCGTCGCACGACTCCGAGGCGCCCACAACGGAAGTCGCCTCGGAAGCAGGCCAGTACGGGGCACCAACCCGAAGCGCTGTACGAGGGCCAGCAGACGGCTGCCTGTTCGCAGTAGTCGGGGGCGACCCAGGAGCCACAACCCCGCTCGAAGACGTCGGGACAGGGGATGACCGGCGACCGTGGCTTCCCGGGTCGCGACGATCAACTCACCGTAGGGAACCCCCGATGGGCAGGCCGTCTCGCATCCCAAGCACTGGACGCAGGTGTCCATGGCCTCAAACCACTCCGCATCCAAGGCAGCCGTACCAGCCTCAGCCGCCCTCATAAGGACGATCCGGCCTCGTGGCGACCTGCTCTCGTCGCCAGAAATCCGGTAGGTGGGACAGTGAGGCAAACAGAGCCCACAGCGGACGCACGCCGCCAAAGCGTCATCTCGCAACCCAAGCGGCCCTCCGCCACTCATGCCGCCACCCGGTAAGGGTCCCGGCCGGGGTTAAGCCGCCGTCCCGGGTCGAACTCGTCGCGCATGCGACCGGCAAGGGCGAGAACCCCGGGCTCTGTCGCCGTAAGGGTTTCCGGCCGGTCCCCGTAGACCACGCCACCGAGCACGTCCAGAACCGCACCCGCCGGAATCTCACCCGTCCACCGGCTCATGCAGGGCCCCAGTTCCGGCTCGTCGACCTCGCCCAAGCCGAGCGCCGCAAGACGGCCCCGCTCATCGCGCAGGTCTCCCGGATGTCCTTCTAGGCGGACTGTCGTCCACTCGCCGTCCCACAGCACTGTGGCCGGACGGTAGGCCACGTCGGCCACCCGATCGGGAGCCAGCTCTCCGGCCATCCAGAGGCTGGCCTCCGGCACCGGCCGGGTCCGCAGGATGACCCGTCCCAACAGGGCCAAGGTCCCTAGGGAACCGACCAGTAGGCGGCACACGTCGTAGCCGGTCACGTTCTTCACCGTCGGACCGCCGGCGGTAAATAGAGCGCCGTCAGCCCCCACACAGTCGGCCTGGAGGAGGGCGTCAGCG
Source organism: Acidimicrobiales bacterium (assembly GCA_022451505.1). GTDB lineage: Bacteria > Actinomycetota > Acidimicrobiia > Acidimicrobiales > MedAcidi-G1 > UBA9410. Next base: position 6,159 of record JAKURX010000085.1, on the reverse strand, counting down.
ATAAACCCGACCCTCCCTCGACGCAGGCTGTTTCGTCCGACGGCCAGGGTGCCTCCTACCGTGGCTCCGGGGGGCCCGTCCAGCGCCACCTCCTGGCCGCTGGCACCCAGAGCTTCGGTCAACTCGGCGAGCGTCGTCCCGGCACCGGCGGCTACCGTCATCTCCGCCGGAAGGAACTCCTCGACCCCAGACGGAGCCCGTACCTCGTGGGCTCCCGCCGGATCCCCACCCAGGTCCCAGCGAGTGGCCCCACCACGCACGCAGACAGCGCCTTCTGTCCCGACCGCCTCACGGAACTCCACCAGTTGACTCACACCCAGGTTCCCTCTGGGATCCGTCCCAGGCTGGTGACGTGCCCACAGCTGGCCCCCGACGGGAGGACCTTGGCCGGGTTGGCTATTCCGTCGGGGTCGAAAGCTCGTCGCAACCGTGCCTGGGCCTCCAGGTCTTCCGGTGAGAACTGGAGGCCCATGAACCGCCGCTTCTCCAGGCCGATCCCGTGCTCTCCGGATAGCACCCCACCAGCGTCGATGGCTAGGCGGACAATCTCCTCCCCCACTTCTAGAACCCGGGCCGTCTCCTCAGCATCGCGGGCGTCGTAGACGATCAGCGGGTGGAGATTGCCGTCCCCGGCATGGAAGACGTTCATGATCAGGAGGTCGTGACGGTCTACGGCCTCCTGGATACCGGCCAGGACTTCGGCTAGGCGGGAGCGTGGGATCACGGTGTCGTTCAGGTAGTAATCGGGCTTGAGGTTGGCGATGGCCCCGAACGCGCTCTTTCGTCCCTTCCAGATCCGCTCCCGCTCGTCAGCATCGGCGGCCTGCCGGACTTCCCGGGCCCCGTGCGACCGGGCAAGGTCGTTGATCCGTCGAACCTGGTCGTCGATCCCTGCCGGGAGGCCGTCTAGCTCCACAATCAGGACAGCCGCTGCATCCATCGGATAACCCGCGTGGACAAACGGCTCGACGGCGGCGACCACCTGTTGATCCATCAACTCCAGAGCAGCGGGCAGGATCCCAGCGGCGATGATTGCACTTACCGTCTCGGCCGCCTCATCGATGGTGAGAAAGTCCAACAGCAGGGTGGCTACTAGCGGCGGGTCCTGGGTAAGCCGGACGCAAATCCGAGTGGCGATCCCCAGTGTTCCCTCACCTCCGATGAAAGCGCCCCGAAGGTCGTACCCCGCGGCGTCCCCCTGCTCTTCGCCCAGCACCACAACCTCCCCGTCAGACAAGACAACCTCCACGGCCTGAACGTGGGCGCTGGTCACCCCATACAGAAGACAGTGGGGGCCTCCCGAGTTAGTGGCCACGTTGCCGCCGATCGTGCTGGCCTGCTGGCTGGAGGGGTCGGGAGCGAAGTGGAGACCTGTACCGGCCAGGTGCCGGCTGAGGTCAAGGTTCACCACACCGGGTTCCACCCAGGCCGTCCGCCTCTCGACATCTACGTCCAGAATCCGGTCCATCCGCGTCGTCACGATGACCACCGGGTCGTCGCACGGCACCGCACCCCCTGCAAGGCCGGTACCCGCCCCCCGGGGCACGAAGGCCCGTCCGTGCCGACGGGCCGCATGCACACAGGCCGACACTTCAGCGGTGCTCTCCGGAAAGCAGACGACTCCGGCCCGACCACCCTGGAGGACCGAGCTATCCGAGCTGTAGAGGTGCCGGGCCACCGCCCCAGCCTTGACCCGTCCGGCGTCCAACGCCTTCACCAACTCGTCAACCAAGGGGTCAGCACGAGATCGAGGCGAAAGGCGCATCGGCACAGTCTGCCCGACCTCGGTCGTTAGCCCAGTGACGACCCGTCGGAGGATCCCAACGATCCAGGGTGTAGGAAGAACCCCGTGAATCGGCTCCGGAGCATCGCCACCCGCGGGGATACGCCGGTTCTGGCTCTCTCGATAATCACCGGTGCCCTGGTGGCAGTGGTAATTGCCGGCTTCGAGTATCTCTCAGCCTCCGTGCTCCTGGACGCGGTACTCAAGCGGCCGTTATGGCAGGTGGCTTTGGCCCCCGCCGTGGGGCTCATCTTGGCTACGGCAGTCCTCCGGTACCTGGGCCGTGGCCTGTCCGCGGCCACGTCGGACGAATTCAACCGAGCCTTCCACGAACGAAACCCCCGGCTTCCCCTACGGGACCTGCCAGTGAAACTGCTAGCTGGCCTGGCCACCATCGGGCTGGGCGGGTCCCTGGGCCTGGAGGGTCCCTCAATCTACGCCGGGTCCACCGTAGGTCTAGCCATGCGAGATCGGTTCCGCCGCTGGCTCCGACGTGAGGACATCCGGATCCTGCTCACGGCCGGTGCGGCAGCCGGCGTGGCCGCCGTGTTCAAGGCCCCGGCAACCGGCGTCCTCTTCGCCCTCGAAGCCCCGTACCGCGACGACGTCAACCGCAGAGCCCTCCTCCCCTCCCTCCTAGCCTCGGCCACCAGCTACGTGACCTACGTCAATCTGATCGGACATGAGGCCGTTATCCCGTTCCTGAATGACCCAGGGAACCGAATCGGCCTGAACGTCAAGCAGTTGTCCCTGGCCTCGGACGACAAGATGGTGTGGTTCGAGGCAGCCGACCTGGCATCGTTGTTCACGGCCGTGGAGGTAGCTGACGTCTTCGGCGCCCTTCTTCTGGGCATCTTGGCCGGCTTGGGTGGGCGGACCATGGCCTGGCTAGTCCGGTGGGCCAAGACGCAGGCCAGAACCGACCACTTTGTGGCCCGGGTACTGATCGGCGGCGCCTCCCTGGCCGGCCTGGCCATAGTGGCCGACCTGATGTTCGACGCCCCACTGACCATCGGACCCGGCTTCGAAGCCATGGCGTGGGTCGTCCATCCAGCCAACGGGCTGGGCCTCATCGCCCTACTCTTCGGACTCCGGATCGCCGCCACCATCGTCACCCTGGCCGCCGGAGGCGTGGGGGGTCTGTTCATCCCCCTGGCCGTCCAGGGAGTGATCCTGGGACAGTTCACCGGACAGCTGCTCAACGCCGACCGCCCAGGTCTCTACCCGACACTCGGACTGGCTGCCTTCCTTGGTGCTGGGTACCGGGCACCCATCTCGGCCGTGATGTTCGTGGCCGAGTCGACCGGCGGTTCCTTTGTTGTCCCCGCTCTGGTGGCCGCGGCGGTCAGTCAGCTGGTAGCTGGGAAGTCGTCGGTCGCCGAACACCAGCACAGCGTCAGGCTGGGCCACCTAGAAAGACGGTTCACACTCCCGGTGACCTCGGCCCTGGACACTGATGTGTTGACGGTGCCCCCCGACGCGACAGTCGCCGAGTTCATGTACTTGCACGTCCTGGGCCGGCGAGAGCGGTCGGTGGCCGTGGTAGACGGGACCTCCTACCTCGGGATGATCAGCCTCTCCGAGGTGTCTGCCTTGGAACGGTCCACATGGGACGACACGGAGGTCGGCACGCTGCTGTCGCCAGACCCTCTGGCGGCTCGGCCGACGTGGTCGCTCCGCGACGCCGTCGCGGCCATGGAGCAGGCCGACGTGGACGTCCTGGCCGTCATCGATTCCGAAGACAGATTCATCGGCACCTTGTCGGCCGACGACATCCTCAAGTTGGACGAGATCCTCGACGAGACGGGTGGATGACCGGGTCGGACCCGTTCTGCCGTCCGGATGATCAGGCCGACTCGGCGGTCTCCTCGAGCACCTCATCCTCTTCGAACTCGTCGGACCAGGCAGTGAACGCGGGAGATTCCCCGTTGGCGTCCGGCTCGTCGACGTTCAGGCTGTCGAAGATCGAGTCTAAGTCGAGGTCCTGATTCTGCTTCAGCGCACGCGCCTCTTCGTAGCGGCGATGTCGGCCCTTCTTCACCGTGGCCCTCCCGGTCGGACGTCATCAGCGATCAGCGATCCATCCTACCGATGACACCACCCGAACACGGGTCGGCGGGCCTCAGGTGCCTCGGGACTCCAAGATCAGGCCGCCCCGTCCGTCGAAGGCCAGTGCGGCACGGCCACTTAGGAGGTCGCCCACCTCACCACCGACCACCTGGTGGCGCCAACCGGTGGACATCCGGGCATCGTCGTCGCCCCGAACCAGCGCCTCAATATCGCTCCGGGTCCCCACCAAGGCCGGATCCAGGTCAAGGTCCCGCGACAGTTGCGAGACCCAAGCTGAAACCAGCGTCACGCCCGCCCGGATATCGGCTCCTCCGTTTCGCCGCGGGAGGTCAGGCTGGAGGGGCGGCAGATTCCCAGCCGCGGCCACCGCCTCGATGATTCCGCTTGCCACCGCTCCCTTGTGGTGACGTCCGTCTAACCCTCGAATCCCTCGCAGATCCTCAACCTCCTTCGGAGCGCGTTGGGCGACGGCAACCAAACCCAGATCGGGCAACACGTGGCGAACCGGAATGTCCACCTGTGCCGCACGACGTTCCCGCCATGCGGCCACCGATCGGGCCACGTCACGCGCCGACCCGCGGAGTTGGCGGGCCTCCTTGATCCGTTGCCAGGCATCGTCGGGGTTTCGCCGGCCGTGTTCGCGGGCCAGCATCTCCCGGCACTCCTGTTCCGCCCAGGCGAGACGCCCGTCGGCGTCGAGGCGCCGAACCAGCCGGTCGTGGATCTCCAGGAGATGGGCCACGTCAGACGCGGCGTATTCGAGTTGTGAGGCGGTCAGCGGACGAGCCAACCAGTCGGTCAACCGATCACCCTTGGGTAGGTGGAAGCCCAACTCACGCTCGTGCAGAGTGGTGAGAGAGGGTGAAGACAGCCCGGTGAAGCCAGCCGCTACCTGGGTGTCGAACAGGTGGCGTGGCGCCGTCCCACAAACCCGGTCGAACACCTCGAGGTCCTGGCCTGCGGCGTGCATGACCACTACCACGTCCGACTCCAAGAGGTCGGCCAGGGGGGCAAGGTCTACCTCCAGCGGGTCGATCAGGACCAGGCCCCCCTCCCAGGCCACCTGCACCAGGGCCACCTTTGGGAAGTAGGTCTTCTCGCGGTGGAACTCGGTATCCACAGCGATCCGGGGCTGTGCTCCCAGGACCTCCAGGAGGTCGACGAGGTCGCCCTGGCTCGTGACCAGGCGGTACTCGGGGGAGGGCCGCCGCTTCAGGCCGGCTCACCCGCCTCGGTCGGAAGATCGGCATCCACCCAGGCTGTGGTCCCACCGAAGACGTTTACGGCATCCCGGCCCTGCTCGCGGAGGAACTCGGCAGCTGTACGGCTCCGACCTCCTAGGGCGCAAATGACGTAGACGGTTCCCTCCTCGGGGATCTCGGCTAGTCGCTCGGGAACGTTCTGCAGCGGGATCAGGCACCCGCCCGGCACCCGGACCTCGACCCACTCGTCAGGCTCCCGGACGTCGATCAGAATCGCACCCTCGTCCAGCCGTCGTTCCAACTCGTCGACATCGATCTCGGGTACGTCCACGGCTCCTCTTCCACCAGCCATCTTTCGTGCGGCCGGAACCCTACCGGCCAGCCGGTGGCTCCCCGTCGAGGTCCTCAAGACGGTCAATGTCACGCAGGCTGCGGGGATCCAACCCGTCGACCTCCACCACGGCGAGGTCAGCGACCGCCCGGTGGGGCGCCCGCTCTCCTCTCTGGAAGATCTCCTCCAGGGCCGGAAGGACGGCGATCGGCCAGGCGGCATGCATCCATTGCCGCCGGCCTCTGAGGACCGGGACGGCGATGGCGTCCTCATCGGAGGCCGTTTCGGCCACTGCCCGGATGCTTTCCGGCGAGGGCTCGGGTAGATCACACGACAGGACCACCACCTGGTCAAACCGCTCCCGGTGGTGGAGGAGGGCGGTCAGGATTCCCCCTAGCGGCCCGGCCCCCGGAGCCCTATCGGGTAGCACCTCCAAGCCAAGGTCTCGGAGGCGGTCCTCATCCCCGCCGACCACCACCGCTTCTACTCCCAAGGCCCCGGTCAGGGCATCGGCAACGCCGACCACAAGGGGGCGTCCGCCCACAACCAGGAGAGCCTTGTCGCTACCCATACGACTGCTGGCCCCTCCGGCCAGTACCGCTCCACCGGTCAGGGTCTCAGGTAGAGCGTTCACGAAGCCCGCTCAGTTCGGACCGTTCAAGGGGGGATCCACGTCCGGCCAGTCCGGATCTAGCTGGCGCAGAAAGAGTTCGCAGCGATCCTCCTCGTCCTTCTCGCCAATCTCCCGAGCCGTCCGGGCCAGTCCGGCCAGG
>JAKURX010000084.1 GCA_022451505.1 Acidimicrobiales bacterium | reverse complement strand
TGCCGGGCTGGTTCCGGCGTTCAAAGAGCTGACGGAGGAGCTGTTCGCCGCCGGCCTCCTGAAGATCGTGTACGCCACAGAAACCCTCCCACTGGGGGTGAACCTCCCGGCCCGAGCGGTGGTCATCGACCGTCTCACCAAGTTCACCGGCCAGACCCACCAGGTCCTCACGCCGGGGCAGTTCACCCAGCTAACGGGCCGAGCCGGGCGCCGAGGCCTCGATGACGAGGGTCACGCGCTGGTCTGCTGGTCGCCCTTCGTTGCCTTCGAGCGAGTAGCCGGCCTGGCGGGCAGCCGTGACTTCGTCCTCCGATCGGCTTTCCGGCCGACTTACAACATGGTGGCCAACCTGATCCTGGGGAGAACCAGGTCCGAAGCCGCTGACCTCCTGTCGCGGTCATTCGCCCAGTTCCAACTCGATCGGCAGGGCGCTGCTGTTCACCAGGCCGCCGAGAGGAGAACACCACCATCCCGACAGCGGAGCTCCCGACCAGCGGCCGCCAACCTCTGGGAACGGATGGAAGCTGCCCTGCGCGTCCTGGAGGCCAGGGGGATGGCTGACGGGTGGTCACTGCAGGACCGGGGCCTTCCGCTGGCCGCCATCCACAACGAGGCCGACCTCCTGGTAGTGGAATCTCTTGACTCCGGGCTCCTGGAGGGCCTCGATCCGGCCATGCTGTCGGCCGTGGTGTCCTGCCTGTCCTACCGAAAGCGTGGGCCCGGCGAGCCATCGTCGATTCAACTGGGTGGCGCCTTCCCGGAACGGTTCAAGGGGATATGCGCCCTGGCCACCGGGGTTGCATCTGCTGAACGAGAGGAAGGGTTGGAGCCGGCCGAACCTCCGGACCCGGGCTTTGCCCATGTGATCCACGCCTGGGCGAGCGGAGGAGAGTTGGCCGAGGTCCTGGATGGCACCCTGACCGGCGGCGAGTTCGTTCGTAACGTTCGCCTAGTTGCTGACTTGATGAGACAGTTGGCCAAGGTGGCCCCACCCCTCCTGGTCGCGGCAGCCGAGGAAGCGGGCCGGTGCCTCGACCGTGGAGTAGTGGCCCTCGCCATAGGCCGGCCGGGCAGCGTGGACGGGATGGACGGGCCGTGAACGTCGAGCGGGGACGCGATTGGGGAGGGCCGGGACCAGTGCCCGACGACGCCGTTGTGGTCGGATCGGATGCCGAAGCCAGCGACCTGGTGACCGAGGCCCGTCGGGGCGGCCGAGACCTTCCGGTGGTTGTGCTGGCCGGAGGGGACTTGTGTCGCACGCTCGGAGGGACGGGAGCGGCGAGACCCGGAGGCTCAGGCACGAGGCTCACCGTGGACCTCGCAGCAGCCCTCCTGGACGGCAAGATTCACTGGTTCTGCGCTCACCTGGTGGCCCGACCACAGTTGCGCCCGGGACGCTGGTGGGTGGTAGCCAACGCGGCACACCATGGTCGATGGAACCTGGCACCGAGAGCCCACCCGGGGGACGGCCTTCTGGACATCCTCGACGCCGACCTGAGCGGCCTGGCATGGGTGGCTGCCCGACGGCGACTGCCCCGCGGTGACCACGTACCGCACCCGGGGATCAGGTACGACCGGGTATCCGCCATCCAGCACTCCTTCGACCGGTCGGTTCCTGTCCGGCTCGATGGCCAGTCGATCGGTCGGTTTCGGGACTTCAGCGTCAGAGTGGAGGCCGAGGCTCTCCAGGTGGTGGTTTGACCGGTCTAAGAGTGGAGGGACGCTCCGGTAGGGTCCGAGGTATGGGAGGGGAGGCCGCAGCGCTTGTTGAGGCAGCCCGCCAACGGGTCTGCGATCGGGTTGACGAGTTGGCCGACGTCCTGGTGGCCACCTCGCACGCGATCCACGCCGAACCCGAGTTGGCCTTCGAGGAACATCGGGCCCACGAGTTGCTGACCGGTGTCCTGGCTGACAACGGGGTGGACGTGATCCGGTCGGCCTACGACCTGGACACAGCTTTCGAGGGGTCGGCGGGCACCGAGGGACCAGTGGTCGCCGTTCTCTGCGAATATGACGCTTTGCCCGGTATTGGCCACGCGTGCGGACACAACGTCATCGCGACTGCCGGGCTGGGTGCCGGCCTGGCCGCGGCAGCCGTGGCCGACGAACTCGGTGGACGGGTCCGAATCCTTGGAACCCCGGCCGAGGAGGGAGGCGGGGGCAAAGTCTTGATGATGAATCGGGGCGCGTTCCAAGACGTTGACGCCGCCATGATGGTGCATCCGGCCGACGCCGATCTGGAGACCATTACCAGCCTCGCCATTCAGCAGGCGCGGGTGACGTACCACGGTCTAGCGGCCCATGCTGCGGCGGCGCCGGAACGAGGCCGTAATGCATTGGACGCCGCCGTGCTCGGGTATGTGAACGTAGCTGCCCTTCGGCAACACATCGCTCCCGATGAGCGGATCCACGGAATCATCACCGACGGTGGCGACAAGGCGAACATCGTCCCCCGTCGGGCAGCGGCCACCTGGTACGTCCGGTCGCCAAGCTTGACCCGTCTAGAGATGCTAAAGCCGCGTCTGGAGGCCTGTCTGGAAGCCGGCACGGCAGCCGCGGGCTGCACCATGGACCTGAACTGGATCGAGCCCGGCTACCACGAGGTATTCGACAACCGCAGCCTCCTGGAACGGTATTCGGCCAATGCGGCAACCTTGGGTCGAACGGTGCACCCCACCACGCAACATCAGGTAGCGGGGAGCACCGACATGGGCAACGTCAGTCAGCTTGTGCCGGCCATTCACCCGATGATCAAGGTCGCGCCGTTGGGTACGGCCATCCACACGGAGGCCTTCGCCGCCTTTGCTGCAGAGGAGGAGGCCGACCGTGCGGTCCTGGACGGGGCCAAGGCGATGGCCATGACCGTGGTTGATTGCTGGACCGACCCCTCGGTTCTTGAGGCTGCACGGGAGCAGATGAAGGTGGCACGGGACGTCCGCGCCGAGTGACTGGCCACGGCGTAGGTTCGGCGCCCGTGACGCCGTACGCCACCGAGGAGTTCAGCAGCGAGGAGGCTGACGTCCTCCGCCGGTATTTCACCAACCTGGACCAGCCGGTGTTCGCCCTGGTGAACCTGCCCGAGGTCGTCAAGGGGGCGCTCTTCGCCCGGTACTCGCGTTCCGACAGGAGCCTCCGCCGGCTGTTCTTGGAGGAGTTTGTCGGTGAGCTAGACGTGTCGGGCGACGAGTCCATCGACGCCACGGTGGGTCTCCGGCGGGCTGAAGAACTTTACGACAGGGTCTTTTTCGAATACGGCGACGACAGCGTGGCCCAGCTGGGGGGCGTGCACCTGGCCTGCGAGCAAGCCTCCAACATCCTCACCAAGATCCTCGAGTGGGGCCGGCTGATGGCCTATCTCGAGCAGTCCACCCGCTACATCGCGTACGACTCCCGGCTTGGAGGACGGTTTCGCTATTACCGGGATCCGGAGGTTCTGTCCTCGTCGCTGGGTGCCCGCTACATCTCAGACATGGACCGCCTGTTCGAGGTTTACGCCGACCTCGTCCGGGACATGACCGACCATTTCCGTATCCGGGTGCCCAAGGCGGAGGGCGACTCCGACTTCGTCTACCGCCAGGCCGTGGCCGCCAAGGCGTTCGACGCCGTCCGCGGCGTGCTCCCAGCGGCCTCGCTGTCAAATGTAGGGATCTACGGGACGGGACAGGCTTACGAGGCGCTCCTCATCCGCATGCGGGCCCACCCGCTGCCCGAGGCTCGCAGTTATGCCGAGATGATCCTTGCCGAACTACGCAAGGTGATCCCATCCTTTCTCAAGCGGGTGGACCTGCCGGACCGAGGCGAAGAAGTGGGTCGCTACGGAGCGGACGTCCGAGAGCGCTTGGAGGACTTGGCCGAGGACCTGTTTGCCGAGGGCGACCCGGTGGCCGGGTCCCCGGTCGTGGATCTCACCGACTTTGACCCGGACGGCGAGGTGAAACTGGTGGCCGCCGCCCTTTACCCAGTTACCAATCGGTCGGACCGGGAGGTGGAGGCCAAGGTCCGGGGGATGAGTGTCGATGAGCGCCTCTCGGTGCTTCGGGCCTTTGTGGGAGACCGGGGAAACCGCCGTCACCGCCCGGGGCGGGCCCTAGAGCGTCCGACGTACCGATTCGACATCCTCTCGGACTATGGCGCCTTCCGGGACATGCAGCGGCACAGGATGCTGACCCTGGACTGGCAGCGCCTCTCCTGCGACCACGGTTTCGTCCGCCCGCCGGAGGTGGACGAGGCTGGCGTAGGAGGCCGGTTCGACGCCGCGATGGAGCGGTCCCGCGACTTGCATGAGGCCCTCCGAGGACCCTTCCCGGAGCAGGCGCCGTACGCCGTGGCCCTGGCCTACCGAGTCCGCTACTTGATGCACATGAATGCCCGCGAAGCCATGCACGTACTGGAACTGCGCTCCACACCACAGGGCCATCCCTCCTACCGGCAGATCGCCCAGCAGATGCATCGGCTCATTGCCGACGTAGCCGGTCACCACGCTGTCGCGGAGATGATGTCGTACGTGGATCACACCACCGAGCCGGAACTTGAACGGCTGGAGGCTGAGCGCCGAGCCGAACAGAAGCGGCTGGCCCACGGGAGCGCCTGACCACAACGCCCTAAGTGGCGTGAAAGGGTCGGGAAGGTGTCTATGATCCCGCCGCGACCTTACAAGTGCCCGTGTCTGAGGATCTGATGAGCGACGACGTACCCGACGAGATGACCGACGAGGGGTTCACGGGCGACCCTGCGGAAGGCGAGATCGAGGACGGTGGACCCGAAGAGCCGTTCGGCGAAGAGGAAGCCGACACAGCGGAGGCTGCGGCTGAGGATGAGGATGAGGATGAAGGCGGGGCCCGTCCCGCCGATGCGACTGGAGACGAAGAGGAAGACGAGCCCGACCCAGACGAGGTAGAGGCGGACCTCGACGCCATCCTGAAGGACCGGATCGCCGCCAGCGACGACGACGATGACGAGGAAGACGAAGGAGTGCCCCCGAAGGCACCCTCTCCGGCCGGCCTGGTCGAACGGCAGGAGACGGAGATCCACTGCCCTCATTGTTTCTTACTCGTCCAGGCCAAGACGGTGGCCGAAATGGGCGAGTGTGGCCATTGCGGAGGACCAATCTCCTAAACGGGGGTCGATGCTGATGGAGGAGTCCGCCCGCCAGGCCGTCCCCTCCGACCTGGAGGTACTTTCCTCTCTGGCCGTGGCGGCGCGGCGCGACCTGCAGGACAAGAAGGGTGGGGACGTAGCGGATCGGTTGGATCCACATCGGAACGATCCCGGCGCCCGAATGGCCGCAGCCCTCAAGGATCCCGAAACGGTGGTGCTGGTGGGGGCGTTGGACGAGGCGGTGGTCGGGTACGGCCTCATGGTGGTGGGAACGGCCCCCGACGGAACCGGTCACGCCGTAGTGGAAGAGGTCTACGTTGACCCGCCGGCTCGGTCGGTGGGGGTGGGGGAGGCGTTGTTGGACGGCCTTCTTGCTGTGGCTCGGGAGCGTGGAGCTCGAGCCATTCAGTCGGTGGCCCTTCCCGGCGACCGGGCAACGAAGAACTTCTTCGAGACCCACGGGATGGTGGCCCGGTCGATCATGGTGCACCGCTGGCTCGACGACCGGTGAGCGTCGGGCGACCGGAACTGTGCGTCGGAGCCGTGGCCCTGGACGGCGACCACCTACTGCTAGTTCGACGAGGTACCGACCCCGGGCAGGGCCGGTGGTCTCTCCCCGGCGGACGTGTAGAGGCCGGAGAAGCCATGGTGGCCGCGGTGGTCAGGGAGTTCCGAGAAGAAACTGGCCTGGTGGCGGTCTGCGGTCCGGTGATTGGCTGGGTGGAACAGATGTCGGCTGAGCACCACCTCGTGATCGTGGACTTTCAGGTAACCGTCTTGGACGACGGCCCCCCGGTGCCCGGCTCAGATGCCGACGAAGCGGTGTGGTTCCCCCTGGCGAAGGTAGGTGCCCTGCAACTGGCCGATGGCCTGGGGGCTTTTCTCACCGAGCACGACCTGGTTCCCGAATACCTTCTCCCGCTGGACGGCTGACCCTTCCCGACTGGAGTAGGCGGTCAGCGGCCGGCCCATCGGGGCGGGCGCTTCTCGATGAAGGCCCGGGGACCTTCCTGGAAGTCTTCCGATCGGAAAACCACACGGGACTCACGGGCACTCACCTCGAAGCCCTCGTCGTCGGTGAGGAACTGGGTCGCCAGAAAGATTCGGCGGGACGCTCTAACGGCGATCGGGGCGTTGACGTTGACCTCCTCGGCCAGGGCGCAAGCGGCATCTAGGGCGCTTCCAGCGTCTACAAGCCTGTTAACCAGGCCGAGTTGGTAGGCGCGGTCGGCGGGAAGGGCCCCTCCGGTGAGGATCAGTTCCATGGCGATGTTGCGGGGGATGGCCCGCGGCAGCCGGAAGAGTCCCCCCGCGTTGGCCACGAGGGAACTTCGGACCTCAGGGAGCCCGAAGCGGGCCTCAGCTCCGGCGACCACCAGGTCGCACGAGAGGACGATCTCGGTGCCGCCAGCCAGGGCTGGGCCCTCCACGGCGGCAATCAGAGGCTTGGCGCGCTCTCTCCGAACGATTCCAGCGAAGCCGCCTCGTTCCGTGGAAAGGCCAGCTGCACCGGAAGCCACGGCCTTGAGGTCGGCCCCTGCGCAGAAGGCCGGTCCGTTACCGGCAAGGACGGCGATCCAGACACCGTCGTCCTCCTCGAAGCGGTCGATGGCTGCCTCGATGGCGTCGGCCATCTCCTGGTTAATCGCGTTGCGGGCTTCGGGGCGGTCCAAGGTGAGGATGGCCACCCGGCCCATGGTGTCGTAGGTAACAGGCATGGAACGACCCTATCCAGCGACCTGTCGGGCCTCTGGATCGGCGTTCAGGATCGGGGCCGGCCGCGTCGTCCTCGTCGTGGTGGCGTGGGTTCGACGCCGAACGACGCGGCGATAGACGGCACGCTCATCGAGACCCGCTTTACAACGTCTAGGAGTTGTTCGGTGGGCTCGATCGGCAATCCAGCCGGGGTGACCCGCTGATGGACGGGGGAGAGGGCCACGGCGTCGAGCACGGTGGCCCACCGGTCCTGCCCGGTATCACTGGTCAGGCTGGCTTCAGCAGCGGTAGCCAGGCGGTCAAGAATCGGGCTGGGTAGGGGAGCCCCAGCCTTCGGGGGTCTGGAACTTAGCCTTAGGGCACGTACGACACGGTCCTCGCCCAGGGCAGAGGTGACCTCGCCGATCCACGCCGTGTGCTCACGATCGACACGTGCCGTGAGGGCCTCCCTTAGACGGTCGGCTAGCTCGCGGTCTTCGGGACCCCGGGCCGCAGTCTCGGCGGCCACCACAACAGATCGGATGTCGCGCAGGTCGATGTCATCAATCCCGGCAAGGGCGGATTCGGCTCGGTCACGCCAGTCAGCGGTCCGCAGGCTGGGGTGGATCCGTTCAGCCAACTTGAGGAGCAGATCTGCGGGGATCCCCGGCTCGCCGACGTTCTCGGCCGCCGCGTTCTGCATCTCGATCACCGAACGCACACCAGGTACACCGTCGCGGACAAGGATCCGTGCGAGGGGTTGCTGGTCCTCGGGCAGGGCGGCAATGGCGGCTTTGCGGTGTGTTCGCTTCGGGCGCAGGCGTCGGGCGCGAGGCTTTGCCTCGGTGTCGGGTCGAGCCGGTGAGCGTCGGTCCGGACGGCCCCTTCGGCCGGCACCCTTGTCGGTGTCGCGCTTCTCGCCGTCGTCGCGTCGTGGTCGCCGATCCTTGCGGCCGGTTCGCCCGCGCGGCCCGTCCTCGTCGCTGCGCCGACCGCGTCGACCGGCGAGTTTGGTGGTGACCAGGGGCTCGTTTTGTCCCGATCCCAGTACTTCCAGGGTCTCGGGTTCAGAACGCTCTACCCGGTC
>JAKURX010000083.1 GCA_022451505.1 Acidimicrobiales bacterium | reverse complement strand
CAACGCGGGAATCCCGCTGGCCGACGAACCAGCCCTGCTAGCTCGGGCCATCCAGCTCGTACAGTCGGTGACCGACGTGCCTTTGAGTATCGACTCGTCGATCATCGAGGCCCTGGAGGCCGGCATCGCCGTGTACCAGGGCAAGCCCCTGGTCAACTCGGTGACCGGCGAGGACGAGGTGCTGGAACGGGTCCTGCCGCTGGTGGCAAAGGCCGGCGCTGCCGTGGTGGCCATCTCCAACGACGACTCCGGGATCTCCGAGGACCCCGACGTGCGCTTCGAGGTGGCCCGCAAGATCGTGCAGCGGGCCGCCGACTACGGAATCCCGGCCGCCGACGTGGTGGTGGACCCCCTGGTCATGCCGATAGGCGCCATGGGATCGGCCGGCCAACAGGTCTTCACGCTGGTCCGACGCCTCCGCGAGGAGCTCAGGGTCAACACGACCTGTGGTGCGTCCAACGTGAGCTTCGGGCTCCCCAACCGGCACGCCGTAACCGGCACGTTCCTGGCCATGTCGATCAGCCACGGCATGACGTCGGCCATCATGAACCCCCTGCACGGTGAGGTGCGGGTGCGGGTTCAGGCCGCCGATATTCTCACCGGCGCCGACACCAACTGCGCCTCCTGGATTCGCCACCACCGGGACCCCGAAGCCGTCGGCACCCGCGAGCGCCGGGGCGGTCGCCGCGCCCGGGCGCAAGCCTGAACTACCGATCGGCATGATCCCATGACCGGAGCCGACGACCACCTCGTCGTCTTCACGCCCTCGGGTCTAAGGGGATCGTTCGCCGCCGGTACCACCCTGCTGGACGCCGCCCGGCGGCTGGGGGTGGATCTCGACTCGGTCTGCGGAGGCCGCGGGATCTGCGGGCGCTGCCAGGTGACGCCCACCTTCGGTGAGTTTGCTAAGCACGGCATCACCGTCGTGGAGGACCACGTGTCGCCCCGCGGAGCTGTCGAGCAGGACTATCGGGGCCGTCGGCCCCTGACGGAATCCCGACGGTTGGGTTGTGCCGCCGCTGTATCCGGCGACTTGGTGGTCGACGTCCCTGCCGAGAGCCAAGTCCATCGGCAGGTCGTCCGCAAGGATGTGGACCTGGGCGACCTGGCACTGGACCCGGTTCTGGTCCTCCGCCTGATCGAGGTCTCCCCGCCGGCCGGAGCCATCGGGGACCGTCCTGATCGTCGACTGCTCGACGCCTTGGCCGACCAGTGGGGCCTCGGAGGCCTCACTCTCGACGACAGGGTGGCCGACAGCCTGGCCGACGGGTCGACCGATGGACCTGGCACGGTGACAGCGGCTATCCGGGATGGCCACCGCGTGGTAGCCGTCTGGCCGGGCCTGCGGGACCGTGCCCTGGGCGTGGCCGTGGACGTGGGCTCCACGACGATCGCCGGCCACCTCTGCGACCTGGCAACCGGCGCCGTACTGGCCACAGCAGGAATCATGAACCCGCAGATCCGGTTCGGCGAGGACCTCATGAGCCGGGTCTCCTACGTGATGATGAACCCGGGTGGCGAGGCCGAGCTGACTACCGCCGTCCGCGGCGCCCTGGACGACCTGCTGGCCGACCTCTGCCTCCAGGGGGAAGCCGAGCGAGATGAGGTGCTGGAGATGGTGCTGGTCGGCAACCCGATCATGCACCACCTGTTCTTGGGCCTGGACCCGACGCCGCTGGGCCAGGCCCCGTTCACTCTCGCTGTGGAGGACGCCCTTGACGTCCCGGCGGCCGACCTCAATCTGGAGGCGCACGCCTGTACCCGGGTCCACGTCCTGCCGTGTATCGCCGGACACGTGGGGGCTGATACGGCCGCTGTAGTCCTGGCCTCACGCCCCCACACGGCCGACGACGTCCGCCTGGTCGTCGACGTCGGAACCAACGCTGAGATTGTCCTGGCCGGCAACGGGCGGATACTGGCCGCCTCTAGCCCCACCGGCCCGGCCTTCGAGGGGGCCCAGGTCAGCGCTGGTCAACGGGCTACCCCGGGAGCCATCGAGCGGGTCCGTATCGACCCGGATACCGGCGAGCCCCGGTTCCGGGTAATCGGCGCCGAGCCGTGGTCCGACGAGGCGGGCTTCGACGAGGCGGTAGCCGACACCGGGGTGACTGGGATCTGCGGGTCCGGGATTATCGAGGTGGTGGCCGAGCTGTGGCTGGCCGGACTCATGAATGCCGACGGCGTGATCGGCGGCCCGGGTACCAGGCCGTCTCGACGCCTGGTTGCCGACGGGCGGACCCTCTCCTATGTCCTGCACGACCCGGACGGCGGCGACGACGACAGCGGGATCCTTGTGACCCAGAACGACGTCCGGGCCATCCAGCTGGCCAAAGCCGCCCTTTACGCCGGCATTCGGCTCCTGATGGACCACCTGGGGGTGGACGAGGTAGACCAGATCGGCCTGGCCGGGGCCTTCGGCAGCCACATCGACACTGTCCGCGCCACCGTCCTCGGCCTTGTCCCGGACTGCGAGCCCGACCGGGTTGTCAGCATCGGCAACGCGGCGGGCGCCGGGGCGGTCATTGCCCTGCTCTCGGCCGGAGCCCGGACCGAGATCCAGGAGGTGGTGGACCGTATCGAGAAGATCGAAACAGCCCTCGAGCCCTCCTTCCAGGCACACTTCGTGGATGCCATGGCTATCCCCCACCGCACCGCCGACTACCCCCGGCTGTCGACGTGCATCACGCTCCCGCAACGACCCGCCATATCCACAACCGGACCTGAACGGTCCGGACGACGCCGTCGCAGAGCCGCCACGGGAGAGGAATCCAGCGCATGAGCAATGCACCACGAGGCCGCCGTAGCGGCGGTAGCGCAGCCCGACAGGCACTCAGGGCGGAGGCCTCGACCGAGGTCCGTACGTTCCTGACCCGGACCATGGCCCCGTTCGAGGTGCTCTCCGTCGAGGGACTCGAGACCATCGAGCACAATGCCGACACGATCCTCGCCGAGATGGGCATCGACTTCCGCGACTACCCGTCGGCCCTCACCCTGCTGGCCGACGCCGGGGCCGACGTGGACGGGGAACGGGTGCGGTTCCCCCGCGGCATGTGCCGACAGATCATCCAGTCTTCGGCACCAGCGACCTACACCCAGCACGCCCGCAACCCGGTCCGCAACGTCCAGGTGGGGGGCGCCGCCACCGTCCTCGTACCCGCCTACGGTTCCCCGTTCGTCCACGACATCGACGAGGGTCGCCGGTACGCCACTCTGGAGGACTTCCGCAACTTCGTGAAACTGGCCTACCTAAGCCCCGGCCTCCACCACTCGGGCGGCACGATCGTCGAACCGGTGGACGTCCCGGTCTCCAATCGGCACCTAGACATGGTGTACTCCCACCTCCGTTACAGCGATAAGCCGTTCATGGGCTCGGTCACCGCGGCCGAGAGAGCCCAGGACTCCGTCGACCTGGCCGGGTTCGTGTTCGGCGAAGAGTTCGTCCGCCAGAACACCGTGATGACGAGCCTCATCAACGCCTCCTCGCCCATGTCCTGGGACGCCACCATGCTGGGAGCCGCCGAGACGTACGCCCGATCCAACCAGGCCACCATGATCAGCCCCTTCATCCTGGCCGGAGCCATGGCACCCGTGACGGTGGCCGGCGTTGCGGCACAGACCCTGGCCGAGGCCCTGGCGGGCATGACGTTCGTCCAGTTGGTGAACCCCGGGGCGCCGATGGTATTCGGTTCGTTCGCAAGCTCGATGTCGATGCAGACCGGTGCCCCGACGTTCGGAACGCCGGAACCGGCCCTGGTCCTGTACACGGTCGCAGCCCTGGCCCGACGCCTCGGTGTGCCGTTCCGTTCGGGGGGCAACCTCTGCGCCTCCAAGATCCCCGACGCCCAGGCCGCCGCGGAGTCCATGGCCACCTTCCTCCCCTCCCTGCTTGCCGGGGTGAACTTCATGCTCCACTCAGCGGGCTGGCTGGAGGGCGGCTTGGCTATGGGCTACGAGAAGTTCATCATTGACGCCGACCAGTGCAACCTGGCCGCCACCTTCGTCAACGGTGTTGACCTCTCGGAGAACGGGCAGGCCATGAGTGCCATCGGCGAGGTGAGCCCCGGGGGGCACTTCCTGGGCACGGCCCACACGCTGGCCAACTTCGAGACGGCCTTCGCCCGATCCGAGGTGGCCAACAACGACTCCTTCGAACAGTGGGAGGAAGACGGGAGCCTCGACGCCGCCCAACGGGCCAATGGCATCTGGAAGAAGATGCTGGACGACTATGAGGCTCCGCCACTCGACGAGTCGGCCGACGAGGCGATGCTGGACTTCATCGCCCGCCGCAAGGAGGTCATCCCCGACGAGTTCGGGTGAGCCCGTAAGTCCCGATACCTCAGCGGATGGGGTTTCCTACCATTGGTGGTTCTTTCCACTCAGTAGAACCCTACGCCTCACCTGAGTACACTCACGCCGTCCCGGGCACGTCAGCCTGCCCGCGTCACGCTCTCCGGCCCGCACCCGCGGGTACCGGACCGGAACCCGGAAGATATAGAGACAGAGAAGAGAACAATGTCGTTCCCCTCCGACCTGGAAATTGCCCGAGGCGCCGAACTGCGCCCCCTCACCGACATTGCGTCGGAGGCCGGGATCCCGACCGACTGCCTAGAGCCCTACGGCGAGGGCGCGGCCAAGATCAAGTTGGACGCCATCGGACGGATGGCCGACCGCCCAAAGGCCCGGTACGTGGTCGTCTCAGCCATCACCCCCACACCCCTGGGCGAGGGCAAGACCACGACGACCGTCGGCCTCGGCCAGGGCTTCAGCCATATCGGGAAGAAGGCCACCATCGCCATCCGCCAGCCCTCGATGGGCCCGACCTTTGGGATCAAGGGCGGGGCGGCCGGCGGCGGCTACAGCCAGGTCGTGCCCATGGAGCTGTTCAACCTCCACCTAACCGGAGACATGCACGCCGTCACGGCGGCCCACAACATGTGCTCGGCCATGCTCGACGCCCACCTGTTCCACGGCAACGAGCTGGGACTGGACCTCCACAACATCACGTGGCGGCGGGTCATGGACATCAACGAGCGGGCGCTGCGCAACATCGTTGTCGGCCTGGGCGGCCGGCTAGACGGCGTGCCCCGCGAGACCGGCTTTGACATCACCGCCGCCTCCGAGGTCATGGCGGCCCTCGCCCTGTGCACCTCGCTGGCCGACCTGCGCCAACGAATGGGCCGAATCGTTGTTGGCTACGACAAGGCGGGCACTCCGGTCACCGCCGAGGACCTCGGCGTAGCCGGCTCGATGACGGTCATCCTCAAGGAAGCCATCAAGCCCAACCTGATGCAGACCCTGGAGGGCACTCCCGCCCTGGTCCACTGCGGCCCGTTCGGCAACATCGCCACCGGCAACTCGTCGATCGTGGCCGACCAGATCGGTATCCACACCGGTGACTTCCTGCTCACCGAGGCAGGCTTCGGCGCCGACATGGGCGCCGAGCGGTTCTTCAACATCAAGTGCCGCTATTCGGGCATCGCCCCCGACGCCGCTGTTCTGGTGGCCACCGTCCGCGGCCTGAAAGCCCACTCCGGCAACCACAAGATCGTGGCCGGCAAGCCGCTGCCCGAGGCCCTGCTGGCCGAAAACCCCGACGAGGTGCACCAGGGAGGCGACAACCTTCGCAAGCAGTTGGAGAACATGCAGGTCCATGGGGTATCTCCGGTAGTGGCCATCAACGTGTTCCCCGGCGACCACGACGTCGACATCAACGCCATCAAGGAGATCGCCAACGAGTTCAACGCCCGGTCGGCAATCACCACCCACTTCGCCGACGGCGGGTCGGGAGCCGCCGAGCTGGCTGAGGCGGTCGCCGAGGCGGCCGACGAGCCCAGCGACTTCCAGGTCCTGTATCCGGACGAGATGTCGCTCCGGGACAAGATCCGCACCGTGGCCAACAAGATCTACGGTGCCGACGGCGTGGATTTCTCGCCACAGGCCAACAAGCAGATCGACACGTACGAGGCCAACGGCTTCGGCAACCTGCCGGTGTGCATCGCCAAGACGCACCTGTCGATCAGTTCGAACGCCGCCCTTAAGGGCGCCCCAACTGGGTGGACGCTCCCCGTTCGCGAGGTCCGGGCCTCAGTGGGCGCCGGCTTCGTGTACCCGATCTGCGGCGACATGCGTACGATGCCCGGGCTGGGCGCCCGGCCGGGCGCCATGGGCATTGACATCGACGAGAACGGTGAGATCGTCGGCCTGAGTTGACCCTCCCCCGACCCCGTCAACCGGGTCGCCGGAGACCAACCCCACGGACCCACCGGTCGGCACACGCCGAGCCGGCTCACATGTGAAAGGGAGGCTGCGTGGTCACCCGGAACCAGGCCGACAAGGCCGTCCAGAAGCGGCTGCTCGAGGGCATGACCTACGAGCTGATCCCACTCAAGAACCTTGCCGACCAGTCACAGCACCTGCCGGCAGGCGCCACCATCTCGGTGACCTGCTCACCGGCTAAGACGGTCGACGACACCCTGGACCTATGCGCCGACTACGCCGAAAAGGGTTTCACGGTGATCCCCCACGTCGCGGCCCGCATGGTGGAGGACGAGGGACACGTAGACCGAATCGTCCAACGAGTGAACACCCTTGGTATCCGGACGGTGTTCTGCATCGGTGGCGACGCCGACCCCCTGGGCCCGTTCACCGACGCCGCTGGCTTCCTGCGTTCCTTCCTGGACCGCCGCCCCAACGTTGACGTAGTGGGTATCGGTTCCTACCCCGACGGCCACGCCACCATCCCCGACCGGGCTCTGGTGGACGCCCTGGTCGAAAAGCAGGAGCTGATCCGGGAGGCCGGTCTCGAGGGCTACATGGCCACCCAGATGTGCTTCGACGCCGACACCATCGGTGACTGGCTGGAAGGTCGTCGGGCCGCCGGTGTAGACCTGCCATGCCACCTCGGGGTGCCGGGGGCCGTCGACCGGGCGAGGTTGCTGGCCATCTCAATCCGGCTGGGCATAGGCCACTCGGCCCGCTACCTCAAAAAGAACAGGGCATCAGTGATCCGCCTACTGTCGCCCGGCGGCTATGACCCGAACAAGCTCATCGCCCCGCTCTCCTGTCGGGCTGACGAGTTGGGAATCTCCGGGATCCACTGCTTCACGTTCAACGCCGTGGACACTACCGAGAGTTGGCGCCAGAAGTCCCTGAGGAAACTCGGGTCCTGATCCGCACGGGGCCACGTAGCCTCGGTGGTCCGTCGTCAGGCAGAATTCCCGATATGTCATCTGGCTCCTCCCATCCGCTCCTGCTCTCCCCCATCCGGGTGGGCCCCCTGGAACTACGGAATCGGATCGTCCTACCGGCCATGGACCAGAACGTCTGCGAGGACGGGTTGGTCACTGATCGTCTGGTGGCCCACTACGAGGAACGGTCCCGGGGAGGAGCCGGCCTGCTTGTACTGGAGACCTCAGCTGTTTCCTACCCCCACGGAGCCACAGCCCGTCACCAGCCCGCCCTGTCTCACGACGGGGTGGTCCCCGGGCTGCGGCGCCTAGGCGAAGCCGTCCACGCCCACGGTTCGAAGTTGGTCGTCCAGGCCAACCACCATGGTCGCATCTCTGGGGTGGACACGGCCGAGGACCGCCCCTGCCTGGTGCCCAGCCTCCCGCTTCCTGACACCGACCCGATGTCGATCATGGTCCACACGACCATGGACGAGCTGGTAGCCATGTCAGCCCTCACCGGCGGCAAGATGCCCACCTACGCCGAGGCCACGGTTGAGGACCTGTCTGACGTGGTGGGAAAGTTCGCCGACGCCGCTGGTCGCGTCCAGGCCGCTGGCCTCGACGGCCTGGAGGTCCACGCCGGCCACGGCTACCTGCTGGACACCTTCCTCTCGCCGGCCTGGAATAAACGGACCGACCGGTACGGCGGCTCCGAGGAG
>JAKURX010000082.1 GCA_022451505.1 Acidimicrobiales bacterium | reverse complement strand
CAATCGGCTACCGCGTCGGGGTCCCGGTCGCCGCGTAGGAACGCCTCCCGGGCCTCGTCGCCGGCACCAGCCAGGTTCAACTCGAAGGTAAAACCCTGCTCGAAGCGATAGCTCCGATTCACGTCTACCGGGTCGATGCCGTTCAGCGATGCCTTAGCAGCTCGGAGCACCGTCGGATCCTTGGCCGCCAACACCCCGGCGGCCTCCTTGGCCGCCTCCTGAAGTGCGTCCGGGGTCACTACCCGGAGCACCGACCCGAAGTCGTGCAATTCCTCGGCCGAGGCTGGTTCACAACTCAGGAGCATCCATCGAGCCCGGTGGGCGGGGACTAGGCGCATCAGGTGGGTGGCAGCCCCCAGGGCTCCGTTGTCCACCTCCGGCAACCCGAATGCCGCGCCTTCGGCAGCGACGATCACGTCGGCGTTACCGACCAGACCAATTCCTGAACCCAGACAGAACCCGTTTACGGCTGCCACCACGGGTACCACGCACTCGTAGACGGACCGAAAAACCCGGAGACAGGAGCGGTTGGCGCCCAGGATGCCCTCGTTGCCCGGCAGGGCCTGAATTTCCTTGATGTCCACCCCGGCGCAGAAACCGTGTCCCTCGGCCGTCAGGACCACGGACCGGACATCGGCCCGGTTTCCGTAACCGTCCAACAGGTCGGCCAGCGCGTACGTGTCGGCGATGCCCAGGGCGTTGACCGGCGGATTATCCATGACGACAGTGGCCACACCGTCGGCAATCGTCTCGTGTAAGGCCATGGGCCGTTCCCTTCTCCTAGCGTCGGACCACGACCGACGAGCCGTGTCCGAACAGTCCCTGATTGGCCGTCACCCCAACCCGAGCTCCCTCGACCTGTCGATAGCCGGCCTGGCCCCGCAACTGCCAGGCCAGTTCGCACACCTGCGCGATGGCCTGGGCGGGAACGGCCTCGCCGAACGCCCCCAAGCCTCCGCTGGGATTGACCGGGATCCGCCCACCGATCTCTGTGTCCCCGGACCGGAGCAGCGCTTCCGCCTCACCGACCGGGCACAGCCCGAGCTGCTCGTACCAGTCCAGCTCCAGGGCCGAGGAGAGGTCATACACCTCGGCCACGTCCACGTCCTCTGGGCCCAGACCGGCTTCGGCGTAGGCCCGTGCGCCGATCGACTCCTTAAATCCCCGGTCCGGGGGAGGGCTACCCGCCCACGAGTCGGTGGCCAGGTAGGGCAGGTCAATGACCGTGTCGGGATAGGTCGGGGTGACCGTGGAAATTCCGGAGACTCGGACCGGATCGGTGACACCGACGGACCGCGCATAGTCCAGTGAGCAGACCACGAGGGCGGCACCCCCGTCGCTTGTCGCGCAAATCTCCAACAGCCGCAAGGGATCAGACACCACCGGCGAGCTGGCCACGTCGTCGACGCCGTACTCCTTGGGATAGCGGGCGTTCGGGTTGTGAACGCCATGGCGGCTGTTCTTGGCCTTTACCAAAGCGAAATCTTCACGGGTGGCCCCGTAAAGCGCCATCCGCCGACGAGCGTGCAGGGCGAAGTAAACCGGGTTAGTCGCCCCCACGAGGTGGAACCGCAACCAGTCCGTGTCATCGGGGCGATCCCCTCCAGTTGGAGCCAAAAAGCCTTTGGGCGTGGTGTCAGCACCCACCACGAGAGCTACGTCACACGCCCCGGAGAGGATCTGTCCGCGGGCCACTGACAGGGCCGTCACGCCGGAAGCGCAGGCCGAGTAGGAGCTGGCCACCTGGGCTCCGGTGAAGCCGAGAGCCCGAGCGAACGTAGAGCCGGCCACATAGCCGGGATATCCGCACCTCACGGTGACGGCTCCCGAAACGAAGCCCACGTCGCCCCACGCCACCTCGGCGTCGTCCAGGGCCTGCTGGGCGGCGTGTACGCCGTAGTCGACAAAATTCCGCCCCCACTTTCCCCAGGGGTGCATGCCGACGCCCAGAACGGCAATCTCCTCCATGGCGCTCACCTCTCCACGTCGAGGGGCCGCCACTGCCAGGTCAGGTACTCGTGATCGTCGTCCTCGTAAAGAACGCCTAGCGCCAGCTCGACTTGGTCACCCACCCGTAGGTCATCGACCGTCCAGCCAGGGGTCACCTGGCCGAGGACCACCATCTTCTCAACCTCCAGTTCCACGGCGGCTACCACTACCGGTTGGTACGGCTCGGTCAAAACAAAGGGGGGCGGTGGCGGGTAAGCGCTGTTGGTGAACGACCAAATCCGACCCCTTCGGCTCAGGAGGACCTCCTCAGCGGCCTCCCCAGGATGGCGGGGGTCGGCGCCCCCCAGGTGGAGCGGGAAGCAGTATCCCCCAGAGGCGGGAAGTCGTCCGCCGATGAGGTGGGGCTCGTCATCGAGGGTGAAGAGGCCCTCGACGGCGGGAACCCGTTGCTTGGTCGATCCGGTCACGGCCACCCCGTCGTCCTCCGGCGGTCGCCCGATGGTCGGGCTCCGACGAATCCTACGGCCCGGCCTCCCGGTCAGTGCCAGCGGGTGCCTCGCTGGGCCCGTTGATTGACCATTGGTACCGGATGACGGGGCTGGCGAGGA
Source organism: Acidimicrobiales bacterium (assembly GCA_022451505.1). Lineage (GTDB taxonomy): Bacteria > Actinomycetota > Acidimicrobiia > Acidimicrobiales > MedAcidi-G1 > UBA9410. The sequence continues at coordinate 5,408 of JAKURX010000082.1, read as the reverse complement.
CGGCCGGTACCGTCGCCCCGGTGAGCGAGCAGGACGGAACGTCGGTCCTCAGCCCGGTCGAGGAGGCTGACTTCGTCGCCCGGGTGGAGGAATTCTTGGCCACCCACGCTCGCCGTCTCGGTGACCCGTCTCCTGGTACTGACGACGGCATCGGCGAAGAGGGTGGGCTAGAGGCGGCCCGAACCTTCCAAGCTGCTCTCTCCGGAGCCGGCCTGGCTGGCCTGGCCTACCCATCTGAGTACGGGGGGGCTGGCCTCAGTCCACGACACGAGGAACTGTTCACCCGGACGGCGGCGGACTGGCATCTGCCTACGGCCCCGTTGTCCATCTCCCACGGCATGTGCCTACCCATGCTGAACCAGTACGGGACTGACGATCAGAAGGACCGTTACCTAGCCCCCAATATCCGAGGCGATGTGGTGTGGTGCCAGATGTTCTCCGAGCCCGGCGCTGGGTCGGACGTAGCCAGTCTGGCCACCCGGGCCATTCGCGACGGCGATGAGTGGATCCTAAACGGTCAGAAGGTGTGGACCTCCGGAGCCCAATACTGCCAATACGGCCTTGTAGTCGCCCGGACCGATCCGGATCTACCCAAGCACCAAGGGTTGTCCATGTTCATCGTGGACCTCCACTCGACGGGTGTCGAGATCCGTCCCCTCGTGCAGATGTCCGGGGCTCGGGGGTTCAACGAGGTGTTCTTCACCGACGTCCGGCTCCCCGCCGCCGACCTGCTGGGAGAGGTAAATCAGGGCTGGAACCTCGTCGTGTCCATGCTGATGTTCGAACGGGTCTCTATCGGGGCAGGAGGGGGCTCGTTGAATGCCGTTCGCTCCCCCGAGTTGGTTGCCTTAGCCCGGGACCGCGGCCTGGATGACGACCCAAACGTCCGTCAGGCTCTGGCCGATCTCCACATCCACGAGTCCATCCGGGGTTTCATGGCTCAGCGGATCAGAGTCGCGGTGGCCGCCGGACGGGTCCCAGGACCCGAGGGCTCATTGGCCAAACTCACCGGTTCCCTGCTGGCCCGACGGGTTCGCGACGTGGCCGTGGCCGTCCTGGGCCCGGAGGTCCAAGCCTGGGAGGACGGCACGGCGGGGTCCGAACCCGCCGAACGATGGTCCACCTTCTGTATCAGTGCTGCAGGGATCAGTATCGCTGGCGGCACTGATGAGGTTCAGCGCAACATCATCGGCGAACGGGTCCTCGGCCTACCCAAGGAGCCAGACCCCTTCAAGGGTGCGGCGTGGCTAGACGTTCCCCGGAGCTAGAAGCCGCGAGACCCGACGCGTGTCCCCCACCCACCACGACCTCCTGATCATCGGCGCCGGCTCCGGCAACACCGTCCTCGGCCCGGAGCACGACGGTTGGAACGTCGGGATCGCTGAACCTTGGGCCTTCGGCGGCACTTGCATGAATCGGGGGTGTATCCCGTCCAAGATGTTTGTGCACGCCGCCGACCTGGCTCTCTCGGCCCGTCACGCACCGGAACTGGGCGTCCACACCACCTTCGGCGGAGCGGACTGGCCAGCCATCCGAGACCGTGTCTTCGGTCGCATCGACACCATCGCCGACGCTGGACGCGCCTACCGCGTTTCCCTCGACGACGTCACTGTCTACGAGGACCGCGCCCACTTCACCGGTCCACGCACCGTCAGGCTCGGTGAACAAGAGGTGACCGCCCAGCACATCGTGTTAGCGGCCGGAGCTCGGGCATCGGTGCCCGACATTCCGGGATTGGCCGCGACGCCCTACCTCACGTCAGACGATGTAATGCGTCTGGACGACATGCCCGATCGTCTGGTCATCCTGGGGGGCGGGTTCATCTCCGTTGAGATGGCCCACGTATTCGAGGCCCTTGGGAGCCGGGTCACCGTGGTCCACCGGGGGGACATGCTGCTACGGGGCGTCGATGAGGAGGTGCGCCGCCGTTTGACCGGCATCTACGGCGATCGGATGGACCTCCGCCTTGGGATCACGGTCAACCAGGTGATCCACGACGACACCTTCCACCTGGAACTCTCCGACGGTTCCGTCGTGGTGGCCGACCAGTTGCTGGTGGCCACCGGGCGCCAACCCAACGGTGACCTGTTGGAAGTCGAGCGGGGTGGCATCGAGGTGGACAGTCAGGGGTACGTAACCACCGATGCCCATCTCCGGACCACCGCCGAGGGCGTCTGGGCCCTGGGCGACGTCACCAACCCGGTCCAGCTCAAGCACACAGCCAACGCCGAAGCACGCGTCGTGGCCCACAACTTGGCCCATCCCGGCGACCTGAGGGCTGTAGACCGGCGCTTCGTTCCCCACGCCGTCTTTGGCCATCCGCCGCTGGGCAGCATCGGTCCGACAGAACAGCGGTTGGCCGACGAGGGTCGGCCCTACCTGGTGGCCGTCCGGGAGTACTCCTCCACCGCCTACGGCTGGGCCATGGAGGACACCACCGGATTCGTCAAGGTCTTGGCCGACCCGGACACCCGGCTCCTGTTGGGGGCCCACGTCTTCGGACCCCAGGCACCGACCCTGGTCCAACAGTTGATCCAGGGCATGGTGGCCGGCCAAACCGTCGATCAGATGGCCCGAGACCAGCTTTACATCCATCCCGCCCTGCCCGAGGTCCTCGAGCAGGCCCTTCTCGAACTCTGACCCACCAGAACGGAGCCGTCGTCATGCAGGAACTAAACGGCCAGGTGGCCGTAATCACCGGGGGTGCCTCGGGAATCGGCCTAGCCCTCGCTAATCGCTTCGCTGAAGCCGGCATGGCGGTAGCCGTCGGGGACGTGGAGGAACTGGCCCTAGACGCCGCCGTGGAAGAGCTCCGGGGCTCGGGAGCCAACGTCTACGGAGCCCGGCTCGATGTCTCCGACGTCGAGTCAATGGGCCGCTTCGCCGCCGGGGCAACTGATGCGCTCGGTCCACCCCACGTGATCTGCCTGAACGCCGGCGTGGCCTCCAGCCGGCCCATCGTGGACCACACCCTGGACGATTGGCAGTGGGTCCTGGGCGTAAATCTGTGGGGCATCGTCCATGGCCTGGACGCCTTCCTCGGTGGCCTGATTGACCGCGATGCCGGACACGTGGTGGTCACTGCGTCGGTGGCTGGCCACACCTCCCACCCAGGGATCGGGCCCTACAACGCCTCCAAGCACGCCGCGGTTACCATCGCCGAGACCCTGTACAACGAGCTGGCGGCCCTCGGTTCCCGAGTCGGCGTAAGCGCCCTCTGCCCTGGCTTTGTCAACACCGGGATCTTCGCCTCCGGTCGCAACCGCCCGGAGCATCTAGTCAATCGACTGGCCGAACCGCCTTCCGATGAGGACCTGGCACGCGAGCGGGCCGTGCAGGAGTGGATGGCTGCCAATGCCAAGGACCCTTCCGAGGTAGCCAACCTGGTCTTCAGCGCCGTCATGGACGGCACGTTCTGGGTCTTCACCGACGACGACCACCGCGACGCCATCTCCCGACGCCACAACGAGATACTCACGGGCCGCAACCCCAGCCAGTACGAGTCGATCGGCCAGACAGCCCTCGAGAGCTGAGTCACCCGGTCATCAAGTGCCGAGCGACTCCTCAACCACCGACCGGGCCCACCGATAGTCGGCCTTCCCGTTTGGGCTGCGCTGCAGCCGGTCCACCAGGACGATCCTCTTCGGGACCTTGTAGCCGGCCAGGCGCTCCCGAACCTGAGAACGCAGATCATCAGCCAGAACCGCCCCAGGGGTCGTTAGCTCAACCACAGCGGTGACCGCCTGGCCCCAGCGCTCGTCATCGATGCCGACCACGTTGCAGTCGACCACCAAGTCCAATTCCTTGAGGGCCTCCTCCACTTCCTCGGGGAACACCTTCTCGCCTCCCGTGTTAATGCAGGCCGATCCGCGGCCCAGCAAGGTGATCGTGCCGTCTTCCTCCACCGTGGCCCAGTCTCCGGGAATCGACCACCGGCGTCCGGCCACCTCGGGGAAAACCTCCGCCGTTTTGACCGGATCCTTGAAGTAGCCCACAGGAAGCGGATAACCGAGGGCGAGTTGTCCCTGTTCCCCCGAACCTGGGTCCACCTCTCGGCCGTCCTCGGTAAAGACCCGGGTGTGCTCACCAAGGGCGAAACGGGCCGTTGCCGTATCCCGGTGCTCACGTGAAGTCACCTGGTTGGCCATGCCGACGCCCTCGCTGGATCCCAACGCGTCCACGATCGTGCACGGGTGGTGGTCCAGGAGGGCCTCCTTCATCGGCCCGCTGAAAATCACCCCCGAAGACAGCAGGAGTTTCAAAGACGAGAGGTCTGGCATCCACCCCCCGGCGGCCGCTCGGTCCAGAGCCTCCACCATGGGCCGCCCGAAGGCATCACCCACCATGCTGATCATGGTGATCCGGTCGGCCTCTACCGTTTGCCAAAGTTCGTCGGCATCGAAGTTCCTGCCGGCCAGCGTGGACAGCATCCCGCCGTGGCTGAGAGTGGCCAGGCCGGAGATGCCTGAGGTGCCGTGCATCAGCGGGGCGGCGCACAGTTGGCGGATCTCCCTACCCGCAGCGACGATCCGGCCGGCCGACGCCGCTGCCTCAGCGGGTGTGGTTGGTACGTTCTCCCCAAACGGCCGGAAAGTAGCCTCCATGGCCCCGAACAGATTCGCGTGGTCCCACATGACGGCCTTGGGCATCCCAGTAGTCCCACCGGTGTAAAGGAACCACAGGTCGGAGCCCGAGCGGTCGATCCGGGGCATCGGGTCGAAAGACGTCGCCGCCTCGTAGGCCACCGCCCAGTCGGGCACGGTGTCGCCGCCGACCTGGACCACCACACGCAACTTCGAACACCGATCGCGGACGGCCGCCACCCGGTCGACGAGAGTGTGGTCGAAGAAGAGGGCCTCAGCGTCGGCGTTCTCCAAGATGTAGGCCAGCTCGTCGCCGGTGTACCGGTAGTTCACGTTGGCCGGGATCCCCCGCACCTTGAACGCCGCATACTGGGCCTCGGGATATTCGTGGCCGTTGTAGAGATACAGCGCAACCTTGGAGTCCAATCCCAGGCCGTGGTCGACCAGCGTGCCGGCCAGGCGACTGGCTCGATTGTCAAACTCCGTCCACGAGAACTGCCGTCCAGCCGCCGACACGGCAGGGTGGTCACCCACCACGTCGGCTATCGCCTCCCATGCGCTGGCCAGGTTCAGGCCCCTATCAATCCCCCCCACGGGCGGTGATGGTAGCGATCCCGTCGCCGGGTCGGCCTCCCGAACCACGCTGTCCCTCGGGAAACCTCCACGGATCGATGGTCGGCCCACCTCTATGCTCGCCTTGTGGGAAGCACCTTCGGACATACCTTCCGCCTCAGCACTTGGGGCGAGAGCCATGGCGCCGGGATCGGCGTCGTCGTCGATGGCTGCCCGCCGCGCCTGCCCCTGACGGCTGACGACCTGCAGGCC
>JAKURX010000081.1 GCA_022451505.1 Acidimicrobiales bacterium | reverse complement strand
CCGTGGACCGGCAACCCGATCGAGCTGTGATGCTGGGCTTCGCTCTGGCCAGCACCCTCCCGGCCGAGGGTCGGGTGTCACGTGGGATCTGTCGCGTCGGCGAGGACGGGCGCCTGGAGGGACTGGCGGAAACCCACGGGATCGGGTGGGAGGGGTCAACAATTACCTCGCGAGACCCGCTGAGTGAGTTGGCTCCGGGCACGCCAGCGTCAATGAACATCTTTGGTTTACCCCGGTCGGCGTTGGACACCTTGGCCGGCCAGTGGGAGGCGTTCCACGCCGCCCACGCCGAGGACCCGTCGGTGGAGTTCCTGCTTCCCGAGGCGCTGGAGGCCCAGAGGCGGGAGGGCCTCTTGGAGGTCGACGTGCTCCAGACAGACGAGGAGTGGATCGGTCTGACCAATCGTGAGGACTTGGAGGTGGCTCGGGCGCTGTTCGCCGACCGGTGACCGGCGACGCTCCTCAGTCGTCCAGCCGTTGGGCACCCCGCTCCAAGCCGGGAAGCGAGACCTGGAAGTCGTATCCGCGTTCCGCGGCGTCCTGGAGGACCAGATGCTCGCACTCAGCCCACGTGCGGGCCCGGGTTCCCGGCAGGTCACGGTTGTAGGGGGCGTCGAAGACGATCACCCGGTTGCCGGTCTCGCGGAGGGCTACCACGTTGTGTGGTCCGTCGTCGATGTAGAGGTCGGCTCCCACTTCGGGTTTGTCGCCCATGAAACAGATGTCCCGATAGGGGATCTGCACCCGGTCCAGCCAGGCCACCGTGTCGGCGATGGCCGTGGCGTGGCCCCAGTTGACGTAGAGGCGGTGGGTGATGATCCGGATCCACACGCCGGCGTCCGAGAGCCGCCAGAGGGACTCGGCGGCTCCGGCTATCACCGGCATCCAGTCCAGCATTCGGTGTTCGGTTACCGCCAGGTCGTGGAGTCGCTCGAACTCATCGGCTGACAGGCCCCACTCGGTGAAGTCCCACGATCGCTGGAGGGGGAGGGACTCCTCGTCGATGCCGAGTTCGGTGGCCACGATGGTCCGGAAGGCGCCCGTGTAGTCCCCGCAGACGCCGTCCAGGTCGACGCCGAGCACATATGGACGGTCCATGGCCCAAGACGGTAGTGCGCGCTCCCCGGGACGGGACCGGGATGCTTTCAGCCGGCGGTCAGGCCGCCGTCGACGCTGACGATGGCCCCGTGCATCCGGCTGGCCTCGTCGGACGCTACGAAGGCGATGACGTTGGCCAGCTCGGCCGGGTCGGCCATCTCCCGAAACCCCATGTACGGCCGGACCAGAGAGAAGTCCACGTCATCGGGCATCGAGTAATTCCGGGTCATGGAGGTGACGACCCCGCCGGGCGCTACGGCGTTGATCCGGACAGGTTCCTTGGCGAACTCCATGGCCAGGGCCCGAGTCATATTCACCACAGCGCCCTTCGTCGTGGAGTAGGCAACGGTGTAGGCCTGACCCATCAGGCCGGCATTCGAGGCAATGTTGACGATGTTGCCCCGCGTTTCCACGAGATGAGGAAGGGCGGCCTGGCAGCACCAGAAGACACCGGAGACGTTGATAGCCAACATCCGGTTCCACCCTTCGGCCGTTACGTCGGCGACGTGCTCGCCCCACGCCACCCCGGCGATGTTGGCCAAGATGTCCAGTCGGCCGTGGGTGGCGACGGCGTGGTCTACGGCGGCGTGGCACTCGTCGCGGTCCGAGACATCACCGACGATGGTGGACACAGTGGCTCCAAGGGCCTCCACCAGCCCCGCCACCTCCGCCAGGCCATCGCCGTCCCGGTCGAAGCCAACGACGACGGCTCCGTCCTCGGCCATCCGGAGAGCGGTGGCCCGTCCGATGCCGGAGGCTGCGCCGGTGAGGAAGGCGACCCGGCCGTCGAAGCGTCCCATGTCGACAAGGCCTCCCGTCGCTGCCAAGGACACGTTGTCCGGTCGGCGTGGGCAGGCACAGTAGCGGTCGACCGGGTTCCTCTCAGAGGCGGGAGAGACGGAGGTGGTTCCGACCGTGGTGTCGGACCACAGCCGGGTCAAACTCACGGCCACGGGGACACCGATAGGCCACGCTGATCCTTTCGCCCGACCCTGCGGTTTTCGGTATGCAGTGCTCGAAACGGTGCTGGGTCGGGCCGCCCATGACCAGGAGGTCGCCCGAAGCGAGGTTCCAGGGCTGGGAACGGCCACCATCCCGGGGACGGATACGCAAGGTTCGTGGGCCGCCGAACGAGGCCAGAGCGACTGTCTCATGGATCGCTCCGGGCCGGAACCGGTCGCCGTGCCAGGCCACGCTGTCGCGGCCGTCCCGGTAGAGATTGGCCCAGCTGGCCACTAGGCCAACGCCGTAGTAGCCGGTTAGGCAGTGTCCGATCTCCCGGAGAGCGACACTGGGTTCTGCGATGTTGGTGCTCAGCCGCGGCTCGACCACCTCGTGGTCCACGATCCACCGCCGATGGGATCGCCAAGCTAGGGAATCCCGGAAAGCGGCGTAGAGGTCGTCGGCCCCCCGGATCCAGCCCGGAGCGTGATCCACCCAGCAGTCATCGTCCAGCCGGGTCCGCTGGACGGTCGTCACAAGGTCACCGAGGTGGAAGGGAAGGCTGCCGAAGAGAGTGGCCTGGAGCATCGAATCACGTTACCGCGTGACGAACAGGTGTTCGGAGTATTCCTGAACCCTGAAAACGGCGAAAGCCCCGCCGCCCGGAGGCAGCGGGGCTTTCGGCCTACAACTAACTCAGCGAGCAACGCCCTTACTGAGAGCTGACAATGCCGCGTCCTTCACAGGAACGAAGGCGCAGATAGCGAGAGCGGTTCCGATGTCGGAACCGAAGTCGCCCATGCCGAGGATCTCGGTCGAAGCTCCGTAGCCGAAGCCGCCCACCTCGCTGAGCACAACGAACAGATACGCCCAGATCAGGTTGAGGTTGGATCCCACAACGGGGATGCTGCCCAGCATGCTGCCGACACCAACTGTGTCGAGGATGCTGTTGAGCACGGCTAGAACACCCTGGAAGACCATTCCAAGAACGATCAGGGTGAGAATTGTTGACATCATTGGATAGGTACCCCTTTTGTTGACAGACGAACCCTGTTTCCGGATACCCGGACTGGGACCGCTGGGAAAAGGCTAAAGGAAGTGCACCACAAAATCGCGGCAATCCGTAACCTATTCGCAACATCCCTGTTTGGGAAGAGGCATCCCACTACCATTCCCGGCCCATGACCAGCCCGGTCCGGAATCCGCGACGTCGGGCCGCCCGCCTGACGGCCACCCTGGTTCTCGGCCTCGTGGCGAGCAGCCTGCTGGCACCGGACGCAGTGAGATCCTGGGCCGACACCCAGCCGGCGGGTTGGCGGCGTGCTCTCGCCCGAACATGGTCTGGACCGACGGGTGGTCTGGCCCGGGATGCCGGGTTGGACCGGCCGCTGATCGCTGTTCGAGATGCGCTGGATTCTGAGCCAGCGGTCGTCTTCCCGGTGCCGGCCGACCCGAAAGGGGGGAGGGTCGTACGACGGGCCTCACCAACCGACCCACTACGGGTGCTGGCCGTCGGGGACTCCTTGATGTTGGACCTCCAGTACGGGCTGGAACGGATCCTGGAACCGAGACCCGACGTCGAGATTGAGGGTCGCGGCGCCCTCGGGTTCGGCTTCACGGTTCCTCACTGGGACTGGGAGGAGGATGTCCTTGCCGACTACTCCCGCCTGGTGGCCGAGGTGCGTCCCGACGTGGTGGTGGTGATGATCGGGGCCAACGAGTTCGAAGGTCACGTGCTGGAGGGAGAGGCCCTCGAGCCGGGCTCCGAACGGTGGACCGAAGTCCTGGCCGAGCGGGCCGGCCAGGCCGTGGCCCAATGGCGAGCGGAGGGCGCTCCGGTGTACTGGTGGACCACCCCGAGGATGCGCGACACACGGTTCCTCACCGACGACCTGAACGCCATCTGGGACGCCACCACCATGGCTTGGGGTGACGGGGTGACGTCGCTGGACAGCATGGTGGTCCTGGGCGACGCCTCGGGTGCCTATCGGGACCGGATGGTGGACGAGAACGGTCGCCTGGTTGATCTCCGCAAGGCCCAGGGTGGCCACTTCCATGAGGTGGGCGCCGACCTCCTAGCCCGCCAGTTGGAGGAAAGGCTGGTCGCTGACGGCTGGTTGGTGGACGACTAACCGAAGGCTCAGGCTCCGGGGCGCTCCCCGGCGGGTCCATCCCCTTCGTGGTTCCGGTCGTGGCCGGCCGGGTCGTCGCCCGGCCCGCGGAGAAGAGCCAGCTCCTCGGCCAGGGCCCTAATCCGCTTTTCCATCCGGGACATCTCGTAGGAGAAGTGCATGGACAGGAGGAGCAGGAACCCGATGGCCAGCAGCAGGAAGAGGGTCGGCTGGTACCAGATCCCGAGCAGGTCAGCTACCCGGTCCAGCAGGGTAGGAACCGACGCGGTGATGGCTAGCACCAGGCCCACTGTCAACCAGAGCACGGTGTACTTGGCCTTGAGGACCTGTCGGCGCACCAGGCGCACGATCACTGCGACGGCTAACACGGTCAGGGTGGCCAGGAGGGCGTGGGTCTCGACGGTCACGACTGAGTCCTCCGGCGTTGTCCGCGGCCCGGATCGCCGGCGAGGAGGACGATCAGGAGACGGACGAAGTGGTAGGCCAATCGCAGATTCCGGGTGGAGGCCCTTCCTCCCGATCGGTCGTGCATGACCACGGGAACCTCCCTGACGACGAAGCCCTGGCGGACGGCCAGTACGAGGGCCTCCACCGACTCCATGTACTCCACCGGGTACTCGGTAGCGAAGAACTCCAGTACGGGACGGCGGAAGGCCCGAAAGCCCGACGAGGTGTCGGTGAACCGCTGGCCGCAGATCTGGCCCACCATGCGTCGGAGTAGTCCCATGGCCAGCCCGCGGCTGCGGCCCACCCGGTAGCCGTCATCGCCGCCGAATCGGGTGCCGATCACCATGTCGGCGTCCTGGAGTCCAGCCAACAGAGCGGACACCTGGGAGGCGTCGTGTTGGCCGTCGGCGTCGAACTGATAGGCACGGTCGTAGCCCTGTTCCACGGCGTAGCGGAAACCCAACCGAAGCGCCCCGCCGATCCCCAAATTGAAGGGAAGGCGGAGGCAGGTGGCTCCACCGGCCCGTGCGGCGCTGGCCGTACTGTCCGTGGAACCGTCGTCGATCACGACCACGTCATGGCCGGGAACGTGGGCCTCCAGAGCGGCGAGAACCCCGGGAAGGGCGTCGGCCTCGTTGTAAGCCGGGATGATCACCGCGGTGCGCACCGTCCCACGGTACCGCTCGCTTCAACCCGGCCGTCCGGCGGGGTCAGGATCAGTAGGCGTCGAAGTCTAGAAACTCGAATCCGGTGATCGAGAGCGCTCCGGCGTCAAAGCGGGGGACACCGTTGTCGGCGAACGGGTGCACGACCAGTACCAGGGGGCTCGGTTGGAGGCGGCGAGGAATCGAGATCCTGAGGAAACGCACGGAGGGGTTGGCCCCCCAATGCAGGACCAGGGGCGTGCAATGGTGGGTGGCCAGGGCAGCTGCCAACGGCCCGGACGGGATCAGGTTGGCCTGTACCCGGCGGGGGATCACCTTCAACAGGACAGCTACCCGGAGTCGCCGTACCGTGGTCGTAGTGCTAATGAGGAGGACGTCGTCTCGCTCGTGCACCACGTACTCGGCTCCCGGTCGCCCGAGTCGCCACCGCAGGTGGTCGGAGTCCCAGGTGGCACCGTGTCCGTTGACGGAACCGGGCACCTCCTGAGGCAGCATTTGCTGGATTGTGTTGGAGTCCAGGAGAGAACGATTCACAGGGTGGGCGGCGAACCCGTGCCTTCCTGGCGTGGCCACCAGAAGCCGGGAGGCGAGCAGAGGAAGCATTCTCCAGCCCATGGTTTCCACCATGCGGGGAGCCGACTCGGCGTTGGCCACCCCGAGAATTCCGTCCAGGCCAGCCTCGGTGCCGACCCGGTAGCTGTCCTCGACGGTCCGCCGGTAGGCCCCGGAACCTCGGGCCTCCGGGTGGACGGAAAGGTCGACACCGAGCCCCAGGACGAGGGCCGGTCCGGTGGCCGATCGGAAACGCAACGGCACCAGTGCGTAGTTGCCCACCAGGCGACCTTCATCGTGGGCCTGGCCGACGGCCGCCCGCCCAGTCGGGTTCTGGTGGTAATACCAGGCAAGGTGGCTAACGCCCATCGGGGGGTCGTGAGCGAACACCGTGTTCAGCAGATCCGCTGTGGCCCGGAGATCCTCCACGAGGATTCAGCTCCTCTGCCGCCGGTCAACCACCAGAACGGATGCTCCGCCGACCAGGAAGATTGCGCCGAGTCCGACCCGGAAGCCGGCTCGACTCCGGCAGTCAACGGTGGTGGGCGTCCGGGGGTCGTCGGACGAGGGACGGGGCGTCGTGTAGACGTCGGCCCAGGGACTGTCGCCAGACAACAGTCCGACTAGCGGCGAACGGCAGCCAATCTCCGGGGTGGCCTCGAGGGTGTACGGGGCACCGCCGGGAAGGGGACGGGTGAAAGGGGCCAGGGCGATCCACAAGCCGAGGACGAGGGCCAGACCGGCTAGTACCCGTCGTGGGGAGGTTCGGCGGAGGAGGTTCCGGGCCATAGCCGACGGATCCTACTGGCGGCCCCGGGGCCCTTCGGGTGCCCCAGTACCCTCGGGCGCTATGTCCGACGACTCGACGACGAGACAGAGCGGCTTTCGCAGTCGTCGGGGAATCGTTCTGGCGATCATCCTGTTACTGGCCGCTACGGGAACCCTGGTATTCCAGGCCAGTGGACCGGTGCTTCGGGTGGCCTCCCTCGGAGACAGCGTGGCTTACGACGGGGATCCGGGGATCCGCGCCGCCCTAGAGGCCACTGGCGAGGTGACGGTGGATGCTCGATCGTACGGTGGGGTCGGCTTGCTCCGCCCCGGGATCGACGGCTACCTCCGGGAGGCGCTGGACGGAAACCCCGATGTAGTGGTGGTCATGCTGGGTGGCTGGGACCTGGGCGAGATCGTTGCCGACCCCCCGGCGTACGGACGCCGGCTGGACGAGGTGGCCGGCCTGCTGACCTCGAAGGGTGCGACGGTGATCTGGTTGGGGATGCCTCCCACCCCGCCGACCGAGGGGATCGAGGAGGCTCGCCGGACGGCCAACCGTGAGTTCGCTGCCTTGGCCGACCGCCACGACGGAGTCAACTACCTGGACACCGACCAGATCCTAGGCGACAGGTTCGGGGGCTTCACCCGGATGCGGACCGGAGTGGCCGGAACGGATGTCCAGGTACGGAAGGTTAGGGACGGGCGAGATGACGGCCACCTCTGCCCAGCCGGAGCGGCCCTACTGGGCCAAGCGGTTCTGACTGCCATGCGGGAAACCCACGTTATGCCCGAGGAGATGGAGGGCTGGTGGGAGGGCGAGTGGACGCGGGACGCCCGTTATGAGGACCCCCTGGGGGGTTGCGCCGCGACCACAGACTGACCGGACAGCACCCCGCTTGACTTCCACCGGTCAAGCGCCGCGTCTACGGCCACGGCGGCCAGGATCACCAGGGAGGCCTCGGCGGCTGTGCGGTAGCGGGTGTTGCCGAAGGCAGTGGCCGCTGTGAAAGTGGCGATCGGAACCCAGGCGGCGAGGACCAGTAGGGGCCCACGTCGACGACGTATCACCTCGAAGCCAGCTACGGCGAGAGGTACCAGAAGCGCGAACTGGACAAGGCCCAGCATGGAGATGGCAAAGGAGCGCCGATCGGCGTGGACATCCCGGCGGAGTTGACCGATCGGCTCGTAGAGGCCCCACATCCGTCCGATCCTGGCCGGTACCACTACGGTCAGGAGGCGCTCCCGGTTGACCGACATGTACGACGTGGCCCGCTGCCGAACCACCACGTCACGTTCGTACTCATCGAGCAGACCGCCGTCGGCCCCGTAGGGAGTGGGTAGGCCGCAGGACAGGTTCCAGTAGCCCAGGTCTGGTCCGTGGTAGGTGGCGTCGCAGTTGGCTTGGACGAGCACGGTGCCCATCCCGTTGGAGAACAGGACCGGGGCATCGAAGGTGACTACGTTGCGGGCGAACCACGGAAGGCAGAGGACGAGGGCGGCCAGGCCACAAGCCACATAACGGAGTAGTCGCTCCCGCCACGGGAGAGGGGTTCGGAGGAGGACCACGGCGG
>JAKURX010000080.1 GCA_022451505.1 Acidimicrobiales bacterium | reverse complement strand
TGTTGACCACCCCAAGCACCCTCGTGACCTGAGCCGACTAGCAGTCCCTTCCGTCCGGCTCGGAACGCAAGAGCGCCGGTGCGGGCCCTCTCTCATGACCGCTCGCCAATGGCGGGATGTTCGACAGGCTGAGTCGGTCTCAGTTTCGTGGCTCGGCCTCGGTTCCACTCCGAGTCCACAGGACCGGGAAGAGGGGATGGTCGAGGGGACAGCCGTCGTCTAGCTCTTCGACGAGTCCAGGGAAGGGAGGCGACGTCGACCACGAGCGGGAAGCGTGGACCATGTCGTCGCCTAGGAAACGGACCGACAGAACACGCCTCCGGGTGGTTCCGCACACCCCGCCCGAACCATGCACGGTCAACATGTTGAAGAAGACAGCGTCGCCCGGTTCAAGCGCCCATACAATGACCGGCCACCGCTCAGGATCGGCGTCAAAGTCAGGGATTTCAGCGAGGCTGCCCTCCGGGAACCAAGCGGCCCGGTCGTCAAGGAAGGTCCGAGGCATATACCAGGGTCCACGGTGGGTGCCGGCAATAAAGCGAATGGCGGCCGACCGGTCCACTGGGTCGACGGGGAACCACATGCTGGCATTCTGATGGCCGTCCACGTTGTAGTAGGGGAGATCCTGATGCCAACGGGTGTGCTGTCGGGTTCCAGGCTCCTTCACCAGGACGTGGTCGTGGTACAGACGCACGGTGCTCGACTCCGTCAGGGTGGCGGCGATCCGTGCAGCAGGCGACTCGCGGATGAACTGTTCCATCTCTGGGATCCGGTCCCAGTTGCAGAAATCCTCGACGAAGGCCCCGTCGTCCTGGGAGCTGGCCCGCTTAGCCAGCGGCGAGAGGTCGGCCAAGTTGGCCTCGATGGCCTCCGTGGCCCACCGGAGGTGTTCGTCGCTGAAGGCCTGGCGAACGCAGACCGCGCCGTCTCTCCGGTAGTCGCCCTCGAGGATCACCGGTCGGACGGCCCTTTCGTGTCCAGCAGTTCGGGCCCCAAGTCGCCTACCGACGCCGCTCCCACCAGGGCCATGGTGCGTTCGGTCCCCAACCGCAGCAACTCCAGCACGTGGTCCACGCCAGCCTCGCCAGCCGCCGCTAGGGCGTAAAGGAACAGGCGTCCTCCCATGGTGGCCGTGGCCCCGGCCGCTACCGCCTTAACGATGTCGGAGCCTCGGCGCACTCCGCCGTCACACACCACCTCGATCCGCCCACCGACCGCCGTCACCACGTCGGGCACCAGGTCGAAGGGGGCTGGCGCCGAGTCAAGCTGACGGCCTCCGTGGTTGGAGAGCACCACCCCCTCTACGCCGTGCTCAACGGCCAGCCGGGCGTCCGCGACGGACTGGATCCCCTTGATCAGGACCGGACCGTTCCAGATCGACCGGAGCCAGCCCACGTCGTCCCACGACAGGCCGTGGTCGAACTGGGCGTTCATGTAGCCCGCCAGGTCCACAGCCCGACGCCCGTCGCTTGGACCACCCTTCCCGTCGGCTAGGCCCTCCACGTTGGCGAACCGGATCGGCTCGGACCGCAAAAACCTCCAGGTCCAACCGGGTCGTCGGATCCCGTCCAGGAAGGTGCCGGGTCCGATCTCGGGCGGCAGGGTCAGGCCCCGGCGGATGTCTCGCTCACGGCGGCCCAGCACCGCGGTGTCAACGGTCAGACAGAGCGCCTCAAATCCCGCTGCGGCTGCCCGGTCCACCAGGCGTCGGATGAGGTCCCGGTCGCGCCAGGCGTACACCTGGAACCACAGACGGGCTCCCGGTCCGGCTACCGCCGCACACTCCTCGATCGACCGGGTACCCATGGTGGACAGGGTGAACGGAATCCCGGCTCGGCCAGCCGCCCGGACCACAGCCAACTCGCCGGCCGGATCGGCGATCCGGGTGAACCCGGTGGGGGCCAGCACCAAGGGGAAGGCCAACGGCCGACCCAGCAGGGTGGTGGACGGATCCAGGGTGCCCAGGCCCCGGAGGACCCGGGGCCGGAACGTCGTGGCTCGGAAGGCCTCCACGTTTCGGGCCAGAGCCAGCTCGTCTTCGGCGGCACCGTCGATGTAGTCGAAGACTCCGGCCGGCAGGCGTCGCCGGGCCAGGTTCCGCAGGTCGTCCACGTTGGCCGCTGCCCGCAGGCGTCGGGCGGTCCGATCCCGCTCTGGGCGCCGAAGTCGCACCACGGCCCGGAGCGTGCGGAGCATTCCCATGGCGGAGGGTGGCGGGCCGGCGCTCAGGCGCCCGCCTCACCGGCCTTCTTCCGCTCGTAGATCTCGCGACAGGTCGGGCACACCGGGTAGCGGTCGGGGTTCCGGACCGGGACCCACACCTTGCCACAGAGAGCCACTCTCGGCTTCCCGGTCACCGCTGACTTCACGATGTCGGTCTTGCGGGCGAAGTGGGCGAACCGGTCGTGGTCGCCGTCGTCCAGGGTGGGCTCGACGACCGTCTCCGTCGGGGTGGTTGTCTCCGGGCCGGAGAGCCGAACCGGCCTAGTTCCACGGTCGGTCACCGGTTCCCCTCAGCCGTCCGACTCGTCCAGCCGGGCCAGTTTCTCCACCCGGCCGACGTGGCGACCACCCTCGAACCCGGCATCCAGCCAGGCCCGGAGGGCGTCGACGGCTACCTCGGCATCGATCAGGCGCTCGCCAAGGCACAGGACGTTGGCGTCATTGTGCTCCCGTGCCAGACGGGCCGATTCGGCGTCCTGCGCGGTGGCCGCCCGGATCCCCGCGACCTTGTTGGCCGCCATGGCGATGCCGATCCCCGAGCCGCACACGCAGACCCCTAGGTCGACGTCGCCGCCAGCCACGGCATGGCCCACCGCAGCACCAAAGTCCGGGTAGTCCACCTGGTCGGTGGAGTGTGCGCCCAGGTCCAGGACCTCGTGGCCCAGGTCCCTCAACTCGTCGGCCAGCAGCTGCTTGAGTGCGTATCCGGCGTGGTCGGACCCGACGGCGATGGCGTACATGGCGGCGAGGCTACCCGTCGACCGCTCTCCGGATCACCGCCGTTCGACGGCCTCCACGGAGACCCCGGCCCGTTCGAGGTCCCCCTCGGTGATAGCCCCTCGGCGAACCACCCGTGCCGGGTGGGCGGTGAGGTCGACCACGGTGGACGGCTCTCCGGTGCACGGTCCTCCGTCTAAGACCAGTAGGCCGCCGCCCAGCGCGGCAGCTGCCCCGGCGGCCGTGTCCGGGGTCGGCTGCCCTGTCCGGTTGGCCGAAGTAGTGGCGATTGGGCCGACCTCGACGGCGATAGCTCGGACCAGGTCGTGGTCGGGCCACCGCACCCCGACCGTCGCCCCTCCCCCCTCGGTCGTCCCGTCACCCAGGAAGAGGTCATCGTCCCGGTCACCGCAACGGTGTCCGACCACAGTGAGCGGACCGGGCCAGAAGGCCGTCGCCAGGCGTTCGAACCGGTCGTCGACCTCCACCAGCGCTCGGGCCTGGTCACCGTCGGCCACCAAGGCGGCCACTAGGCGTTCGGGGGGACGGCCCTTTCGTCGGAAGACCTCGTCGATGGCGTTGCGGCACGAGGGCAGGGCGGCCACGCCGTACACCGTCTCCGTGGGGAGGACCACTACGCCTCCGGCGGAAAGCGTCCGTACCGCGGCGGCCACCGCGGCCACCGGATCGGCTCCGACGTCCAGCGCAGGGGGCTCGCTCATCGTGCCAGCCGGGCCACCATCGCCCGGTCCCGTCCGGCCAGGTCGAGGTGGATCTCCGCCTCGTCGAAGCCGACCCCCCGGGCCCGGTCGGCCAGGTCCCCAACCTGGTCAGGTGACATCTCCAGCACCAGGGCGCCCCCGGGCGCTAGCCAGGTCGGTGCACCGTCTACCAGCGCCTCCAGGTCGGCCCGGCCGTCCCTTTCTGCGAACAGGGCCTCGGCCGGCTCCCAGGCCACCACTTCGACCGGGAGGTCTCCGGCCCGGTCCACGTAGGGGGGGGTGGCCACCACTACGTCGAGGCTGAATTTGAGCTCGGTCGGCAGCGCCTCAAACCACGACCCCTCGGCCAGAGTCACCCGTCGGGCAGGCCGCCCCAACCCGGCGCAGTTGGCTCGGGCTACGGCTAGGGCATCGGTCGACACGTCGGTGCACCACACCCGGGTTCCGGTGCGCTCGACGGCGATCGACAGGCCGATGGCTCCCGATCCGGTCCCCAGGTCCGCCACCTGCACCGGACTGTCGGTCCGGCCGGCGGCCACCCGGTCCACCTCGGTCAGGGCCAGCCCGGCCACCACCTCGGTCTCCGGTCGGGGGATCAGGACTCTTGGGTCGACCATGAGGTCCAGTCCTCGGAAGGCCCAACGGCCCAGGACGTACTGCAACGGCTCTCCAGCCAGGCGGCGACCCACCATGGCGTCGTGATGGGCCCTGCCCCGAACGGTCACTGGACCGTCCAGGCTGCCTCCCGGGCCGCTACCGGATGCCTCCTCCACGATCCAGTGGGCCTCCTGGGCCGGAAGCCCGGCGACCATCACCCGGTGCTCGGTCTCGGCCAGGACCTCCCGCCAGGTGATGGTGCCCTCGTCGCCGGTCGGGTCAGTCTCCACCGTCGAAACCCTCGGCCAGCTGTCGGGTCCGCTCGTCGGCCAGCAGGCCGTCGGTCACCTTGTCCAGGTCTCCGGCGAGGATGCGATCCAGCCTGTGAAGGGTCAGACCGATCCGATGGTCGGTGACCCGGTTCTCCTTGAAGTTGTAGGTCCGGATCTTCTCCGACCGACCACCGCCGCCGACCTGGCCCCGGCGGGCCTCCGAGGCCTCGGAACGGGCCCGATCCTGTTCGATCTGGAGCAACCGGCTTCGCAACACCCGGAGCGCCTTCACTTTGTTCTGGAGCTGGCTCTTTTCGTCCTGCATGGAGACCACGAGACCGGTCGGTAGGTGGGTGATACGGACCGCCGAGTCGGTGGTGTTCACCGACTGACCGCCCGGGCCGGAGGCCCGGTAAACGTCGACCTGGAGGTCGTTGTCGTCGACCACCACCTCAACCTCGTCGGCCTCTGGCAAGACGCTGACCGTCGCCGACGATGTGTGGATCCGGCCCTGGGACTCGGTCACCGGTACCCGCTGTACCCGGTGGACCCCGCCCTCGTACTTGAGGCGGGTCCATGCGTCGTCGCCCCTGACCAGGATCATGACCTCGCTGAAGCCTCCCATGTCGGACTCCCGGGCCTCCATCGGCTCGACCGACCAGCCGTGGGCGGCGGCCAGCGCCAGGTACATCTCGTGGAGGTCGCGGGCAAAGAGGTTGGCCTCCTCGCCACCCTCCGCTCCCCGGATCTCGAGGATCACCGAGCGGCCGTCGTTGGGGTCGCTGGGCAGGAGAAGGGCACGCAGCTCACCCTCCAGGCGTTCAATGTCGGCCTCCAAGTCGGCCATCTCGTTCCGGAGGAGCTCGCGCTCGTCGCCCTCCGCCTCCTCGGCCAGCTCCCGGGCCGTCTCCAGGTCGTCTTGGGCGCGGCTCAGCGGCCGCCCTACGGCCAGGACCTGCTCCAGTTCCTTGAACCGGCGTCCCGCCGCCTGCAGCTGTGCGGGGTCCCTGATGATCGCCGGATTGGCCAACCGGGTTTCGACCTCCGTGTACTCGGCCTCCAGGGCCTCCACCTGTTCACGCACTGTGTTCAGGGTACCGACCGGCCCCCTGCAGGACGGTCAGGACGGCAACTACCCGGGACGGCTCACTCAGGCGCCTTCCCAGCCGCACGCCATGCCGACCACGGTGACCGGCACCCGGAGGCGGGCCAGGGCCTGTTCCACAGGAGCCAGGACGTCCCGGTTCGGGAGGGCCACCACCACCCGGTCGGGCGACTCACGCAGCACCAGGGCGGCGGCCGCCGAAACGACCTGCGGATCCACCCCCACCGAGCAGACCACTAGCACCCGCCGGCCATCCGAGTCGGTGCCCAGTGCCGGCGCTGGCGCCGGGTCACGGAGGTTGGCCCGCTGGTCGGCGGGATCCACGGGTTCCAGGTCGACCAGGCCCACCGGGGACGGGTCGATGCACAGGTCCCGCCGGAGCCAACGCTCCCGGCACAGCGTGGACAGCGGATGGGCACCGGTGCCGGGCCGACGATGGGCTCGTACCAGGTCGGCCGCTGCGGCCAGCGACTCGCCCTGTGGTTGGTCGGCGTGCAGGAGCATCCCTGCCTCCCGGTCGAAACGCCCCACCCCGACCTGGACGTGGTTGCCCAGTTCCGGGTCATCGACCACCCGAACGACCTCGAGACCCGCCACTTCTCCACGCCAGATCCCGTGTTCGACCATCGGCTCGACTCCCACGCCCCGACACAGGTCCTCGAATCCGACCGGCACCCCGGGTGGGTCCACGCCGGTGGGCGTCTCGGCGGGTACGACCTCGACCAGCCGACGACCGTCGACCCGTCGGATGTCCGGCGGAGGGAGGAGGGCGGTGGCTCGACGGGTGGCCTCGGCGGCCGACTCCCGATCGTCGAAGCAGATGGTTATCGGTGCCTCGCCGAACCGTACGGACCGGAACACGGCGCTGCCCAGGGCGCGCTCGGGGTCGTCCTCGTCGGCCAGCACCCACAGCCGGGTACCGTCGAAGCACTGGTTGCCGTCGGACTCCAGGTCGGACGCTGGCTCGCCTATCGCGTCGGATATCAGGGCGCGCAACTTGGCGCCTCGGAGGGAGAGGCGACGCTCGGGATCGAGGGTCACGGGTTCGACGGGCCCGTCAGGGGGGGGCCGGGCCGGATGCTCGGGTTCAGCCCTTACGGCGCTTGCCGTAGCGGCGCTCGAAGCGCTCCACCCGGCCGGCGGTGTCCACGATCTTCATCGTGCCGGTGAAGAACGGGTGGCTAGCCGACGATATTTCCACCTTGACCAGCGGGTACTCCACGCCGTCGTCCAAGGTGATGGTGTCGTCGGTCTCGACGGTGGACCGGATCACGAAGTTCGTGCCCTCGCTGAGGTCTTGGAAGACCACCGGCCGGTAGTTCGGGTGGATGTCCTGCTTCATAACGGGTCCAGTCTGCGGTGCGTTCGGATCGTCGACAACCTGTGGTGACGGGTGTCGATCAGGCACCCATGCTCGGTCCCTTGGCGATCTCCACCAGGAACTCGTCGTTGTTGTTGAAAGTCTTGAGGCGGTCGATGAGCAACTCGAGGCCGGCTGCCGCACCGGCGTCGCCGTCGTTGCCCAGGCCGTTGAGCACCCGGCGCAACTTCCACACCTGGTTGAGCTGCTTGCGCTCGAACAGGAGCTCCTCGTGGCGGGTGGACGAGGCGTTCACGTCGATAGCCGGGTAGATCCGCCTCTCGGAGATACGCCGGTCCAGGCGGAGCTCCATGTTGCCGGTGCCCTTGAACTCCTCGAAGATCACCTCGTCCATCTTGGAACCGGTGTCGACCAGGGCGGTGGCCAGGATGGTCAGCGAGCCGCCCTCCTCTACGTTGCGGGCTGCACCGAAGAACCTCTTGGGCGGGTAGAGGGCGCCGGTGTCCAATCCGCCGGACATGATGCGCCCGGTGCCCGGGCCGACTGCCAGGTTGTAGGCCCGGGAGAGGCGGGTGATGCCGTCGAGTACGATCACCACGTCCTCGCCGTACTCCACCATCCGTTTGGCCCTCTCGATGGTGACCTCGGCCAGGTGGGTGTGCTCATCGCTGGGACGGTCGAAGGTGGATCCCACCACCTCTCCGCGCTGCATCCAGCGGCGCATGTCGGTGACCTCCTCAGGTCGTTCGTCGACCAGCAGGACGATGAGTTTGACCTCGGGATGGTTGGTCTCGATCGACCGGACGATGGACTTCACGATGGTGGTCTTGCCCGCCTTGGGTGGCGAGACGATCATCCCTCGCTGGCCCTTGCCCACCGGACAGAGCAGGTCGATTATCCGGGCCGTCATGTTGGTGGGATCGTCGTCGATCTCCATCTTGAGTTTCTCGTCCGGGAATAGCGGTGTGAGGTCCTCGAACTTCGGACGATCCTTGGCCTTCTCGGGGTCCGTGCCGTTCACGGAGTCCACCCGGAGCAGGGCGGGGTTCTTCTCGCTCCGGTTGGCCGGGCGCGACGCCCCGACGATCTGGTCGCCCTTGCGGAGGCTGAACTGGCGAACCTGCTTGACCGAGACGTAGGCGTCGCTCTTGGACGGCTTGAAGCCGGAGGTGCGCAGGAAGCCGTATCCCTCATCCCGTAGGTCGAGGTGGCCGGAAACCTCCACCGGTTCGCCGTCCCACAGCTCCTCAGGTCCCTGGTCCCTTTCGCGTCCACGGCGGCGGCGGCGGCGGTT
>JAKURX010000008.1 GCA_022451505.1 Acidimicrobiales bacterium | reverse complement strand
GGCTGGCCGCCAGGACCGGTTCGCAGGTGGTGCCAGTGGGCATCTCGGGCACCGGCGAGGCCATGCCGACCGGGGCCCGTTTCCCCCGGCGCGCCCGGGTCCGCATAGTGGTCGGTCCTCCGATCCAGCCACCGGACCCGAAGGCGGCCCGGAGTGCGCTAAGGAACTGGACCGACGGCCTGGCAGTCGCCCTCCAGGCCGTGCAAGACGAGGCCTGCTCGGCCTGATCCCGGTGGCAGAAGGCCTCCGATAGCCGGGGGCCAGGGACCCCGTGAAAGGGTCCGCCGATGGAACGCCAGGCGGTCATCGGTCGGGCGGCGGCTGTCGGGGCTGTCTTCCTCATGTCGTTCGGTCCGAGCATCGTCAAGCTGGCCGACGTGGCCGAGATCACCTTCATCTTCTGGAGGCTCCTGGCTGCCGTGGTGTTCTACTCCCTGCTCCTCGTGGTGACCGGACGACGGCTGCCCTGGGAGGACCTCCGACGGTGCATTCCCGGGGGCGTCCTGTTCGGGGTGCAACTCGTTTTCTTCATCCTCACCATGCGCCGGACCAGCGCGGCGAACGCCGTGGTGATCGCGTCGCTCCAACCGGTGGTGCTCATCGGGATCGCCGGCCCGCTGTTCGGCGAGCGCCCCCGCCCGTCGATCTACCTGTGGTCGGCAGTGGCCATGGGCGGGGTAGTAGTGGCCATGACGGGAGCCGACGCGACCGGAGTCGCCACGCGCACCGGTGACCTACTGGCCGTAGGCATGATGCTCCTCTTCGCCGCCTACTACGTGGTGTCCAAGCGGAGCCGGGTCAACCTGGACTCAGCCACGTACCAGGTGGGCCTCACGGTGGTCGCCACCCTCACCGTGCTGCCCTTCGCGCCGGCCATGGGCCAGAGCCTGGCCCCGCCGCCGGTCGACCAGTGGACTTGGATCGCCCTCATGGCCGTTATCCCGGGGACCGGCCACCTGCTCACCAACTACGCCCTGGGCCACGTGCCGATCATCGTGATGAGCCTGATCAGCCTCCTGTTCACCGCCGTAGCGCCCCTGTACGCCTGGTGGCTGGTCGGGGAGAAAATCGGCGGCGTACAGACCCTCGGTATGGCCCTGGTCATTACCGCCCTAGCCGTGGTGGTGACCCGTCCCGTGGAGAAGCCCCCCGCCCTCACGGTCGGCTGACCGGTCAGGTCCCGTACTCGCCCCGGAGGAAGCGGAGCATCCACGACGCCACCTCCACCCGGTGGAGTGGGGCGTCCAGCGTGGCCAGGGCGTCGTCCAGCACCCCGGGTGGGCTCGAACTCGTGTAGCGGCCCCGGTAGAGGATGTCGGCGTAGTGGGCATCGAACTCCGGGTGGGCCTGGACGCCCAGCAGGTGGTCGCCGACGGCCAGCACGGCCGCCGGGCAGTGGTCTGAGGAGGCGATCAGCCGGGCCTCACCGGGAAGGTCCAGGACCTGGTCGCGGTGGCAGTAAAAGACACCCACCGGGTCGGGGCCCGGCTCCATCCAGCCCTCGCGGGCGTCCAGGTTGATCGGCCGGTTGCCCAGACCCCACGTTTCCACCCGCTCGACGCGACCACCGAGGGCCTGGGCGATTGCCTGGTGGCCGAAGCACACCCCGACCGTGGGGGCCCGGGCGGCGTCCAGATCGCGAACCAAGTCCAAGAGGTCGTGGATCCAGGGCTCGTCCACGTACACCCCCACGACCGACCCGGTGATCAGCCACGCGTCCTGCTCGTCGGCCGACTCGGGAAGGGTGCCGTCCACCACCGGGTAGTCCACGAAGGACACGTCGGGTCGCACCGCTCCGAACAGGTCGGTGAACAGGCGGTGGTAGCCCTCGTAGCGCGGGCGGAGGTCCTCAAAGATCTCGTCGCAGCGTAGGAGGCCGATCCGCATCACCCGAAACGTAGCGAAAGTTGGTGGAGGTGTTCGGTTCGGACGGCGAGACTCCGGGGATGCGGCGGGGCTTCCTCTACATCATCTGCGCCCAGGTGATGTGGGGGGTTTCCCCGGCCTTCTGGCGTGGCGTGGCCGACGTTCCGGCGCTGGACGTCCTGGCCCACCGGGCCTTCTGGACGTTCACAGTCCTCCTGATGGTGCACCTGGTTCGGCGGTCGTGGGCCGACGTCCGGGAGGCCGCCCGGATGCCGGCCGTCCTTGGCCTGGAGGTCCTGGCAGGGGTCCTGATCGGCTCCAACTGGCTGGCCTGGATCTGGGCGGTCAACAACGACATGGTGTTGGAGGGCAGCCTCGGGTACTTCATCACCCCGCTGGTGAGCGTCCTGCTGGGCGTTCTAGTGGTCGGGGAGCGGCTACGCCGGGCCCAGTGGCTGGCCGTGGCCCTCGGCGCGGTGAGCGTGGTGTGGCTTACTGTCGACATGGGACGCCTGCCCTGGGTGTCGCTCTTCCTGGCCGGCACCTTCGGCATCTACGGGCTCATCAAGAAGAAGGTCGACCGACCACCGGTCGACATGCTGGCCATCGAGCTAACCGTGATGCTGCCCGTCACCCTGGGCTACCTCGCCTACCGGACGTCCAGCGGGCACGACGTCCTGTTCTCGGGGACATCGACCGAGGTGATGGTCCTGGTGGCCAGCGGAGTGTTCACCGCCGCCCCGCTGCTGTTCTTTGCTGGCGGGGTCCGGCGGGCACCACTGTCGGTAGTCGGGGTGCTCCAGTACCTCTCACCCTCCATCAACTTCCTGCTGGGCGTGGTGGCCTTCGGCGAGCCATTCGATTCGGGACGCCTGGTTGGCTTTGCCCTTGTGTGGACCGGATTGGCCGTATTCACCGCCGACGGCCTCCAGTCGGTCAGGCCACCGCGTCGCCGCTGATCA
This sequence comes from Acidimicrobiales bacterium, assembly GCA_022451505.1. Lineage (GTDB taxonomy): Bacteria > Actinomycetota > Acidimicrobiia > Acidimicrobiales > MedAcidi-G1 > UBA9410. The sequence goes on along the minus strand of JAKURX010000008.1, from coordinate 28,850 downwards.
GGGAGGTCAGCCTGCAGCGGTCAGCATCTTGTTGGGGAGGCCAGCCGTTTGCAGTTGACACCTCGTCGGGTAGGTCAGCCGGCAGCGGCCAGCACCTCGGCGGCGAAGGTCGGGGCCTCGTCGACCAGGCGCCACCGGCTCAGCGACCGGGCGGCCACTACTTCTGCCCCGTGACTGGCCAGCATTCCGGCCAGCATGTCGGCAGCGCGGCCCGGGTTCACGGCATGGGTCATGAAGGCGGCCACCCGCTTGCCCCAGAGCTTGGGGATCTGGTTCACCTTGGCCGCGTCGCCCGGACGGTGGCCGAACAGGATCAGGCCGTCGACCCAGGTACCCACGAACACCAGGTCGGCCTCGGCCAGTTCCTTGTAGTCGAGGTTGGTCACCGGACGGACGGCCACGGTGGCGCCGGTGGCCTCCACGGCCCCGCCGATCAGCTCGGCGGCCCGTCGAGTGTTGCCTGTGCGGCTTTGATGGATCACGACCACGTTCATGGCCACAGTGTGCCCCACCGAAGGGTCGGTTCTACACTCGCCATCATGCCGACCTACGACTATCGCTGCGGGATGTGTGATGCCGTTTTCGAGGTGCGCCGGCCCATGGCCCGGTCGTCGGAGCCAGCAACCTGTCCGAACGGCCACGAGGGTGCGCGACGCCTGTTGTCGGTATTCGCAGCGGTCGGTGGGACGGAGGCCGCCCACCCAACAACACCCGCACCAACCGGCGGTTGCGGCGCGGCCTGCGCCTGTCATCCCGGCTGACGTCGGACCGAACCCGAGGAGCACCCATGGCCAGACGTCTGGAGGGAAAGATTGCCTGCATCACCGGTGCGGGCTCGGGGCTGGGACAGGCCATGGCCTTCCGGTTCGCCGAGGAGGGGGCCACAGTGGCTGCCCAGGACCTGAGGAGGGAGGCGGCCGACGAGACGGTGCGCCTGCTGGACGGCGCGGACCACCGTGCCTTCGGTGGCGACGTGTCCGACGAGGAGGACATGGGTCTGGTTTTCGGCCAGATCTACGCCGCGTACGGGCACCTTGATATCCAGGTCAACAATGCCGGGGTGGACCGCCTTCCCGGTGACGGCTTCGACGAGATGATGGCCGGTGAGGGCCCCCAGATCTCACTGATGAACCACGCGGCGTTCACGAAGATGCTGGCCATCCACGTCGGCGGCACCTTCCTGTGTACCCGAGAGGCGGTGAAGTTGATGGGGGAGGGAGGCTCAGTCGTCAACCTCTCCAGCATCGCCGGCCTGGCCGGATGGGGGCCGATCCACTACGCGGCGGCCAAGGGCGCCGTCCTGGCCTTCACCCGGGCGGCGGCCCGCGAGTTGGGCGCCATGGGAATCCGGATCAACGCCATTGCCCCCGGGGTGATCGACACGCCGATGACGGCCAGGGTCGACGAGGCTCTGCTGGCCCCCATGGTCGGGATGACCCCACTACGGCGGAAGGGCACCGCCGAGGAGATCGCGGCCACCGCCCTCCACCTCGCATCCGACGAGAGCTCGTTCACCACCGGACAGTGGATCTCGCCCAACGGGGGGCTCATCACCATCTGAGGTCTGACCCGGTGGACACCCGGTCGGTCAGCGGGTCCGGTCCAGGTCCACAAGTTGCCGGTCGACCTGGGCGGAGTCCAGGCCCATCTCGGCCATGCCAGCGGCCAGGACGTCCCGGTACGTGAGGCTGGGTGGCCCGATTCCCGGCGGGTCGCTGGAGGCCAGCGTGCAGGCCGGCTCGTCGTCGACCTCTGGCATCCCGACCACCAGGTCGATCACGCCGTCCAGGACCCGAACAGCGGTGCCCGGTGGCGGAGGGGCCTCGGGCATCGAGGCCTGGTCCGTTGGACGGTTGTTCTCCTGGGCGACTACGTCGGCCATCTGATCCCAGGTAATGCGCCAGGCTCGGCCGACCACGGGGAGGCGTCCAGGTTCTGGTGGCTCGGCCCGACAGAGACAGCACCCACCCTGCCACTTTCGGGAATGGCCACCGAAAAACACGGGATGAGGAACGACGACCCGTCGGTCACCGGACGGCGGTGAGGGGTCCCTGGCCCCCCGGTGAGCACCCCAGGCGGGACCGTCGCCGCATCCCGCGAGGTAGGCGAGGAACCGGGCCTCCAGCAGGTTGGACCCGTAGGCCACGTACCAGACGGCGTTAGAGGCGTGCATAGCCGACGTCAGCCAAGGAGGCTGGCCAACGCCTCGGCTGCCCAGTCGTTGGCAGGGGGCACCTCGTCGTGTAGGCGGTTCAGCCAGGTGAGACTCACCTTGCCGGCCATGACGGCTCCCCCATCGGTGTCCTCGGCGAGCACGCCCGGCTCCCCCCAACTCATCTGCACCCGATAGGTGCCGGCATGGCCCTCCTTGGGTACCAGGTCGGCCGTGGTCAGGCTCCGGGGAGGGGCCGACCCTGTCACCGTGTGGCACCATCCCCGGACGTCCTGCAACGCCACGTTGGGGACGTTCACGTTTAGGACCGAGGGCTGTGCCGGTAGGTCGGCTGCCACGCCTCCGACCACCACCCGGGCCACGGTGGCCGCCGTCGACCACCACTGGTCGACCAGCACCTCGTCGGCACCCTGGCCCTCGATGCCCCAACCGGTTACGGCCTGGCTGACGGCGATCCCGGTGGTGCCGCCATTCCGGGCTGTGAGGGCCGCTCCTACCGTCCCCGAGTGGTACACAGAGCGGCCGACGTTCATGCCGGGGTTGATGCCGGCCACTACGAGGTCGAACGGGTCACCGAACAGGCCGAGCCGGCTGTACATGACACACAGCCCCGGCGGGCCGCTCACCGACCAGGAGCGCGAAATCCCATCCACGTGGGCGTCGTGGACCTCGGGGCGCATCAGGTGGAGGGCCCCGAGCGAGGCGCCGGCCCCCGAGTACTCGGTGTCGGGGGCCACCACGGTGACATCCCCCACGTCGACCAGGGCCCGGGCCAGATGGTGGAGGCCGTCCGAGTCGATGCCGTCGTCGTTGGTGACCAAGATGCGCACAGTCGCCGACCGTACCGGCGTCGGGTGGTCCGCTCGTTAGCCGCCGAGTTGGGCGCTGAGGCGCTCCCAGTCGGCCATGAGCGCAGCCGCTGCGTCCTTGGCCGCCTCGTGTTCGGCCACCACGGCGGCGGCCCGGTCGGGGTCCCGGTAGAGGTCGGAGTCGGCCAGGCGGCCCTGTACCTCCAACACAGCTGACTCAGCTGCCTCCCAGTCCCGTTCTGCCCGTTCTAGCTTCCGCCGCAGGCCCTGGGCGGGGTCACGGGGCTTCCCCTTACGGGGCTTCCTGGTAGCGGGGGAGTCGGCGCGGCGTTCCGTCGCGCCGTGCCGGGTGGGGGTCGGGGCGGCATCGGCCCTCACCGGGTAGAGGACCCGGTCGGGGACCCCTTCGTGCCATACGGCCCGCCCGTTCCGGACCTCCACCAGGTTGTGGGCCACCGAGCGGATCAGGTGGCGGTCGTGGGTGATCAGCACGACGGTTCCTGGGTAGGCCGTCAGGGCGTCCTCCAGTACGTCACAGCTAGGCAGATCGAGGTGGTTGGTGGGCTCGTCCAGGATGAGCAGGTTGACCGGCACGGCCAGCGTCTTGGCCAGGGCCAGGCGCGTCTGCTCGCCTCCCGACAGGTCGCCCACCAGCCGGTCCACGGTGTCGCCCCGGAAGCCGAACGAGGCCAGGTAGGTACGGGGGTTGCGACCGTCGGTGCCCACGCCGGGCACCGTCTTGAGCTCCTCCAGCACGGTCCGCCGCTCGTCCAGGACCTCGGCCTGGAGCTGGTCGAAGTGGGAGAGGTCGACGTTGGTACCGCGAGTGATCCGGCCGTCCAGCGGGGCCATCTCTCCGGTAAGCAGGCGGACCAGGGTGGTCTTACCGGCCCCGTTGGGTCCGACCAGGGCCACGGTGCGGCCCCGCTCCACCCCGAAGGTGACGTCGCGGAGGACGACCTCGGGGTCCCGTCCGTCGCCATCGTCGTAGCCGGCAGTCACGCCCTCCAGCTCGGCCACCAGGCGAGACGAACGTCGGGGCTTGGGGAAGCCGAAGCGGGTTGCCGGGTCGTCGGGTTCCTCGACCACGATGCGATCCAGCCTCTCCAGGGCCTTCACCCGGCTCTGAACCTGGCGGGCCTTGGTGGCCTTGTACCGGAAGCGTTCGATGAAGTGCTCGGTCCGGGCCACCTGACGGGACTGCTGGGCGGCGGCCGCCCGTTGCATGGCCAACTGCTCCTCGCGGGCCACCACGAAGTCGGCAAAGCCCCCCACGTACTCGGTGATCCGGTTCCCGGCCAGTTCTAGGATCCGGTTGGCCACCGCGTCGATGAAGTCCCGGTCGTGGCTGACGAACAGCAGGCCACCGGACCAACCGGCCAGGTGCTGTTCCAGCCAAGCCACGCTGTCCACGTCGAGGTGGTTGGTGGGTTCGTCCATGATCAACAGGTCGGGGGCCGACAGCAGCAGCCGGGCCAGGGCGACCCGCATGCGCCACCCGCCCGACATCTCGTCCATGGGCCGGTCGTGGTCGGCCGGATCAAAGCCCAGGCCGGACAGGATCCGGTGGGCGTCGGCCTCCACGGCGTAGCCGCCGAGCTGCTCGAACCGGGATTGGGCCTCGCCGAACTCAACCAGCAGGCGGTCCTGCTCGTCGCCCGCCGTCTCGCCGATCCGGGTGCCCAGGGCCTCGATGCGCCTGGCCAGCTCGGTGATCGGCCCGGCGCCCAGCATGGCCTGTTCGAACACCGACCGACCGACTTCGTCAGGGAGCTCCTGAGGGAGGTAGCCGATACGGAGGTCCCGGGGTCGGTGGACCTCGCCGGCGTCGGGTTCCTGCAGGCCGACGATGGTTTCGATGAGGGTGGTTTTGCCGGTTCCGTTGCTGCCCACCAGGGCGACGCGGCGACCCGGACCGAGTTGGAGCGAGACGTCGGCGAAAAGGGTCCGGGACCCGAAGCTGCGGGACAGGCCCGAGGCGGTCAGCACGTCGGGAGGGTATCCGGAGGCCTCGAAGGGACCGGACGGTACCCGACGGTCTGGGCGGTGGGTGTCAGGTTCCGGGCGGATCCCAGCGAATCACGGCGGCCGCCGACGACATGCCGGCGCCAAACCCCACCATCAGAACCAGGTCGCCGGGGGCCACCCGGTCATTGTCCAGGGCGTCCACCAAGGCCAGCGGGATCGAGGCGGCCGAGGTGTTGCCGGTCCGTTCGAGGACCATGGCCGCCTTCTCCCGGGGGATGTCCAGGCGCTTCAGGGCGGCGTCGATGATCCGGATGTTGGCCTGGTGGGGGACCACCAGGGCGATGTCGTCGATGTCCACGCCAGCTCGCTCCATGGCGTTGCGACCGGCCTTCTCCACGGCCAGAACGGCCCGACGGAACACCTCTTTACCGTTCATGAAGATCTTGCCGCCGTGCTCGCACGACAGGATCCCTGCCGCTGAGCCGTCCGACATGAGGTCCCAGCCCAGCAGGGTGGGGGCGTCGGCCGATCGCTCGATGACTACCGCACCGGCGCCGTCACCGAACAGCACGCAGGTGCCCCGGTCGGTCCAGTCGGTGATCCCGCTGAGGGCATCGCTTCCGATGAGCAGGATGCGGTCGACGCCACCGGCCGAGAACTGCATAGCCGTCACAAGCCCGTACACGAAGCCCGAACAGGCGGCGTTCATGTCGATGGCCCCGCACGACATTCCGAGGTTGTCCTGGACCACCGAGGCACTGGCTGGGAACTGCTGGTCCGAGGTGCAGGTGGCCAGGAGTAGCAGGTCCACGTCGGCTGGGTCCACGCCGGCCATGGCCAGAGCGTCGCGACCAGCAGCCGTGGACATCTCAGTGACCTTGCCGTCCACGTGGCGGGCCCCGATGCCGGTGCGCTCACGGATCCACTCGTCGGTGGTTTCCACCATCTCAGCCAGGTCGTGGTTGGTGAGCTGGCGCTCGGGAAGGTGGGTCGCCCAACCGGTGATTCGGCCGTGGGCCATGGGGTGCTCCGTCATGGTCATGGGACGGCCGGTGGGGACCGGCCCGTCGGCAGGCTAGCCAAGGACCGTCGGAGGCCGGGCGAGAAGGGTGCGGCCGGAGTAGGGATAGGGTCGAACGCCCATGCAGGACTACGAGCTCGCCGGCCTCCTAGCCCAGGAAGCCGGCGACCTGCTCCTCGGGATCCGGGACCAGGCCGTTGCTGAGGGCTGGCCGTCGTACCGCCTGCAGGACGAGGGGGACCGGCAGGCCCACCGCCACCTGGTGGACCGTCTGGCCGAGCTCCGTCCCGATGACGGACTCCTATCCGAGGAGGGGACTGACGACAGGGCCCGCCTGGAGGCCAACCGGGTGTGGATCTTGGACCCGCTGGACGGGACACGTGACTTCGGCCGGCCGGAAAGCATCGAATGGGCGGTCCACGTGGCCCTGGTGGAGGGAGGTCGGCCGACGGCCGCTGCCGTGGCCCTTCCGGCCAGCGGACAGCTCTATGGAACCGGCCTCTCGGCGGCCTCTCGCCCACTCGAGCGGGAACGCCCGGTGGTCGTTACCAGCCGGTCGCAGTGGGGCGAGGCCGAGGTGGTGGCGGCGGCCATTGGGGGCGTGGTCCGGTCCTTCGGGTCGGCGGGCGTGAAGGCCATGGCGGTGGTCGGGGGATCGGCCGACGTCTACGTCCACCCGTCAGGCCTCTACGAGTGGGACGCCTGCGCCCCGGCCGCCGTGGCTACCGCCGCCGGCCTGGACGCCAGCGGTCTTGACGGCACAGCCCTCACGTTTAACAAACCCCGCCCCGTCGTGCCAGGCTTGCTCATCTGCCGGCCGGAATACACCGGGCGGGCACGGTCCGCCCTCCGCTGGTAGGGGCCCCGCGCCGCGCCGTCCTAGACCACCAGGCGGGCCAGCAGATTGTCCACCAGGACGGCCAAGTGCTCCCGGTCGCCGTCATTAACCAGCACGTGGTCGGCCACCGCCCGTCGTTCGGCGTCGGTGGCTTGGGCGGCCATCCGGGACCGGACGTCGTCGGGCACCATGCCCCGCCCTACCAGGCGATCCATTCGCAACTCGGAATCGGCTTCCACCACGACCACCTCGGTGTAACCCCGGCCGTCGGCTAACCGACCGAGGTCGCTCTCCACCAGCACCGCCATATCCAGCACCACCAGGTCAGGTGGATCCTCGGCCAGAGCATCCAGTCGGCGGAGGATCTCCCGGTCTATGGCCGGGTGGCTGATGGCCTCCAGGTCGGTCAGGCGACCCTCAGAGGAGAAAACCACCTCGGCCAGGGACCCACGGTCAACAGCCCCGTCGAGCCCGAGGACGCCGTCGCCGAACTTGGCCACCACAGCGTCGCGGACCTCCCGGAGGGTGAGGACGTGACGTCCCAGGGTGTCGACGTCGATGACCACCGCACCCCTTTCGGCCAGGAGGGTGGCCACTGTGGACTTCCCGGCGCCAATGCCCCCGCAGAGGCCTACGACCTTCACACGGACCGTGGGGCCGTCAGACGGCCGGGGTGATAAGGCCGTAGTGGCCGTCGAAGCGCCGGTAGAGGACCTGGCCCCTGCTGGTGTCCGGCTCGGCGAAGAACACGAACGGCTCGTCGCCCTCGTCCAGCAGCACCTCGGCCTCGTTCAGGGGCAGGTGATTCAGGACCAGGGGTGCCGGATGGATGGGAGGCCTGGTCCGACCCGGAAGGGCCTCGCCGTCCACGCGGGGGACCACGCGGAACTCGGAGTCACCGTTGCGGTACACCACCCGGTCGATGCCGTGGTCGGCGTCCAGGAATAGGTAGAAGCCGTGGTCCAGGAGGTCCATCTCGTCTGCGGCCTCCTCGACGCTCATCGGGCGCATGGCCAGCGACTTGTGGCGGACCACCTTCCGGTCGTCGGCGGGGAGGTCCGCGTAGCCCGGGTGGGCCCGGGCCGGCTCGGGTTCCGGTTCGTGACGTCGGTCTTGCAACCGCTTGCGGTGGCGCCTCAGGCGTCGGCTGAGGCGTTGGTCCAACTGGTCGATGGCCTCGGGCATGGTGTCGGCCGAGGCGTGGGCCCGCACGGCGACGCCGTTTAGATCCAGGGTGGCCTCTGCGATGGCCGGCAGGGAGTCGGTAGTCCCGTCACGGAGCCGTAACTTGACCACCGCCGAAAGCACTGGTTCGTGCCCCAACTCGCACAGCGCCCGGACCTTTCCGGTCGCATAGTCCCGATCGCCGAACTCCACCGGTCCCCGGCTGAGCAGTTCGACTTCACAGACGGCATGTGGCTTCGTCAAGCCTCCCCCTTCGTGTGTCGGCCCCGGCAACCGCGACGGCCGGGTATGTGCCTGCCCATCATGTCGCGTTGGGGCCACGCTGTCAGCCCGGAGCGTCTGCGGAACCTGAGGGGTGGGAAACCATCGGGAATCGGCGAGACTTTTCGGATATGGCCTTCCGACTTGGAACCCTGAGCGACGGCCGGGCCGTCCTCCTCGACGACGGCCTGGTGGAGCCGGGCGACGATGCCGAGGCCCGGTGGTGGGACCTCGGACGGCTCACCGACGGCCGCTTGGCCGACCCCATGGACGCCCTTGGTGACCTCCCGACGCTGAACGATCTGACGGGCGCCGACGGCAGCCCGGACGGTGGTCCGGACGGCACGGTGGGCCTGGCCGGGTTGGGTCCGGCGGTGCCGCGACCCCGGAGCGTCTTTGGGATCGGCATGAATTACGTGGCCCACGTCGACGAGATGGGCCGGGCACCGTCTGGAGCACCGGTCATCTTCACGAAGTTTCCGTCCTGTCTGATTGGCCCGTCCGACGACGTGACCGTGGTCGGCGACCGCACCGACTACGAGGTGGAGTTGGTGGCCGTGGTCGGACGTCGCTGCCGGAACCTGGCCGAGAGCGAGGTGTGGGACGCCTTGGCCGGGGTCACCGTGGGCCAGGACATCTCCGACCGGGCCCTGCAGACGGCGGCCGAGCCGCCCCAGTTCAGCCTGGGGAAGAGCTACGACACCTTCGGTCCGATCGGGCCGGCCGTGGTGTCCGTCGACCTTCTCGCGAACCGTGACGACCTGGCCCTGAGCTGTGCCGTGGACGGCGAGGTCCGCCAGGACAGCCGGACCAGCCGGATGATCGTGGGCGTGGAGCAGTTGGTGTCCTACCTGTCGCAGGTGTGCACCCTGCAACCCGGGGACCTGGTGTTCACCGGAACCCCGGCCGGCGTGGGCGATCCCCAGGGGCGGTGCCTGGAGCCCGGCCAGCGGATCGACTCCCACATCCAGAGCGTCGGCCACTTGGTCAACCACTGCGTCTGAGTGGGCGACGCCTTCGGCCGGGACGGCCGTGGTCCGGGGTTCCTAGTCCAGGCGCACCGGGGTCGAAACCTCATCGAAGAAGTCTCCACCCTTGTCATCAACCACGATGAAGGCGGGGAAGTTCTCGACCTCGATACGCCACACGGCCTCCATGCCCAGCTCCGGGTAGTCGAGAACCTCGACCTGACGGATGGAGTCCAGGGCCAGGCGGGCTGCCGGACCGCCGATCGATCCGAGGTAGAAGCCGCCGTGGCGGGCGCACGCCTCGGTGACCTGCCGCGACCGGTTTCCCTTGGCCAGCATGACCAGGCTGGCCCCGGCGGCCTGGAAGCGGTCCACGTAGGAGTCCATGCGGCCGGCGGTCGTCGGGCCGAACGACCCCGAGGTGTAGCCCTCGGGCGTTTTGGCCGGTCCCGCGTAGTAGACGGGGTGGTCCCGGAGGTAGTCGGGGAGGGGCTCTCCGGCGTCCAGCAACTCGGCCATCCGGGCGTGGGCGATGTCGCGGGCCACGACCAGGGTCCCGGTCAGGGACAGCCGGGTCTTGACTGGGTGCCGCGACAGCTCGTTGCGGATGGCGTCCATGGGCTGGTCGAGGTCGATGGGCACGACGGTGGCCGACAGGTCCTCGTCGGTGATCTCGGGTAGGAAGCGGGCCGGGTCCTCTTCCAGTTGTTCGAGGAAGACTCCGTCGGAGGTGATCTTGCCGAGGGCCTGGCGGTCGGCCGAGCAGGAGACGGCGATGCCGACCGGGTTGGAGGCGCCGTGGCGGGGCAGGCGGACCACCCGGACGTCGTGGCAGAAGTATTTGCCACCGAACTGGGCTCCGATACCGAACCCCCGAGTCATCTCCAGAATCCGCTGCTCCCAGTCGAGGTCGCGAAAGCCGTGCCCGGCTTCGCTGCCGCTTGTCGGCAGGTGGTCCAGGTAGTGGGCCGAGGCGTACTTGGCCGTGCGAAGGGTGTGTTCGGCCGACGTGCCACCGATGACCACCGCAAGGTGGTATGGCGGGCAGGCCGCGGTGCCCAGGGAGCGCAGCTTCTCGTCCAGGAAGGCGGCCAGCCCCTCGGGGTTGAGGAGGGCCTTAGTCTCCTGGAAGAGGTAGCTCTTGTTGGCCGAACCGCCGCCCTTGGCCATGAACAGAAACTTGTAGGCGTCGCCGGCCACTGACTCGATCTCGATCTGGGCAGGCAGGTTCGTACCCGTGTTCTTCTCGGTGAACATGTCCAGGGGCGCCAACTGCGAGTAGCGCAGGTTGGAGGTCAGGTAGGTGTCCTGGACGCCTTGGGAGATGGCCTCCCGGTCGTTTCCACCGGTCAGGACCAGTTCGCCCTTCTTGGCCGACACGATGGCCGTTCCGGTGTCCTGGCAAGACGGGAGCACCCCGCCGGCCGCGATGCAGGCGTTCTGCAGCAATTCCCGGGCTACGAAGCGGTCGTTGGCCGACGCTTCGGGGTCGTCCAGGATGGCCGCCACCTGGGCCAGGTGCTCGGAGCGCAGCAGGTGGGCGATGTCGCGCATGGCGGTCGCCGTCAGCAGGCGGATGGCCTCCGGGTCGACCTCCAGGAAGGTCCGACCGCCCGGTCCCTCGACGGTTCGGGCGCCCTCGGCGGTGAGCAGTCGGAAGTCGGTGGCGGCGTAGGGGTCGTCCAGCAGCGGCAGCAGGTCGGTGTAGGCGAACTCGGGGGTGTCGCTCATAGCTCCAACCTAACGGTCGCGGTTCTTCGGAACCCTCGACTGTGACCGGTGGCCGTAGCGAGCGTTGGCGCCTCAGGTGGCCAGGTCAGCCACGATCGGCATCCAGAAGTCGGTGCCGTGGTCGCCCCCGAGGGCGTAGAACATCATGCGGTCGACGCAGTCGCCGTAGCGGGCCCGGATTCCCGCAGCCACCTTGTCGGGTTCGGCGACGACGGCAAACGCTTCGAGCATCTCGTCGTCGATGAGATCGCCCATGGCTTGCCACTCGCCCCGCTTAGACATGGCGTTGAGGTCCCCATGGAGGCCCTCCCAGCCGTGGATCTCAAGCACGCCCAGGTAGGCGGGGGTCGAGGCGTAGAAGGCGATTTGCTGGCGGATGCCCGTGGCAGCCCTCGCCATGGCCTCCTCGTCGGGGCCGGTGACCACAAAGCCGGGGCCGATGATCTCGAAGTCGTCCATCGTGCGCCCGGACTTCGCCAAGCCGGCTTCGATCCTGGGCAGGGTGACCTCGCGCAGGTACGTCTCGGTGGAGAAGGCATGACAGATGACGCCGTCGCAGACCTCACCGGCGACCTCGGACATGAGCGGTCCAACCGCTGAGATGAACACTTTGGGTGGGCCGCACTCGTTGGGGCCGGGGTTGAAGAACGGCGTCATCAGGGTGTGGGTGTAGAAGTCGCCGCGGAAAGCCAACTTCGTGCCGCTGTTCCAACAGTCCCAGATGGCCTGCATGGCACTCACGAACTCGCGCATCCTTGCGGCCGGCTGTGACCACTCCATCGAGAAGCGCTTGGTGATGTGCGGTCGGATTTGAGTGCCGAGCCCCATGATGAAGCGGCCGTCGCTGTAGCGCTGCAGGTCGTGGCCAATCTGGGCGAGGATCATGGGGTTACGGGCGAAGGCCACGGCGATCGCTGTACCCAACTCGAGGCGCTCGGTGTGCTCGGCGGCGATGACGTGCGGCAGAAAGGGGTCATGACTCGTCTCGGCGGTCCAGGCACCGGCATAGCCCTCGTCCTCGAGGCGCTTCGCCGACGCACCTATGGAGGCGAGTCCGCCGGACAGGGAAGTGGGATTCGCGGCGCCGAGACCGCCGTCGATCTTCATGCGCCGACGGTAGCGGTGGGGTAGGGCACCGCTAGCGTCCGGCCGACCATGGAACTGCTCCTCATCCGGCACGCCCTTCCGACAACCGTGGACAACCGGGATACCGGCCGGGAGGCCGACCCCGACCTGTCGGACCTCGGTCGACGTCAGGCGGCCGCTCTGGCCGACTGGCTGTGCGCTGGCCCGACGGCTGAGCCGGTCGACGCCGTGTACGCAAGCCCGAAGGCCCGGGCCGTCCAGACCGTGGTCCCGCTGGCCGAGCGCCTGGGCCTCGAGGTGGCCATCGAACCGCTGGTCAACGAGTACGACGCCGGCGAGCCGGAGTACGTGCCCATGGAGCGCCTCCGGGCCTTAGGAGACCCCCGGTGGGACGCCATCATGGCCGGCGAGGACCTGGACGACCCGGAGGCCTTCCGGGACCAGGTGGTGGTCGGGATGGAGCGGATCATCGCCGCCAACCCGGGGCGGACGGTGGCCGTCGGGTGCCACGGGGGCGTGGTGGCCGCCTACCTGTCCCACGTGCTGGGCACCGACCGGGTGATGTTCTTCGAGGCCCGGTACACGGCGATCAGCCGGGTGGCTGCCTCGTCGTCGGGCCACCGCAGTTTGCGCTCGGTGAACGAGCTAGGCCACCTGCGCCTGGCGGGCATACCGTTGAGCGACGTCTGAGCCGACCGGGTGGCCGGGCCCCATCGGTCATCGGGACAGGTCGGACAGGTCCCGGAAGTGGTCCAGGACCGACGGGTTGGCCAGGGCCTCGAGGTTGGTGACCTCCCGACCCTCGACCACGGCCCGGACGGCCAGCTCTACCAGCTTCCCGGAGCGGGTCCGGGGCAGTTCCGGAACCTCCACGATCACCGCCGGGACGTGCCGGGGCGAGGCTCCTGTCCGGATGTTGGAACGGATCCGGTCCCGGAGCTCGTCGTCCAGGGTGACGCCGTCGGTGGTGACCACGAACAACACCACCCGAGTGTCGCCGTCCCATTCCTGGTCGATCACCAGGGCCTCTTCCACGTCGGGGTGCTGCTCCACCCGGCGGTAGATCTCGGCCGTGCCGATGCGCACACCACCTGAGTTCAGGGTGGCGTCCGAGCGGCCGTGGATGATGAAGCCCCCTTCCGGGGTCCGCTCGGCGAAGTCTCCCTGGTGCCACAACCCGGGGAAGAGGTCGAAGTAGGTGGCGTGGTAGCGCCGGTCGCTGGGGTCGTCCCAGAACCCCAACGGCTGGGACGGAAAGGCCGACCGGCACACCAACTCGCCCCGTACCCCCGGTCCGACCGGGAGACCGGACCCGTCGACCACGTCCATGTCCATGCCCAACACCGGGCCCTGGATCTGTCCAGCATGGACCGGGCCGGTCGGCTGGCCACCCACCAGGCAGCCGCACAGGTCGGTCCCGCCGGAGATGGAGGCCAGGTGGACGTCGGCCTTCCAGTCGGCGTACACGTGGGCGAACCCCTCGTGGCTGAGCGGGCTGCCAGTGGAGCAGATTGTGCGGATCGTGCCCAGGTCGTGGGTGTCGACGGGTCGGAGTCCAGCCCGAGCCACCGAGTCGATGAACTTGGCCGAGACCCCGAAGAGGGTGATGCCACAGTCGTCGGCCAGGTTGAACAGCCGGTCGCCATCGGGGTGGAAGGGCGATCCGTCGTAGAGCACCAGGGTGGCGCCGGTAGCCAGGCCGGAGGCCAGCCAGTTCCACATCATCCAGCCAGCCGTCGTGAAGTAGAAGACGCGGTCTCCGGGACGGACGTCGCACTGCAGGCGGTGCTCCACGAGGTGCTTGAGCAGGATCCCACCGGCCCGGTGCACGATGCACTTGGGCCGACCGGTCGTGCCCGAGGAGTACAGGACGTAGAGGGGATGGTCGAACGGCAGGTTCGTGAACCGGACGGTGTCCGGGCCGTGGGGCGACAGGAACTCCTCAAGAGTGACGGCGCTGGCGGGCAGGGGGCCGGACGGCCCCGGCCCGGGGACCACCACAACCCGCCGGAGATCGGCCAGCCCGTCGGCCACCTGGACCAGCCGGTTGGTCATGTCGTAGTGGCGGCCGGCGTAGTGGTAGCCGTCGGTGGCGAATAGGACCACCGGTCGGATCTGGCCGAACCGGTCTAAGACCCCGTCGGTCCCGAAGTCCGGTGAGGTGGACGAGAAGACGGCGCCGATGGACGCCGCGGCCAGCATCACGGCGTACACCTCGGGCACGTTGGGCAGCCAAGCAACGACCCGGTCGCCCGGTTCCACGCCGAGTTCCAGGAGGGCCTGCTGCAAGCGCGACACCAGGTCATGGAGTTCCCGCCACGTGACGTCCCGACGGGTGCCGTCCTCGCCGCGGGCCATTATCGCCGGAGCTTCGTCACTCCGCGACAGGAGGTTCTCGGCCACGTTCAGGTGTCCGTCGGGGAAGAACCGTGCCCCAGACAGGTTCGTGGCGTCACCTCCGACGGTTCGACCGCCCGGATCACCCACCACTCCTAGGTGCTCCCAGACGGCGGCCCAGAACTCGCTCGGCCGATCGATCGACCACCGGTGGAGGTCGTCGTAGCCACCGGCTACGCCGACCGACATCCGGAAGGCCTCGACCTGGGAGGCGGACCGGCGGTCGGTGTCCGGGGTCCAGAGGGGGTTGGCCATGGTGTCCGGAGACTAGGGCGGGCACGCCGGCCGGGAACCCGGTGGGCCAGACTGCGGGCATGGAGGACGAGGTGGTTCCGGTGGACGGGGCGCGAGGGAGGTGGTTCGAGGAACTGCCCGTCGGACTGGTAGTCCGCCACGCCCTTTCTCGGACGGTGACCGAGGCCGACAACACCCTGTTCTGCGCCCTGACCCACAACCCTCAGCCACTGCACCTGGACGCCGAGTTTGCGGCCGGCACCGAGTTCGGCCAGCGCCTAGTCAACAGCCTGTTCACACTGGGTCTGGTGGTCGGGGGCAGCGTCGCTGACACCACCCTGGGGACCACGGTGGCCAACCTGGGATTCGAAGAAACGACGTTCCCAGCCCCGGTGTTCCTGGGCGACACCCTGCACGTCGAGACCGAGGTGGTGGCGGCTCGTGGGTCTCGTTCCCGGGCCGACGCCGGGATTGTGGCTTTCGAGCACCGGGCCCACAACCAGCGCGGCGAACTGGTGTGTCGGACGCGGCGCAACGCCCTGATGCACCGTCGCCCCTGACGCGACCCCGATCCCCGTTCTCACGGATTCCCGGTAGGGCGTCGCTGGCGTAGGCTCGGCGACCGTGCCCGAGGACCACTCCGCCGTCCCGTCGTCGGACGGGCAGTCGCTCGGACGGGGCCACGACCACGGGGTTGTTGATGACCTGCATGTGACCGTGGGACGACGTCTCAGGGCCTCCGGGATGCGCTACAGCCGGTCCCGCTTCGCGGTGGTTGAGGTTCTGGCCGACGCCGGTCGACCGGTCACCCTCCGTGAGATCCTGGTTGTGGACGGCGGGCGACGTCTGGCCCAGAGCTCCGCTTACCGGAACCTCGCCGAGCTGGTGGACGTGGGGGCCGTCCGACGAGTGGACGCCGGTGACGACCGCGCGCGCTTCGAGCTTCACGAGTCGCTCACCGGGCACCACCATCACCTGGTGTGTGACGTCTGCGGCCGAGTGGAGGACTTCCGGGTTCCGGACGAGTTTGAGCGGCAGGTGGCCGCCCTGGTCGACGTGGCCGAGGGCGGGGGCTTCCGGGTGGACGCCCACCGCTTCGACATGCTCGGCCGGTGCGCCGACTGTCGGTGAGCTGCCGACGCCGGAGGTCCGGCGGGTGTTCCTGAAGCGCCCAGCCGCCCGGGTCGTCCTCCTCGACCGGGAGGGGCGGATCTTCCTCGTCAACGCCGAGGATCCGCTCGACCCGTTCAAACCGCCGTGGTGGGAGATCCCGGGTGGTGGCATCGACTGGGGTGAAGACAGCGCCACAGCAGCAGCCCGGGAGCTGGTCGAGGAGACGGGTATCGAGGAGGTGGAGATGGGGCCGGTCATCTGGACCCAGCACGTGCAGTTCACCTTCGGCGGGTACTTCTTCGACAGCCACGAGAAGATCCACGTGGCGTGGTGTGATGGCGGCGACTACCGGCCCCGGCACCTGGAGGCCCTGGAGGCCGCGGCCTTCCGGGGAGCGCGCTGGTGGGCCCTAGACGACCTGCTGGCCTCCGACGAGCCAGTGCTCCCGGCACTACTGCGCGAGCACCTGGGCCCCATCGTGGCCGGGAATCTGCCCGTCGAACCGATTGACATCTCGCCGGAACCCCTCGACTGACCGGTCGATGGGACAGGCCGGGGTGGTCAGGCCAGGGACTCCAGCCCGCCCCAGGCCAGTCGGGCGGCCAGGGCAGCCATCTCCTCGGCCGGTCGAGTCCGACCCTCGTGCATCCAGTGGCGGATCATGCCCTCGGACATCCCGTTGATGCCCGCCGCCATGGCCAGCGCCGATTGGTGGTCCACGACCCGGATGAGGCGGGTCAGGTACTCGGCGAACGAGTCTCGTACCTGGCGGGCGTCTCGCCGAAACTCGGGGTCTACGGTCAGGCTGGAGCCGTAGAGCACCGAGAAGGCGGCCGGGCGCTCGTCGAAGAAGTGGAAGAAGGCCCGGAAGCCGGCCTCCACCTGACGCCTCGGCGTCTCTTCCGCCTCGGCGGCCTCGATGGCCCGCATCAGCCTGTCGCCTGTTTCGGTCAGGAGGACTTCGAATAGGTCGTGCTTCGACACGAAGTGCTGGTAGAGCACCGGCTTGGTCACGCCGGCCTCCGAGGCCAGGGCGTTCATGGACGTGTCGTGGTAGCCGTGGAGGGCGAAGACCTCAAGGGCGACATCCAGGATCTGGCGACGACGCTCGGCGGCCGGCAGGCGTGTCTGGGTGGCTGTGACGGTCATCAGGGGATCGGGACCTGGTCGACGATCGTTCGCACAGTGTGACGGTAGACACACAGAGGCCAATGGGAGAAGCCGGGCGGGGAAAACCCCTTGGGAACCTGGCAGGGGTCGGTCAGTGCCTGCGGTCCGTGCCCCGGTCCTCGTCGTCGGCGGCCCGTATTGCGTAGTGGAGGACGATGGCCGGGGCCAGCACGACGGATCCGACGACCAGCAGCGCCACCAGACTGGTGGCCACCCGGCCCGAGAACCCGGAGGCCAGCCCGGCGGCGAAGACGATCAGGGAGGCGGCGAACGCTAGGTAGCCAAGTCGTTGGCCCAGCCGGGCAAGGCGTCGGAGGGAGTCGCGCCGGACCAGCACCGGATCGAGGGGCAGCGACGGGGGGTCGGGTGGGGAGGTCACGGGAGCCAGCCTGCCTCGGCTAGCAGGGATTCCAGCCCTTCGGCCATCCGTCTGGTCGACAGCTCTTCGACCGCCACCTCCCGGTTGTGGGCCAGCAGAGTTTCCCGCTGGTCGGCCGGTGAGGCCAGCCAGTCCCGGAGGGATTCCGGGTCGCCGGCGTCGAACCAGGCGAATCCCAGAGCCCGCAACTCGTCAGCCACCGGGTAGTCGCCGACGGCCACCGGCCGTTGAGCCAGGGCGGCCTCGACCGGTGGGTTGCCGAAGCCCTCCCAGGTGGACGGGAAGGCCACCACATCGGCCGCCGCGTAGAGGTCGGGCCGGTTGGCGTGCGAGGCGTGGATGACCGGGCAGCGGGCGGCCGCCAGTTCCCCTGCCAAATCGGGTCCGTAACCGTCCTCGGCCGGTCCGGATAGCCAGTAGGTGGCGTCCAGCGACTCGGCGAGGGCCACGGCACGGCCCACCGCCTTGCGGGGAATGGCCCGAACCGGATGGACCACCAGGAGGTCGTCGGTGCCCAGCCCCAACCGGTCCCGGGTGGACTGGCGGTCGCCAAGGGGCGGGTCCGGGTCGAACCCGTTGCGGATGGTGGTGGCGGCGATTCCCCGTTCGGCCAGGTCCTGGCGGGTCAGGTCGTTGACCGTGACGTGGCGCCACGCCGGGTCGTCCGGTGGGAGGTCAGTCACGTGAGCGAAGCGGGTCCGCTGCCACGGGAGGTCGTGGTGATGGAGGACGGCCGGCCGGCCCCGTAGAACCCCGGCCAGGACGCGGGCGGCAGACGGGTTCAACGGGAGGGAGCACAGGTTCTCTACCACCACCAGGTCGGTTCCGCGTAGGACCTCAACCAGCCGGTCGGCTTTCGGCGGGCCGGAGGCACCGACGCCCAGGCCTTCCACCAGGGTCAGTGGTCGGTCGTCGTCCCAGCCCGGCTCCACCGCACCGGCCAGGAAGTCCACCCCGAAGCCCAGCCCGGCGAGCGCGTTAGCCCAGTTCCGTGCTACGACCGAGACCCCGTCGGTCGGGCCGAAGCGGAAGGAGACAATGGTGCAGCGAGACATGGGGCTCCCGGTCCTCCCGGACCCGTCGGACGGCGACCTCCGGGCCGTCGTGCAACGGGTGTTCGACGACCACTGGGTGCCGGAAGGGTACGCAGCGCCCAACACGGGGGTCTACCCGTGGCAGTGGCTGTGGGACTCGTGCTTCCACGTGCTCGTCTGGCGGGCGCTCGGCGACCGGGACCGGGCCCAGCGGGAGTTGGCCGAGATGTTTCGCCCGCAGGGACCGTCCGGCTTTGTGCCCCATGTGAACTACGTCCGGTCACTGGGGTTTCACGAGGACCTGTGGGGGCGGAGGGACGGCTCAGCGATCACCCAGCCGCCAATGTACGGCCACGCGGTGGCCGAACTGGTCCGGGCCGGCTGGCCACCGGACGACGAGGTGGTGGCCTTTGCGGTCTCGGGACTGCGGTTCCTGCTGGAGCACCGGGCCCGCGACAGGAACGGACTCGTCCTGGCATGCCACCCCTGGGAGACGGGTACCGACGACTCCCCCCGTTGGGACGACCGGTGCCCGGACGGCTTTGACCGGGACCGTTGGGCGTCGGTCAAGGACCGCCTGGTGTCCACCATCGAGACCGGCCCCGACGGCGAGCCCCTCCACAACCCGGTGTTCCCGGTAGCCCCGGCGGGCTTCAACGCCCTCATCGCCTTCAACGCCCGGGAGCTGGCCACCGTGGTCGACGATGCCGGACTAGCCGAAGAGGCGGACCTGCTGACCGCCGCCTTGGTCGATCGATGGTCCGAGGAGGCTGGGACCTGGGTAGACGCCGGTCCGACGGCTGACGGCTCAGGCCGGGTACGGACCCTGGACGCCCTACTCCCGCTGCTCGTCGACGACGAGCCCGGCCGAGCGGCGACCGTGGTCGACCAGCTCTTGGACCCGAGGGCCTTCGGGGGTCCGGCCGGTCCGGCTGGCGTGCATCGGGCCGAGCCGACTTTCAACCCGGACGCCTACTGGAGGGGCCCGGTGTGGCCCCAGCTGGCCTATCTGGTGGTCCTGGCCGTAGAGCGGCACTCGCCGACGGCCGCCGCCCACCTGGCCCGGACCACGGTGGCCGGGGCGTGGGCGTCGGGGCTGGCCGAGTACTGGAACCCGGACACCGGAGCGGGCCTTGGTGCCGTTCCGCAGTCCTGGTCGGGCCTGGCCCTGGTGCTGGCCGAGCGGCGTTAGCGGCGAGAGTCCCGGGCCGAGCCGACCATCTCAGCACCGTCCTCGACCATCAGGTAGCAGTGGATGCCTCGGAACCGGGCTTCCTCGTGCTCGAAATCGGCTCTCGACGGGGTGAGGTAGCCCAGCTCGAGCTCGGAGAGCTCGTAGATCTTGCCCACGAAGGCGGCAAAGGCGCCATAGCACTCGGCCCGGGCGTAAGCCTCCATCTCGCGGTCACCGGGCCACGGTGCCCCGGCTCGGGCCGGGTGGTCGGTCCGGAGGTACACCTCGTGCTGGTGAGGGCCCTCGCAGGGCACCCTGGTGTCGATCTCGACGTGCCGGTCGTTCTGCACCCAGGAGTACTGGTTAAAGCAGGTTCCGTCGGCCAGATCGTGCAGGTTCACCACGTCGCCTACCCAGTCAGGGATGCCCTCGTCGGCCAGGGTCGGTCGGGCCTCCACGATCGACGTGGTGACCGTCGCCGGACCCACCGCCGAAGGGGTCGGGGCGTCGGCGTCCTCGGAGCAGGCGCCAGCTAGTAAGAGGACGGCCGTCATGGTGGCCGCAGGGAGCCGTCGTTTATTGGGGCGGGGCACGGGCATGGGGTCAGGGTACGGCCGACCGGTACCGTGACGGGGTGCCGGTGGTCGAGTTGCGTGGGACGGTGGCGCTGCTGGGGAACTTCCCCGCGCTGGCCGGGGTGGATCTGACGGTCCGGGCCGGCGAGACGGTGTTAGTCCGGGGCCCCAACGGGGCCGGGAAGACCACCCTGCTGCGCCTGTGCGCCGGCCTAATCCGGCCCGAATCCGGGTCGGCCACCGTGCTGGGCCATGACCTGGTCGTGGAACGTCGGGCGGCCAGGCGTCGGGTGGCCCTTCTGGGACACGCCAACGGGCTTTACGACGATCTCACCGTCGCACAAAACATGCGCTTCTGGGCCCGGGCAGCTGGCCTTTCGTCCGGCGAGGCAAGTCAACGGACGGCTTCGGCGCTGGACCGTCTGGGGGTCGCCGGGCGACTCCACGACCAGCCGGTCCACACCCTCTCGGCCGGCCAGCGTCGCCGGACCTCGCTGGCCGCCCTAGTCGTCCGACGCCCGGAACTCTGGCTATTGGACGAGCCCCATGCGGGGCTCGACCAGGCCGGTCGGGACGTGGTGGACGCTCTAGTGAGCGACGCGGTAGCCGCCGGGGGCACTGTGGTGGTGTCGTCTCACGAGCTGGAACGGGTGGCCGCCCTCTCGCCTCGGGTGGTGACCGTGTCCGGTGGGATGGTGGTGGACGACACCGCCGGCGGGTATGGGCGGCCGGCCGATGGTTGACGTGCGCCGGTTCCTGGGTGACGTCCGGCTGGTTGCCGGCCGCGACCTGCGGATCGAGGCCCGCTCCCGGGTGGTCGTCGCCCAGGTGGTGCCTTTCGCTCTACTGGTCCTGGTCCTGTTCGGCTTCGCCCTGGATGCCGACCAGCGCACCCTAGGCACCTTCGCTCCGGGGCTGTTCTGGGTGGCCGTCCTGCTCAGCGCCCTGCTGGCCGTCCACCGGTCAGCGACACTGGAGCAGTCGGACGGGACGCTGGACGCATTGCGCATGTCCGGCCTGACGCCGCTAGCCCTGTTCCTGGGCAAGGCGGCGGCCGTGTTCGTGCAGATCCTGGCCCTCGAGACGGTGCTGATCGGAGGCCTCTTGGTGTTCTACGGCGTCGAGGTGGACGACCCCGTCCTGCTGATAGTGGCCGGTGTACTGGCCGGGGTCACGGTGGCCGCCGCCGGTACCCTCTACGGCGCGCTGGCCTCGGGTCTCGGGGTGCGGGAGACCCTCCTGCCCATCCTGTTGCTCCCGGTTCTGGCGCCGGTGCTGATCGCGGCCACCCGGGCGTTTGACGACGCCCTCGGGGTCGCGGCGGTGGACGGATGGGCCTGGACCGGGCTGCTGGCCGCTACCGCTTTGGTCGCCACCGTGGTCGGCGCCCTGGCCCACGGCGTGCTGATCGAGGACTGATCGGGAGCGCCCATGGCCGGACCAGACAAGCGACGAGACGGCACCGGGTCCCGCGGCTCGCGGCTCCTGGGTGCCGGGGCGCTGCTCGGCGTTGCGGCGCTGGTCGTCCTGGCCTTCGTGGTAACCGACCCCGACGTGCGCACCCATCCCACAACCGGCGAGGAGTTCGGACAGTTCGATGCCGTACGGATGCTTTACCTGCACGTTCCGATGGCCGTGCTTATGTACGCCGCCTTCGTGGTTTGTGCCGTGGCCAGCGTCGGGGTGCTGCTGCGCCGCACGGCCTGGTGGGACGTCACGGCCTACGCGGCGGCTGAGGTGGGCACGGTGCTGTGCGGCCTGGTCCTGGTGACCGGTTCCATCTGGGGCCGACCAGTCTGGAACACCTGGTGGGAGTGGGGCGACGTACGCCTCATGACCACCCTGGTCCTCTTCCTGCTGTTTGTCGGCTATCTGGCGTTGCGTCGCACCACCGCCGACCCCCGCCTCCAGGCCCGGAGGGCCGCCGTGGTGGCTTTGGTGGCCGTCCTGGACATCCCGCTCATCAACCGCTCGGTGGCCTGGTGGGAGAACCGGACCCTCCACCAGCAATCCACCCTGGCCGAGCTCAAGATCGAGGACCTCACGCTGTTCACCCTCATGTTCGGCTTCCTGGTCTTCGGCCTGGTGGCCTGGTGGCTGCTGGTCCACCGGTTCCGGGTGGGATGGCTGGAGCAGGCGGCGATCGACCACGACGTGGCGACGGCCCTGGCCGAGCGCCGGTCCGAGACCTCGGCCACCGACCTGGACGCCGCGGTCGGCCGCTGGAACGACGGGGAAGACCCGGTATGACCCACGCGGGCTATCTGGTGGCTGGGTGGGGCATCTCGCTGGTCGTGTTAGGCGGCTACGCCTTCGGCCTGGTGCGTCGCGGCCGACGGTTGGCGCCCCGGGTTCCCGTGGACCGGCGTCGCTGGATCGACTCGCCGGGGTCCGATCGTGGCTGACGATCCCGGACCACGGTCGGCTCCCCTCGACCTGACTCCAGAGCCGACACGGCCGGTCGTCCGGACGCGGCGTCCTGGGGCGCTGCTCCTACTCCTGGGCGTGGTGGCCGCCGTGGTCTTCGTGCTACTGCGTTCCCTGGGCGACGCCTCCCTGTTTTTCTACGAAGTTTCCGAGGCGGTCGAGCTGCGGTCTGAGCTCGGCGACGACCGGTTCCGGGTGGTGGGCACCCCGCAGCCCGGCCTAGTGGAGGGAGAGTTGGGAGGCGAGGCAGCGGTCGTTTTTACCCTGTGCGCCGGTGACGTCCTGGCCGACGTGGTCCACCTGGGTGATCCGGCTGAGCTCTTCCAGCCCGGGGTGCCGGTGGTGCTCCAGGGGGCCTGGAGGGCCGGAAGGCCCCCGGACCTGACCGGGCTGGACGGGGCGGCCGACGACGGCTGGTTCCTGCGGACCGACCACATGGTGGTCAAGCACGACAACGACTACCGGTCCGACGGCGCCCAGCTGGCTCCCTGCGGGACGGTCGGTTGAACGCCACCCTCGGCACGTTCTTCGTCGCCCTCGGCCTGTCCGCCTCGGTGGTCGGCGTGGTCGTGGTGGCCTACGGCCTGGCTACCCGCAACCCAGCCCTGGTCGTGCGCTCCCGGGTGGCTGTGGGATTCCTGGCTGTGGCCGCCGTGGGCCAGGTGGCGGCCATGGAGCGTGCGCTCATCACCCGGGACTTCACGGTGGCCTTCGTGGCTGAGCACGGCAGCCACCGGACGCCGGCTCTGTTCAACGTGGCCACTCTGTGGTCGGCCCTCGAGGGATCGATCCTCCTGTGGGTCCTGGTCCTCGTGGGCTACGTGGTCCTGGTGGCTAGGCGGTTCCGCGACCGCCTGGACGACCCGATGGTGGGGTGGACCCTCCTGGTCCTGTTCGCCGTCTGCGCCTTCTTTTTCCTGCTGCTGGCCGGGCCGGCCCATCCGTTCGGCCGGTTCAGCCCCTGGCCGGGCTACGACGGGCCGGGTCCCAACCCGCTCCTCCAGAACCACGTCCTCATGGCTTTCCACCCGCCGGTCCTGTACCTGGGCTACGTGGGCTTCACGGTGCCGTTCGCCCTGGCTGTGGCGGCCCTGGCCACTGGACGCCTGGGCGAGGGCTGGCTACTGGAAGCTCGCCGGTGGACCTTGGTCGCCTGGGGGTGCCTCACCGTAGGGATCCTGCTGGGAGCCTGGTGGTCCTACGAGGTCCTGGGCTGGGGCGGCTACTGGGCGTGGGATCCAGTGGAGAACGCCTCCTTCCTGCCCTGGCTGACCGGGACGGCCTACCTGCACTCGGTCATGGTCCAGGAGCGGCAGGGGATGCTTCGGGTCTGGAACCTGTCCCTGCTTTGCGCCACGTTCTCGTTGACCATCCTCGGGACCTTCATCACCCGGTCGGGCGTCCTGGACTCCGTACACGCCTTCACCGAGTCGGCCATCGGGCCGCTCCTGCTCGGCTTCTTTGCCGCCGTGGTGGCGACCACCGTGGGCCTAATTGCCTGGCGGGGCGACCAGCTCCGCACGGCGGGGTCGATCGACTCTCCGATATCACGCACCGGGGCCTTCCTGGCCAACAACCTGCTGTTCGGGGCCTTCGCCTTCGTGGTGCTCCTGGGCACCGTCTTTCCGTTGCTGGTAGAGGCGGCTCAGGGAAACCGGATCTCGGTCGGCAACCCGTACTTCGAGCGGATGACCATGCCAATCGGCTTCGCCCTGTTATTCATGATGGCGGTGGCCCCGGCACTGCCGTGGAGCCGTACCTCGGCCGACCTGCTCTCGGTGCGCCTCCGGTGGCCGGCGGTGGCAGGGGCGGGGGCCATGCTGGCCGGCGTCCTACTGGGCAGCCGGGGCTGGGCGCCTACCCTGGCCGTCGGCCTGGCCGGCTTCGCCGTGGGAGGCGCTGTTCGACAACTCCTCCTGGCCGTGGGGGCCCGGGGTCCCAGGGGCCTGATGGGCCGGTCCAGCGGCGGCATGGTCGTCCACGTAGGGGTGGCCGTGGTGGCCGTGGCCTTCGCCTGCTCCTCGGCCTTCGTCCGCCAGGCCGAGTTCCGTTTCACCGATCCGGGCGATCGGGCCTCGTTCGCCGACCACGAGTTGGTCTTCGACGGCGTAGCCACCGTGCAGCTTCCCGAGAAGACCGAGGTCCGAGTGGCTGTGCTGGTCGACGGGCACCGTTACTTGCCGGCCATCAGCGTCTTCCCGTTCGGAGGCCAAACCATCGGCACGCCAGCCACCAGGTCCACACTGCGCGACGACCTCCAGTTGGCGGTGCTGGCCGTGCCTGACGAGGAGTCCTCAACCACCGTTGTCCGGGTCACCGTGCAGCCTTTGGTGATGTGGCTGTGGGTTGGTGGGGCGGTGATGGCGGTGGGGACGGCCCTGGCCGCCGTCCCGACGGGCCGCCGCCGAGACGAGGTTGACGTGCCGTCGGTCGACGAGGTGGCCTCGTGAGCCCGGTCCGGTCGGCGGCTGTAGCCGTGGGTCTCGTCCTGGCCCTCCTGGTCGCCGTGTTCGCCACCCGCGACTCCAGCCGGGACCGGATGACCACCCACCTAGTGGGAGGCGTGGCCCCAGCCGTCGTCGGCACAGCGGTGGACGGCTCGACCTGGGACCTGGATGACCAGCGGGGCAGGTGGGTGCTCGTCAACTTCTTCTCCACCACCTGCGTGCCGTGCATCGAGGAGCACCCGGAGCTGGTGGCCTTCGCCGAGGCCCACGCGTCGGCCGGCGACGTGCGGCTGGTGAGTGTGGCCTTCGACGACCGTCCGGCCGCTGTGGCGGCGTTCTTTGCCGAGAACGGTGGGGGATGGCCCGTGCTCGTCACCGACACGGGTCGGATCGCCGTGGACTGGGGCGTGGTGGCCGTGCCCGAGTCATACCTGGTGACCCCCTCAGGCCACGTGGCGGCCAAGGTGGTGGGCGGGGTCGACCGGAACAGTCTGGAGGACCTGCTGGACCAGGTCTTGGCAGAGGCGTCGTGAGGGCCGCACGGTGAGCCGACGCCTGACCTGGCTAGTCGTCCTGGCTGTAGTCGTGGGGAGCCTGGTGGCCGCCGAGCAGGTCGGGCGGCCTCCCCTCACCAACGCCGACCGGGTCCATGCGTTGGCCGGTGACTTCGCCTGCCCGGTCTGCCGTGGACAGTCCCTCGGGGAGTCGGACGTACCGATCGCCCGGACCATCCGTTCGTCCATCCGCACCATGGTCGACGACGGTCGGACTGACGACGAGATCCGATCCGTGCTGGTGGCCCGGTTTGGTGAAGATATCGACTACACGCCGGGGGGAGAGGGCCTGACCGGGCTCGTCTGGATCCTTCCGGTACTGGCCGGTGGGGCGGCGGCGGTCGGTCTGGGGTCGGCGCTCGTACGGTGGCGGGGGGGACGGTCGGGTGGGCGGCCCCCCCGGCCGCTAGTCGTCGGGGGCGTCCTGCTGGTCGTCGTGGCGGCCGGGCTCCTGGTGGCCCGGACGGCCGGTCAGCGCCCGACGGGTGGGTCGCTCAGCGGCGACATCCGGTCGTCGACCCGCACCCTGCTGGTAGAGGCGGGGGTGGCGGACCCAGAGGAAGCCGTCGTCCTGTACTCACAGGTCCTGGAAGTGCAACCGTCTAACGCTGAAGCGCTGGCCTACCGCGGCTGGGTCCGTTGGCGAAACGGCGAGGGCCCGTCGGCCCGTTCCGACCTGGACGAGGCGGTGGCTGTTGATCCCGCCTATCCGGACGTCCGGGTGTTCCGGGCCTCCCAGCGCCACGCCGACGGGGACCACATCGGGGCGGCTGCCGACCTGGTCGCCCTCGACGGCCTGGCCGCGCCGCCCATTGTGGGCGACCTGCTGGCCGCCAGCCGACTGCGGGAGCGCATCGCCGTCGGCTTGGCCTCCAACGGCGATCTGCTGGAGGCCCTGGAGGTCCTCGATTCCGGACTATCGGCCGACCCAGAGAACGGCTCCCTCCTCGCCGAGCGGGGTTGGCTGCTGGTCCTCACCCGAACGCCGGAGCTGGTCCAACGGGGCCTCGGCAACCTGGACGAGGCGGTAGCCGTCGAGCCCGGAGATCCGCACGCCCGGGCCTACCGAGCGGTGGTCCTGGCCACGGTGGTCGGGAGGCCCGGTGACGCGACTGCCGACCTAGCGGCGTTCGCCGCGGTAGACAATCCTCCCGTGGATCTGGTGGACCTGCTGGTCGGGATGGGGCTCCTCGGGGGCTGACCCCGGTCCCGGCCTGGGCACCCCGGCTCAAGGGGTGGGGTGGTAGCGGGCGTGGACGATCCGACCACTGCCGATCGTCAGCTCCCACGCGGAGGCGTAGCCGCATTCCCAGCCACCGCTGATCCCTGCGCCATCGGAGACCAGGTCCCGGACCACGTCGTATATCACGTCGGAGTGGCTGCACAGCACGACCGGCGAGGTCTCGGGATCGGCCGCCAGGTCCCGGATCAGGGCCATGGTGTGCCGCGACGCCCCCTCGAATAGGTAGTCGACCACCTCGGGCCGGATGTCCAGCCGGGTGCACAGCGGGCCCACCGTCTGGAGGCAGCGGACGGCCCGGCTGCTCAGGACGCGGGTCGGTGGCCGATCGGGGAACAGCGCCGACACCAGGTCGGCCAACCGACTGGCCTGGGCAGCGCCCCAGGCGTCCAACGGCCGGTCGACGTCCTCACCAACCCATCGGTAGGGATCGCCGGCCGACCCGTGGCGGATCAGGAGCAGGCTCATCTCGGTGCCCGGAGGTCAGTCGAGATCTCTCGGCAAGTGTTCGGGACCCCTCCAGGGTCGACGCGACCGGCGCAAAGGGCGGCCACGGATGATGCGTCCTCGGGGCGTAGTGGAGAGGTGGAGGCGTGGCCGAGGTGATGACACTTCACGGTGGCGCGGACCGTCGAACGGGACGTCGCTGCGGGCTCAGCCCGTCACGTCGGTGATGCAGACGGCGTCGCCCATTGGCAGCGACGACCGCATCTCGGCCGTCGCCTCGCCGTATAGCGTCGACAGCATCCCTCGGACCAGGCCCCGGTCCACGGCACAAATCACCGGGTGCTCGATGGGGGCGCCCCCAAACGGGCAGTGTTCGGAGACGATACGCAGGCGGTTGTCAGCGGCACGCTCCGCCCGGGCCGCGAAGCCATGGGCGGTGAGGGCCTCGGCCACCACGTACATCGCCGATTGGAAAGACCGGTGAACCTCGTCGGTCCCGAGGGACTCGGCCATGCTGCGTCCCACCTCGGCGCCCACCTCCTCGGCCATGGCCTCGGCCTGTTCCGAGGGCAGGAGGGCCAGCGCCCGGCCGAGCAGGTTGACCAGGACGGCATCTTGGCGGACCGGCAGCTCCAACGGAATGCCGGGGTCGGAAATCCGGTAGTGCTTGGACGGGCGGCCCGCCGTGGCGCCCTCGGCCCGCTCCACGGCCACCTCCACGTAGCCGCCGGCGGCCAACTTGTCGAGGTGGTGGCGGGCTACGTTGGGGTGGAGGTCAAAGGCGGCCGCTGTCTCGGCCGCTGTAACCCCGTTGTCGGCCTCTCGGACGTGCAGGTAGATATCCCGGCGGGTCGGATCGCCGAAGGCGCCGGTAATCGCGGTGACCGCCGATGAGAACTCGGTGGCCGTGAGGGGGGCCGTGTCCACCCGGCTATTCTACCGAGCCCGACTCTCCGGTCGTCCGGCCGGGTCCGCCGTTGGCATCATGGCTGGTCCCCGGGCGGATGGAGGACGTCGGCAGCCCCGTGGCAGATCCTGTCCGGGGCACGGGAGGAGTATCCGTGCCGGTCACCGAGTCCCAGGTCATCGAGGCCCTGCGCCCTGTCCACGACCCCGAACTGAGGCGCAGCATTGTGGATCTGGGCATGGTCCGCGGGGTCGCTATCGACGGTCTGCGGGTCAACGTACAGGTCGCCCTCACCGTGCCCGGCTGCCCCCTGAAGGCCGAGATCCAGCGGTCCGTGGACGACGCCGTGGTGGCTCTCGATGGGGTAGACGCCGTGGGCGTCGACTTCACCGTCATGAGCGATACCGAGCGCGAGGAACTCCGGGAGCGACTGCACGGTGATCCGTCAGCAACCGCGGGGACCAACCCCACCTTCGGGCACTCCGAGGGGCGGTCCGTGCCGTTCGCTGAGGCCAACTCGTCCACGCGGGTGTTGCTCATCGCGTCTGGCAAGGGCGGGGTCGGCAAGTCGTCGGTCACCACCAACCTGGCCGTGGCCCTGGCCGGTCGGGGCCGGGACGTGGCCGTCGTGGCCGCCGATGTCTGGGGCTTCTCCATCCCACGGCTGCTGGGCGTGTCCCATGCCCCGACGGTCATCGCCGACATGCTCATC
>JAKURX010000079.1 GCA_022451505.1 Acidimicrobiales bacterium | reverse complement strand
CTGGCGCAGAATCCAAGTCAGGCGGGCCACGTCGGCTTCCGCGAACTGGCGGTAGCCGGCAGCCGAGCGCCCGGGAGCCAGAAGGCCCCGCGACTCTAGGAACCGGATCTTGGACACCGTCGCCTCCGGAAACTCCGGCTCCAGTCGGGTCAGGACCTCCCCGATGTTCAGGGCGCCGTCCGGTCCCGCGGCCTCCTCGGCGACCACGTCCTTATCAACCCGCGGTGCCGTGAAAGAACACCAGCTTGAAGCGCCCGATCTGCACTTCGTCGCCGTCGTGGATCTCACACGATTCGATCCGCCTACCGTTCAGATAGGTGCCGTTCAGGGATCCCACGTCGCGGACCAAATACCGGTCGCCGGTCCGTTCCACCTCGACATGGTGACGAGACACAGTGACGTCGTCCAGCAAGATGTCGGCGCCCCCGTGGCGGCCGATGGTCGTCACCGCCGCCTCCAGGCCGTAGCGCGCCCCGGCCTTGGGCCCGGACTCCACCACGAACAGACCGCACTCCACCGGGAACCGTTCGCGGTCCTCGCCATGGGGCACCTCCTCCACGGGATCGAAAGCGTCGGTGGTTTCTTCGTCGGAGGAAGCCAGGCGCGTCCCGCAGGCCCCGCAAAACCGCTCGTCGGTCGACGTCTGGCGGCCGCAGCCGGGACACTCGGTGGACACAGGTCAGACCTCGATCAGGGCCAAGTAGGCCGAGGCGTCCAGAAGCCCGTCGGTAGTCGGACCCTCCGTCCTCATCTCACAGATCCAGCCGTCGCCGTAGGGGTCCTCGTTGACCCTCTCCGGCGCGGCCTCCAAGTCCTCGTTGACGGCCACCACCTCCCCGGAGACTGGCGCGAAGAGCTCGGACACCGACTTGGTGGACTCCACCTCGCCAAAAATTGCTCCGATGGCCACCGTCGTGCCGACCTCTGCAACCTCCACGAAAACCACGTCGCCCAGGGCATCCTGGGCGTAGTCGGTAATACCAATTCGGACTAGGCCGTCGTTGAGCTTCCGGACCCACTCGTGGTCGGTGGAGTACCACAGGTCGGACGGAACGTTCACAGGCTCGAAACTACCTTTCCCCAGGCCCCACAGTGCCAACGCCCGGGCGGTGGGCGGCCGCAGCGGTCCTCACCGTGCCGCTCGACTCTCCCGAAGGGTCCGGCGGGCCACCGGCAGGTATCCCCACCCAGCGATCCACGAAATCACCAAGCCGGGTAGCCCGAACACCCAGGCAGCCATGGCGAAAGCCTCGTTGGCAAACGCCGTGGACTGGCCAGCCAGGAAGCATGGCACGGCCCACAGGAGGGCAAAGGTCCCCGTCTTACCCCACCACGTCACGTCGATCCTCCGTGCGCCTAGGCCCAGCAGGACCAGAGCCGCCAGCCCGATCAGGACCTCCCGGACCAGCACGGCCACTGCGAACCAGGTCGGGATGGAGCCATCGACCATCATCGACACCAGGGCCGCCACCAATAGGAGACGGTCGGCGGTCGGGTCTAGGAGCTTGCCCACCTCGGACACCTGATCGAAACGGCGGGCGATCCACCCGTCCACCCAATCGGTGGCCCCCAGAGCACCCAGGAGGAGGGCGGCGTCGGTCCGGTTCCCCTCCTCGAAGAGAAGCCACAGAAACCACGGAATGCAGCCCAGCCGGACCACGGTGATGGCATTAGGAACAGTCCACAGGCCAGCCCACCCGGTACGGACTGGTTCCGGGGCGGCGTCGTTCTCCCCTCGCATCGGGCACAGCCTACGATCCGACTCCGCGACGCCCGCGTCGGGCGCCGCCCTGCTCACCAGGAGGGCCCATGGCCTCCATCTTCACCCGAATCATCGACGGCGAGATCCCAGGTCGGATCATCTGGCGAGACGCCACGTGCGTAGCCATGATCGACATTCGACCCCTGAACCGGGGGCACGTGCTGGTCATCCCGGTAACCGAGGTGGACCGGTGGACCGACCTTCCCACTGAAGTCGTGGCCCACTGCACCGGCGTGGCCCACGCGGTGGGTCGGGCCCAGATGGCCGTCTTGTCGCCGACCCGAATCGGGCTGATGGTCGCCGGCTTCGAGGTCCCCCACACCCACCTGCACGTCGTCCCCCTGGAGAACATGGGCCACCTGGACTTCGCTCAAGCCGACGCCGACGCCGACCCGGCCGACCTGGACGCCGTGGCCGACCTGCTCCGCGACGCCCTACGAGCCGGGGGGCACGCCGAAGCGACCTGAACGGGTCGGCGACCGGGGTCAGGCTCCCGGTCGCCGGATCCAGAGACTGACCCCGTCACGGCCCATCCGCTTTCGGAAATCCATCAGGATAAGCCGGCTCTCGAACAGCCTTCCCTCCGCCTGGGTCCATCCCATCGACATCTCATCGAGGACCACGGCGTCGAACCGCTCCTCCCAGTCCAAGCCGGGTAGCGACCCCTGGGACCGACGGTGCACGTGAACATCCTGTCGGTCGGCGACGAGCGGGTAGACCTCTGGCGGGACGCTAACCCTCGCCTCCTCGCCGATGAGGGTGGCCGCCGACACCCGGGCTACGTCCACCGGGGACCGGCGCCCCCAGTCCCACGGTTCCTCGTACGGCGAGGAGGCGGCATCGCGGACGAAGAACACGATGGCCGTCAGGACGAGAACCGTCAGGACTCGACGGTCGACCAGGATGCGGCTCACCCCAGGGGTGCCGATCCGCATCAGGGCATAGGCCGCTGCGATAAACACGAAGGCCAAGACGGCCACGTCCTGCTGGGGGTTCCCGTAGCCGGCGTCGTCCACGTCAGCTACCAGGTAGAGGGCCAGGAGGGGAAGGACAGGAGCCAGGTACCGGGGTCTGACCAACGGGAGGAAAAGAACTGGGGCCAGGAGCAGGAGAACCTTCTCGAAACCGGCCCGACCGAACAGGTCCCCGACCAAGCCCAGGGGGTCGCTCAGCATCCCGAGGACGATCCCCAGCAAGCCGTCCCCGTAGTGGGCAAAGGCGCCCAGGTGCGGGTAGTTGCCGTCGCCCAGCAGCGGTTGGACCACGAACGACATCACCAGGAACCAAGCCAGGCCAAAGCCGGCCAGGGACCAGCCCGGGGTACGACGGTCCTCCCCCACCATCACCAAACCGAGCGCCGCCACGGCCAGGCCCAGGTCGGACCGCGTGCACACCACCAGGAGCACCAGAAGGGCCACCAGACGCCACCGGTCGGCGTGGCCGGCCAGATAGGCGGCCATCAGGGCCGGGATAGCAAGCGCCTCCGGATGGAACCCGGCCAGGTTCAGGTCGTGGACCGACGGGTGAAGAGCGTAAGCCAACATAAGCGCGGCCGCTCCGCCAATCCGCAGGTTCGCCGGTCCTCGGGCCATACGCCAGATCGGCACCACGCCGAGGGCTAACGCCACCGACTGCACCAAGAGCAGGGTCGGGACGTCCGGCAGGACCCGCATCGCCCAGACCAGCGGCCAGAAGACCCAGGCGCCCTGGCTGGCGAAGACGTTGTAGCCCAGGTCGCTGATCACCGGGGAGGCGCCCATATCCATCAGGTACGCAGCCTGGACGTAGTGCCCCAACTCGTAGCCCACCCCTAGGTCCCGGTAACGGGCCAGAGCGAGGAGCGATAGGACCACGGCGAAGACCACCGCAGAGAGCCACGGCAGGCTGCGGTCCCAGACGGGAGCGTCGAGTCGGGCCTGCCAACGGAGCATCACGATGTCAAGGCGTCGACGGGCCGAGACGACCGTGGTAACCACGGTTTCGCCTGTCCGTTCCAGCGACTGCGCCGTGCGCTCGAAGGTCGGCACCGCCTTCACCAGAGGACCTCCTGGGAGCCCGACCGGTCAGGGAGAGCCTCCAGGGAAACCGGGATCGTGAGCTCCCGACCCTTCTGCCGGGCGTCGTTGACCCGACGGTCCACCGGATGAAGGGCCAGCAGGCCATCGGGGGACGGCGCGAGGACCTCCTCCAACGTGGACCGGTCCGAGGTGGCGGGATCTAGCCAACGGTCCCGGTCGTCCTCGGCCACCACGGCGGGCATCCGGTGGTGGACAGGTGCCAGATCGGCGTTCGCTGGAACAGTGACCACCGTGCATGTCCGAAGCGTTCGGCCGTCATCGGACCGGGACTCCCACAGGCCAGCCAGGGCAAGAGGGGAGCCATCTGCCCGGTAGACGAACCACGGCTGCTTCGGCGAGCCGGCAATACTCAGTCCCCACTCGTAGAAGCCATCGATCAGGACAAGGCACCGCCGGCGACGGAAGGCCGCACGGAAGGAGGGCTTGGTGGCCACCGTCTCGGCCCGGGCGTTGAACAGCCGGACACCGACGGCCGGGTCAGTGGCCCACGACGGGACCAACCCCCACTGGGCAACCCCCAGCACGCGACCGGAGCCGGCCTGGTCGTCGACCCAGGCCACGGGGAGTAGGCGGGAGGGAGCGACGTTGTGGTCCGGTCCTTTCAGGGTCTCGACGACGTCCCGGGCACCCACGTACTCGCTGAGTTCCTCGGGTGACGACGTGGTCACCACGCGGCCGCACATCCCCTCACCGTACCGGCCGGGTAGGTATAGATCGGGCCGACCCCCGGCCGAGGAACCTCAGGCCAGTACGCAGGTCCCGCGGGTCGGGCTGTTTTCGCTGTCACCTAGGTCGAAGGTGAGGTCGTCGCCTGAAGAGCCGCCGAATCGGGGAATAGCCACCGACTCCTCCACGTCGGGGACGACGATGGATCCGCGGACGGCCAGGGTCTCCCACCGGGAGGCTGCGCTCGGGGTCGTCTCGACGCCGAAGCGGATGGACTCCGCCCAGGCCGACCCACCCTCGATCAGGGCAACCGCCCCCTGGGGAATGTCCACGGCCAGGACCAAGACTCGGTCCCCGGCACACGTAACGCGGGCCTGCCGGCCGACCAGGTCGGCAGGGCAGGCGCCATCAGCGTCCTCGTGCACCACCACATCGAGTGGTCGCAGCAGCTCGGTAGCCACGGCGACCCGGACACAGGCCCCGGTCCACCAGCCTTCGGGTCCCACCATGGCCACCTGGCCGCCGGCGTGTTCGAAGACGGTTCCCGTTACAGCCCCAAGGGCAACGGGCAGCTCCCTGTCGGGGACGTCCAGCCGGATCCGGTCGGCCGGTTCGCCGCCGCCCCGCAGAACGGCCACCAGGAGGTCGGCCGTAGCCACCAGCGCCGGCTCGACCACCGGTGGTCCACCGGCGACCGATCCCGGCCGCCCATCACCAGGGTCGTCGGCCACCGGGGAGGCAAACCGCAACGCCCGCTCGGATCGGTCCTCGGGAACCTCGGTCAGGAGGGCCCGCCCCAGTGCCACCAGCCCTCCCACTAGGACCAGGAGGACCAGCACGCTCAGCACCCGCTTACGCAGCCCGACATCGAGGGAGCGGACCACCGCCGCTTCGTCGCGGCGTTCGGCACGGGAACGCGGCCCGAAGGCCTCGGACCGATCCCCGCCGCTGAGCAGCGTTGCCCACCGACTGACCGTCTCGTCCGGGAAGCGAAGAGCCAGCGCTGCGAAAGCCTCTTCCTCCTCGGGACCGAAGAGCAGGAGGAGGTCGTTCTCGCGGAGAAACTGCACCGGGTCATCCCGGTGGACCAGCTGGCGACCTTCGGCAAGCCGGAGCAGAAAGGCTCGAATCTGTCGGTCGGACTCCGCCTCGGTCCACCGCCCCCCGGTCGGTTCCGGCAGGTCGGTCACCGCCGAGGTGGACCCCGACCTCCTGCGAAAGAATGCGGACCGCCGTTCCCGGAGCCTGTCGGACACCTCGGTCCCGCGTTCCGCTGAGTCCCGTTCTGGTACCGGTCGAGTCGCTTCGGGTACTGGAGCCTCGGTCGCGTCGTCATCGGGCTCCGGCACGTCGCCGAGGCTACGCAATCGGACGCCACCACCTCGGGCACCTGCACCGGATTCCGGGGCCAACCGCGCATACTGTCCACGCCGGCCTGCCATCTCGCCCGGTCGGCCTCCCCCATGTTGCGACCTCACCTCCCAGCCATCGCGCTCACCCTGCTCCTAGGCCTTCTGTCCTCGGCCTGCGCCACCGACGCCACTAACCAGGCCCGACCCGTCCCGACGACGTCCACCGTTACCCCGACCACGACGACGGACTGGGCTGACAAACCGGACGCGCAGCCAACAACGTCGACGCCCACACCGATGACCGAAGCACCGCCTGTCGAAGAGGGCGGTGGGAATACCCAAGACGACGCCGAGAGCGGCAGCGGCGAAGGTACCGAGGCGAACTCGACCGTCGCCGATCAGTACATCGGGTTGGACGAGCCCCCAACGTCAACGGTAACGCCGACGACCGTGGCGGGGCGTTTGGCTGGCGGTAGCGACGATGAGGAGGTTGCCGACGGTAATACCGACGGCGTGAGGAGTGAGCACGACACGGACGGCGAGGAGGCAGATTCCGAGCCGGCCTTCCGGACGACGGTCCCCACCGGAACCGTTGTAGACGGCCACTATGCCGACCCTCGAGGAAGCACCTACGAGGCCTTCCAGGCCGGCTTTGACCGGAACCACCCGTTCCAGTCCCTGGAAGCCTTCTGTCTTCCCACACCACCCCCGGAGGGCGATCCGGTGGACGTGGAGCCCGGCATCAGCGCTGAGGCGGTCACCATCGTCCACCTCCACACCCGGTTAGAAGAGCTGGAGCGGATCGGCTTCGCCGCGCCGGTAGGCGAGGTGGACGCCATGGTTCGGACCTTCGTTGACATCGTGAACGGCGAGTGCGGAGGCATCCATGGCAGACGGTTGGACCTCCAGACGGTTGATGTCTCGGCCCTCGGTGGTGGGGGGTTCGACATCGACACACTCCGGGAGGCCGCCTGCCTCGAAGCGGTAGAGGCCCACCGGGCGGTCGCCGTGCTGGCTGTGGAGGCCGTCCCCGGGACGGCAGCCCGGTGCCTAACCCGGACCCACCGGACCTCCTTCATGGCCATCCGCGGCATTTCCGATCGGGACTTAGGGCGCTCCGGAGGCCTACTCCTCGCCCTGGAGCCTGGTGACCGGACCAGCCTTCGACTGGCCGTAAGCACCGCTGCGGCAAGGGGCGTCCTAACCGGAGCCACCATCGGCATCGTGACACCCGACGCTCCACAGCGGTCAGACGACGTCGTGGAGATCCTCCTCGCGGCGCTGGCTGAACGTGACCTCGCGGCAACCGTCCACCAACTGGGCTGCGAGGGCACTACGACCTGCCGGGTGGGAATGGAGATGGCGGTTGCCGGGATGCTGGAGGCCGGGGTCGATCTGATCTTCCCGCTCCTGGACCGGACAACGCTGCCGTGGCTGGTCCTTGAGATGATGGACCAGGGGATGCCGGCGCCGACCTTCGTGCAGTCAGGGTTGGATGGCCAGGGCCTCGATGCCGTGGCCTCGGAGGTGGCCGAGTTCGGGGGGCCGCCGGCCGGTACCTACTACGACGGCGCGTGGATCCTGGATGGCTCTGCCACGGGAAGCCACCGGCAGGACGGTTTCGAGTCCCGGCCCTTCGATGATCTGTGTAACCGGGAACTCGGTCGGATGGCCGGCCACGACCCGGCGGTAGTCGACGACCCGTCAGACGACGTCTACCGCACGGTGGTCGAGGCGTGCAGCCTGGTCCGGGCCGTAGCCCGGGCCGTGTACGACGCCGGCCCGGACCCCAGCCGACTTGCTATACAGGTCAACTTGGTCGCCCTCGGCAACCTGGACGCTGTCGACATGCGTCCCGTCACGTCGATGGACGGCAGCCTCACGGTCCAGGTCAGTCGCTACGAGTACCCGTGCCTACACGGACCTGGCTTCGGTGCCTCGGCGGGCTGCGTGTTCCCGATAACCGACCCGGTCCCCGTCGGCTGAGCTACGCACACGGGTCGTCGATCAGACACGAATCTCGTAGTAGAGGTTGGTCGGGTCCTCCACCTCGTGGAGGGTAAACCGGCTAAACCCCGCCTCGGTGACCATGACCTCCAGAGTGACCGGATCAAGCCCCAGGGTGCCCAATCCGAGCCCGTCAGGAGTCGACATAGCCGAAGCCATGCAGGACGCCACTGACGTGGAGTACATCATGGCCAGCATGGGGTTTCGGAGGTTCCGGTCCCACTCCGGGGCCGACCGGATCTCCTTAACCAGCCAAGTACCGTCGTCGGCCACAGCCCGGCGGATAGCTGTCATCGCCAGATCGGGTCGCGGCATGTCGTGCAGACAGTCCAGGGTCAGTATCAAATCCACGTCACCCGATGGCGGAACCTCCTCGCCACCCGCCAGGTGAACGGTGACGTTGTCGGCACCAGCGAACCGCTGTTTCGCTGCCTGGACGGCCCGCTCCGAAACGTCATAACCCTCGTAGGTGGACGCCGGGAAAGCCTCGGCCAGTAGCTCCAGGGCCAGTCCCGCCCCGCAACCCACATCCACCACCCGGGCTCCGTTCGTCAGGCGCTCGACCACGCCGTCCAAAAGCGGGATCACCGTAGGC
>JAKURX010000078.1 GCA_022451505.1 Acidimicrobiales bacterium | reverse complement strand
GACCCGCCTAGTGGTACTAGACGTCGCAGCGAAGTTCACACCGGCCGAGAAGCAGACGGCGCTGTCGCTGATGATGGTCGGGATCCGGGCCGCGGCGGCCGAGCTGACCCGTCAGCAGTGGCTTGACGTCCCAACCGACCTAGAGGTACTCCACCTGGAGCTGCCCACCGTGGACGACGCCCCGGACTTTGAGTTCGACCTCGTTCCGGACCTGATCGAAGCGGGCGCCGAGGCCGCTGAACGAGTCCTTGAGCGGATAGACGCTGCCGTCTGAGGTCATCTGCCGCGCCGCCTCTGTCGTGTTTTAGATGGCTCGACGGTGTCCGTGACCGTCGGAAGTTCGACATCGGGAACCGGAAGGTCGCCGTCCAGTACCCGACGGATGTATGCCAGGTGCTCAGGGGTACTGCCGCAGCAAGCCCCGATGACGGAAATCCCGGCCTCCCGAAGGCGGTGGGCGTGGGCGGCCAGCACTTCCGGAGTGGCGTCGTACTCCAGCACGGCGCCCCTCCAAACCGGAATACCGGCGTTGGCTTTGGAGACCACCGGGATGTCGCCGGCGGCGGCCCGGATAGAGACCACCGCGGCCTCGGTGTCAGTCAGGTTCGCACCACAGTTGGCGCCGATGCCGGCCACCCCGAGCTCAGCCAGGAAGACCCCAGCCTCCTGACCGGTAACGCCCATCATGGTGCAGCCGGCAGTGTCGTAGCTGAGGGTGACCACGATGGGGAGGTCCGAGACCTGGCGGGCGCCGCGCACCCCTGCCTCCACCTCCGACAGCGCGCTCATGGTCTCCAACCAGAGAATGTCGGCCCCCCCGGCATCCAACCCGGCGGCTTGCTCGGCAAAGGCGTCCGCGGCGTCATCGGCACCCAGGTCACCCAGCGGCTGGAGCAACTCGCCGGTTGGGCCCATGGAGCCGGCGACCAGGACCAGTCGATCGACCTCGTCGGCCACCCCACGAGCGTTGGCGGCCGCCGCGGCGTTCAGTTCGTGGACCCGATCCTGTAGGCCGTGAAGCTTCAACCGGTGTCGGTTTCCGCCAAACGAGTTGGAGAGAATGATGTCAGAGCCGGCCTCCACGTAGGAGCGGTGGATACCCCGGATGCGGTCCGGATGATCCACGTTCCAGACCTCGGGCGGGTCCCCGGCGGCCAGGCCGGCCGCGAAGAGTTGGGTTCCCATGGCGCCATCGGCCACCAGTACGCCCCGGGCCTCGAGGAGTTCCACCCAGCGGCTCATGCACCGAACCTACCTCCGGGGCGGTTCGGAGACCCCCCGATTCGACGGCCCGACTACAACCCTTGCCGTGGGACCAACGTGGCGCGAGAATTGGGCCGGCTGACCAGCTGGGCGTGCGTGTCCGACGGAAACTCGGGCGACGCCGTAGGGAGTCGGTCAGCTCGGGACACCCCCGGGATGCACCCGCCTCGAGTTGGAGGCGGGTGTTCCGCGTGGGACAGCCCTGAGGCCCGAGGGTCCGTCACGGCGTACGCTTCGGCCGTGCTGCACCGTCTTCCCACCCTGATGGTCGCTCGGTGAGCGTCGCCGTGGTGCCCGATCGGCTGCAGACCGAGTTAGAGGCCCGAGGGTCGCGCCTCCGTCCCCCCGAGGTGGTGATGCGGCCCGAGATGCTTGGGGCGGCCCGCCTCACCCGGTACAGCTTCAGTCGAACCATGCTGCGACGGGCCGTCGCCGGGGGTTGGACGGCCTGCCGTACCGGCCAGGACCTAGACGCCGAAGGTCGGGGCGAGTCCGTCTACACGGTTGAAGCCGATGGCCATCGGTTCAGCTTCGTGGCCTTCACTACGACCATCGATGAGTCGGCCCACACCGACCGGGTCATCGCCGAACGGTGGGAAGTGGCCGGGGTCCTGGTGGAGGGTGAGGTCACAGAGGAACTGATGGCCACGCTGAGGGTGGAGGTGCCAGAACAGGAGCGAGGACGCCTGGACCCCCGGGTCCTGTGCCTGACTCGAGGAAACCGCAGCGTCCGGTTCTTCGGCTACCTGGTTGACGCCCTGGCCGCCGGCCAGCAGCCCGATCCGGACCTGGTAGGCGACGCCGGTTACATCCTCCGGAGTACCGCCTTCTACGCCAACGGCAAGTTCGGCATGCGGTCCTTCGCCGGCTACCCAACCGACCATCCCCTCCGGCCTCCCTACCGGGCCCAGTTCGTGGCCGCCTGGCTGTTCCGGGAACTCGGTTACGACATGGTCGAGCACTGTGCCCGAGTGAAGGGTGGGAAGACGTCGGTGCCCTTCGACGAGGAGTGGCGGCGATTCTTCGGCCTCGGTAACGCCACCGGACTGGGCCTCGTGCCGTACGCCTTCAAGCACCCCCGGGTGTTGGACGCCTGGGTGGGAGTCCGGGAGGTCGCCCTGGCCGACCAGCGAGACCTGCCTGGCGATCCCACCTCCATGGAGCGGCTGACGGCTTGGATCACGCGGGCCCGACGGCACTTTGCGACTGGGGGCGACGACGACTGCCACCCCTTCCTCAACGCCCGGTCCCTCGTTCCCGTCCTGGACCGGATCGCCTTGGCGTGGGAGGCGGCCTCGACCGGTGACCTCCCTTTCGATGCCCTCTACCGCTGGGCCGAGGATGACGGTCCGGAGACGGCCGAAATGGTCGTGTCGCTGCTCCTAGAACTCCACGAGACCGACGACGCCCTGGTCGACGAGATGTTCGTCGTCGAAGAACGTGCCGCCGCTGATCCGGCGATGACGGTTGGTGAGGCCCGTCGACTACTCGACGAGAGGTTCGGCTGGCTGGCCGACCTGGACCTCGACGGGGCCGAGGCCGACACATTCTGGTGGGTGGTCAGCGACAACACGGAGGAACCCCGGCGGGCTCTCCGATCACTCCTGGATCCGGAGCACCGCGACGTGGCTATCGATACGGCCCTGAGGCTCTGGCGTCTACGGGCCGACTTGGTTTCGGAGGAGGGCGACACCCCGATCCACCGATTTCTCGCTGAACGGCCCGGGCATCGCCTGGCCGTTGAACGCCTTCACGCCAGCGACCGCCGCTACGGCGAGCCAAGGGACAACGCGTGCGCGGCCGGCTACCTCCCGCTGCAGATCCAGCGGTTCCAGCTGGCCATGTACGGCATGGACAACTACAAGCCGAAGTCGACCGACTGGCTGCGGGTCACCCTCTTCCAGGGAGCGCCGCGGCTGGACGACCTGGGCCCTGACGTCACCGACGACTGGGTCCTCCCACCGCGACCGGGGAGCCCCGCATGATCATCGACGGCCTGCAGATCAACGACTGGTCCCGGGAGGTGATCGCCGAGGTCCGGTCAGGCGGGGTAGATGTCGTACACGCCACGGTTGGCGTCTGGGAAGACCTCGCCGGGACCATGACCCGGATCGGAGCCTTCCGACACCTGTGCCGCCACAATGCCGACGTCATCCGGATCGCCCGGTCGGTGGACGAGATCCACGCTGCGGAGGCCGACGACGTGCTGGCAGTGGTCCTGGGGTTTCAGAACTCATCGATGCTGGGCGATGACCCGGAGATGGCCGGGATCTTCGCCGACGTCGGGGTACGGGTCATCCAGCTGACCTACAACATCGCCAACCATCTGGGTTCCAGCTGCTGGGAGCCGCACGACGGCGGCCTGACCCGGGCCGGGCACCGGATGGTCGCCGCCCTAAACGACGCCGGCGTCCTGGTCGACATCTCGCATGTGGGCAACGTCACCGGTCGGGATGCCGTGGACGCCTCGGCCCAGCCCATCGCCATCACCCACGGCAACCCGTCCTCGTTCTGCGACTCGCCGCGAAACAAACCTGACGAGCTGGTCGCCGCGGTGGCTGAACGGGGCGGGGTCATTGGCTGCACCCTCTACCCGCTGTTCATGGGTGGAGCGGACGTCACCCGCGCTGAGTACTGCTCAATGGTCGCCCAGCTGGCCGACCAGGTCGGCGTGGAGCACGTAGCCATCGGTTCGGATGCCGTTCTGGGTTGGAGCCCGGACGCCCTGGGTTGGATGCGCAACGGCCGTTGGGACCGGGCGACGGCCCCAACCGAGGCGCCGAAGTTTCCGCCGTGGCCAACATGGTTCGACGGCCCGAAGGACTTCGGCAGCCTGTCAGATGGGCTAGATGAGGCGGGCTTCACCCCGGATGAACGAGACCTGGTGCTGGGCGGCAACTGGCTGCGCCTGTTCGGCCAGGTCTTCCCAGCCTGAGGGCAGTCGTCGTGGCGGGTTCAGTGCTGGTCGCGCCCCGCGAAGTCCACGATCTGGTGTTCCGCTGCGCCCGGGTGGCCGGCTGCGACGCCGGTGGCGCCGACCGGACGGCCCGGAACGTGACAGCGGCCGAAATCCGGTTCGGGGGAGCGCTGGCGGTGGTCGTCGACGCGCTGGCCTCCGGGGCGTTCACCTCCACGTGGGCCATGGCGGCCGATGCGCTTGTCGCGGCCGAAGTCGATGCCCGCGACCACGGGTCAGCCACAGCCACCTTTGACCCGCCAGTGCCGCTAGCCGCCCTGGCGGCGACTGTCGCCGAAGCGTCGGCCCGCTGCGTCGTCGTGTCGGGCATTCCTAGTGACGCCACCGGGGGGTTGGAGCTCGCCACCTTG
Organism: Acidimicrobiales bacterium; assembly: GCA_022451505.1. Taxonomy (GTDB): domain Bacteria; phylum Actinomycetota; class Acidimicrobiia; order Acidimicrobiales; family MedAcidi-G1; genus UBA9410. The sequence continues at coordinate 3,922 of JAKURX010000078.1, read as the reverse complement.
GACCTGGCACCAGGACAAGTGGAACCCGCAGCCGGGCCGGGAACCGACGCCCACCGTGACGGCCTGTTAGTAGACCGGCGAGCGTTTGACGCCCTGGTCGAGGTGGCAGCGGCGTTCCTGGTAGCCGAGGAGGCCCTCGACGCTCTTGAGAACTGACGGCCAGCCTCAGTCGCCAGCCAGCTCCGTCACGAGAGTCCAGACGGAATCCTCCACGTCTACCGGGTCGCTAGGACGCCGACCGGCTCCGGGAAGGCGTGCGCCCTCCTGACTGGAGATACTCTCGGCCAGGGCGGCCAACCGGTCGTGGAACGTCCGGCCGCTGTACGAGTCGGGATCGATGACCACGTAGAACTGGCCAAGGTCGTGGGGTTCACCCTCAGGGGATTTGAGTGGTGGTACGTCAACGCTCAGGCGGCAACCGGTTAGGGCGCCGGCTAACACCTCGACCAGCAGACCAATCCCGTAGCCCTTGTAGCCGCCGGCCGACACCAGCGAGCCGGCCAGAGCGGCCTGGGGGTCGGTGGTCGGGTGGCCGTCGACGTCGCCGGCCCAGCCGCGCGGGATTTCCTCCCCAGCCGCGGCGGCCATGGTGATCTTGCCTAAGGCCACGGCACTGGTGGAGAAGTCGAACTGGAAGGCGACCCCACCCTCGCCGTCGGGGACAGCCACGGCAATCGGGTTGGTGCCCAGCACAGGGACCGAGCCGCCGGGTGGGGACACCCGAGGCGTGGCGTTGGTGGTGCCGATGGCCAGCAGTCCCTCAGCGGCGAACTGCTCGGTGAAGTAGCCAAGCGACGTACAGGTATGGGTGTGCTCCACCGAGACGCCACAGATGCCGTTGGCCCGGGCGGCCTCCACGGCGGTCGAAAAGCCCGCGGCGAAAGCACTCTGGGCGAAGCCGAGCCTGCCGTCGACGCGCACCGCCCCTGGCCGAGCCACGGTCACCACCGGTTCGACGACGCCGTCGACTCTCCCGGTCCGCAACTGCTGACAGTAACTCTCAAGGTAGTAAAGCCCGCAGATCCGGTTCCCTGTGGACTCGGCGACTCGCACGGCGCTGGCCACGTGGTCGGCCACCTCGGAGCGGGCCCCGTGGCGAACCAGGGCACGGTGGGTGGCCTGTTCGATCTCGTCGAGCGAAACGTGGGGCATCCGGGGACCCTACGGGATTCGGCCTCTCGGGGGTCCGGTCGTACAATCGGGTCGATGCACGACCCAACCGCACACCTCCCCGATGGGCTGGCCGACGAGTTGGCCGCCTGCCGGGAACCGGCAGACCAGGCGGCAACCCTGCCCGCCTCCTGTTACGTGGACCCGGTCGTGCACCGGATCGAGGTCGACACGGTCTTCCGCCAGGGTTGGGTGGGAGTTGGCCGTTGGGACCGCTGGCCTGGGGCAGGGGACTACAGCGCCATGGACCTGGCCGAGGTTCCGGTGGTGGTGGTGCGCGACGACGAGGGCCGGCTCCGAGCCTTCGCCAACTCGTGCAGCCACCGATCAGCCGAGATCATGGCCGGAGAGGGCACCTGTTCGCGGATGCGCTGCCCGTTCCACGCCTGGACCTATGCCCTGGACGGTCGCCTGGTGGCGGCACCCAGCATGCACCGCACCGAGAACTTCGAACGCGCCGACCATGGGCTCCACGAGTTCACGGTGGCTGAGCGCCACGGGTTCGTCTTCGTCAGTCTGGAGGAGGCACCCACGCCCATCGACGACTGGCTGGGCGACTTCAGCGAGGTTCACGCCCCGTGGCCATTGGCCGACCTGGTGACGACCCGGCGCCGGGAGTTCACGGTGTCATGCAACTGGAAGGGCTTCGCTGAGGTCTTCAACGAGTACTACCACCTGCCCTACGTGCACCCGGGCAGCATCGACGACACCTACAACGAGCCCGACAATCCCGAGGACGTGGTCGGGGCGTGGTCGACGCACTTCGGGACAACCGTGGGGACTGGCGGCCTGCTGGATGCCGACCAGCACCGGGCCCTGCCGGTCATCGACGGCCTAAGCGGGCGTGCGGCCCTCGGGGTGCGCTACTCGTGGCTGTTCCCGAACCTGGTGATCGCCACCGGAGCCGAAGGCATGTGGATGTACGAGGTCTACCCGGATGGTCCGGACCACTGCCGGTGTGCCCAGGTGGTGTGCTTCCCTCCGTCCACCGTCGACCGGAAGGACTTCGCCGAGGCGGTTGAGGCCTACTACGAGCGGTTCGACGTGGCCATTGGTGAGGACATCCCGATGCTCGAACGACAGCACCGGGGGATGCGGTCGCCGTTCGCCCGCCAGGGCCGGTTCTCGTATTTGGAGCCGAACGTGGCTCGGTTCGCCGACTGGTATGCCGGCCGGCTGCTGTCGGCCGGCTGACCACGCCGGTCAGTCGTAGCAGCCAACCGCGTCGGAGGCCAAGAAGATGTACTCCAGCAGGTCGGCCGTTCCGGTTCCGTAGCGCTGGGTGACCGCCGCGTTGGCCAGGGTGGCCTTCACATACCGGTCGTGGAGTTCGGTGCAGTCCTCCTGGACGACGAGGGCGTCGATGTGGTCCTTGAGGGCCCACTCGTATTTGTTCATCCAGAAGGCGGGCGGCATGGTCGTTGTCGTGGTGGCCGGTGAGAGGGTGGTGGTCGGTACCCGGACTTCGTCGTCGGAACCGGAGAGGACCTGGCTGGCCACGGCGGCCACCAGAACGAGCACGAAGGCCCAGGCCAGGAGTCGGCCGATTGGCGAGGGAATGCTGCCCTGACTAGGGATGGCCATAGAAAGAGGCTATGGCCGGACTAGTGGATCAACCGTCCTCGCGTAGGCGCATCTCGCTGAGGCAGGACCGGGCCTCCTCGTCACCGCGGAGGTCGACGTCGGATCCCTGTAGTAGCCCCCTCAGGTTCAGGGCACCGGTTTCATCCTGGGTGGGGTCATCGACTTCCCATCCTCTGGCCCTCAGGCAGTCCACGACGGCGAGGATCTGTCCGTTTGTTTCCCGGATCTGGCCCGGGGTGCGCTCGGCACGTGACTGCTGAAATTCGGCACGGAGGTCGGCGATCCCGGTTTGGGCGTTGCAGCGCTGGAGTGCCTCTACGTACCCGGGGTCGTCAGTCACCGCAGCGTCGGTTTGGTCCTCGCCGGTGAAGCCTCGGAACTCGTAGCCCGACGCCTCGAGACAGGTGTTGAACTCGCCGGTAGCGGAACGCATGGTTTCCCGGGGGTTCGTCTCCTCTTCGGCCAGAGGGACGGTCTCTTTGGCCGGGTCGGCGCCGCCCGCCGGTCCAGGCTCCCCGCCACAGGCCACGACGGCCACCAGGAGGAGCGCCGCCATGGTCGGGCGGCACCGGTGAGGGGCCATCGGGCCTCCGAGGCATTGGGTGGCGGGAGGGCTCAGGTGGTTCTCCGGAGGTGGGTGGACGGTAATCCGGAGATGAGGATCCGGTGCGGTGACCTCCGTCGGGTCATCCTTTCGAGCGTCGATTTTGATTCGAGCGTCGATTTTGATTCGAGCGTCGATTCCCGCCTGCCGGCCCCGGTCGCCCGGTGCCGGTTCCGCGAGCGTTCTTTTGACGGTTCCCACCCGGCTGTCCATTGCGTGCCTTGCCTCCGTTTGAACGACGGGCCGAGCCTGCGGGCCGGCCATCGCCGGCGGAGGGGCCACCGCGTTGTCCGTTGTGGGAGCGGTTGCGGCGGCGGTTTGCCGGCTGGCGTGGGCGGCCGTTGCCGGTCCGGTTGGTTTGGGTGTTGCCGGTCTGACGGCTGTGGTTTTCCTCCGGGGTAGATGGTCGTGGGGCCGGTGCAGAGACCCGGGGAGGCGACAGTTCCCGAACCGTGTCCAGGTTGGGGGTTCGGACCGGCTCGTCGATCCCTACGTCACGCTGGAGGCGCCGGACCCCTTTCTTCTGGTCGGGTTGGACTAGTGAGATGACCACGCCATCACGTC
>JAKURX010000077.1 GCA_022451505.1 Acidimicrobiales bacterium | reverse complement strand
CACCGGAACCGTTCGATGGACAGTGCGGCGAGTGTGCCGAGCACAACCGAGATGAGCGTCGAGGCGACACAGACCTTGACCGAGATCCAGATGGACTCCTGGATGTTGTCGTGGTCGAGGAAGTCGCCATACCAGGACAGCGTGAGGCCAGTCCACTTGCCAACGATTGGACTCTTGTTGAACGAGTAGGCGGCTAGCACAACAATCGGCGCGTAGAAAAAGAGGTAGACGACCAGGGAATGCGTCCGCAACAACCACCTGCTGGCCCCCATCGGCTCGGCCGTCGACCTAGCGGCGCCCTTGCCCATCAGCAGGCCCCTTGCCGAGGTGCGGTCGTCGGGGTATTCACAGGTTCCTCCCACCTTGGCGGAAGTAGACGAGCGTGCCGATGAGCATGACGGCCAGCACGACCACCGAGAGCGACGCCCCCAGCGGGCCATTGCGGGCATCCATGAACTGGTCGACGATGTAGCTGCCCATCAGCCCCTTCTTGTTGCCGCCGAGTATGGCCGGCGTGACGAAGGCACCAAACGAGGGCACGAAGACGAGGATCGAGCCGGCGATGACGCCTGGCCTGGAAAGCGGCCAGACGACCCGCCGGAAGGACTCCCAGCCGCTGGCATAGAGGTCCCGTGCACCCTCGACGAGACTCCAGTCAATTCGTTCTATGGACGCGTACAGCGGAAGCACCATGAAGGGCAGGTAGCCGTATACGAGGCCGAGAATCACGGCCTTGCTCGTGAACAGAATGCGGCCGTCACCGAGGCCCATACCCGACGCCATCTGTGTGAACAGGCCATCGCTGTCCAGCAGTAACCGCCAGGCATAGGTCCGGATCAAGAAATTGGACCAGAACGGGATCATGATGGCGACGAGCATCAGATTCCGGGTAGTCGGACGGCGTGTCGAGATGAAGTAGGCCAGCGGGTACGCCAGCGCCAGGCAGATAACCGTGGTGAGGATGGCGAACCAGAGGGATCGGAACGCCACGGCGCGAACGACATCCTCGCTAAGGCGCCGATAGGCCTCCAGATTCCAACTGTTGAGTTCCGTTCGGCCGGTCCTGGTGCGGGTGGCGAAGGAATAGGCAATGACGACCCCAAGCGGGATAACGAAGAAGACCAGTAGGTAGATGATTGACGGCAACCCAAGCAGGAAGCCTCGGCGGGACTCCGCTCGTTCGGCCTGGCGTTCGAGGCCCGGGGTCGTCACCGCAGCCATCACCCAATCACCACCGAGGTGTGGTCGGGGTCGAACGAGACCGTTACATCGTCGCCTGGGTTCCTCCGGTCGCCGGCCAGGCTCGCCGGGCACCGGATCTCGAGGTGCATCCAGTCGACGGATACCGAATAGGTGACAGCATTGCCTAGGTACACAGCCGAGTCGACGACGCCGTCGAGCCGATGGCTGCCCTCCGGGGCCCGGCCTCGACCGTGCACGGTGAGGCGCTCGGGCCGCACGGTGACCGCAATGGCTGTCCCCTCAGGGTGGCTGGTCGGCACGCGGAGTCGGTCACCGTTGGTGAGCACTACCTCGTCGCCGCTAGCCACTGTGGCCTCGAGAAAGTTGGTGCGACCGATGAAGTCCGCGACAAAGCGCGTGATGGGTCGCTCATAGATGGCCTCCGGCGTGTCGATCTGAAGGAGCCGGCCCTCGTGCATGACCCCGATACGGTCGCTCATGGTGACCGCCTCCTCCTGGTCGTGCGTGACGTAGATGAAGGTGATACCAACCTCGCGCTGCAGGTTCTTCAGCTCGGTCTGCATCTGCTGGCGGAGTTTGAGGTCGAGGGCGCCAAGCGGTTCGTCGAGAAGCAGCACCTCGGGTCGGTTGACTAGTGCTCGGGCAAGGGCCACCCGCTGTTGCTGCCCGCCGGAGAGTTGGTTGGGTTTGCGCTGTTCCATCCCGCCCATCTCGACGAGGCTGACCGCCCAGTCGATCAGGTCGGATCGTTCGTCCTTGTCGACCTTGCGCATCTCGAGGCCGAATCCGATGTTTGTTCGAACGTCCATGTGTGGGAAGAGGGCGTAACTCTGAAACACGGTGTTGACGGGACGCTTGTTGGGCGGACGCAAACCCATCTCCTCGCCGTGGATACTCAGGGAGCCCTGGCTGGGCAGTTCGAGGCCGGCGATCATGCGCAGGGTGGTCGTCTTGCCACAGCCCGAGGGACCGAGGAGGGAGAAAAACTCGCCGTCCGCGACGGTTAGGTCGATGTCATCGACGGCGACGACATCGCCGAAGCGCTTGGTGACGCCCTGGAGTTGAACCGCGGTGGTCGTTTCGCTCATGGTGGAGAGGTCCCCTCCCTTGCTGATACCTCGCCTGCCTACTGGCTTCCGGCACCGTAGAGATTCCGTTGTCGAAGCACAAGATTTCAACGAAATCCGTCTTGTGGTACATCGCCGTCAACCAATCCTGTGGTCGCCAGACACTCCTTTGAGCGGAGTCCCCCCAACGCCCCAGATTGTCCGTCTCTCGCCGACGCCTTACCCCTCCCCCCCTCTGCACCGAAGCCCCGTGAGGTGATTCCTCAATAGTCCCCAGCACATCTAGATCCGGTGCTCTCGAGGCCTTGGTGGTTAACTCAGGCGCACTTCAACAAATGTTGTAGACATTGGCAGCCCAGTTGAACCGTAGCCAGAGGAGAGTAGGCGCGGGTGCTTAAGAGTCTCATTGGCGCGCTGGTTCCACTCCTGGCTGCGGTAGTCGCCTTGGCGTTTGGAGCGACCATGCTCCTAGCGCTCGGAGCCAGTCCAGTTGAGGGTTTCAGCGCGATGTTTGATGGGGCATTCGGAAGCGGCTCTCGTATCGCCGCAACGGCAGTCAAGGCCACCCCGCTGATTCTGGTGGGCGCAGGTATCACGATCGCCTTCCGGGCAAATGTGATCAACATCGGTGGAGAGAGCCAGATCATCGCCGGGGCGCTTCTCTCCACCGCCGTCGCGCTGAGCTTGTCGGATTTGCCCGCCATCCTCCTTGTGCCGGTGGTCCTCTTGGCAGGCGTGATTGGAGGCGGGATTCTGGGGGCCATCCCCGGAGCGCTCAAGGCCTACGCCTCCGTAAACGAAATCCTGAGCACGATCATGCTCAACCTTGTGATGGTCCAGTTCATGAACTACCTCCTGCGGGGCCCGCTGATTGACCCCTACGAGATGGAGGCGGGAACCCGTATTCCCCAAACCCAACGGCTTTCCGACAACGCAATGCTTCCTAATCTGATCGACGGCACGAGGCTTCACCTCGGAGTCCCCGTGGCGATCTTGGCCGCAGTAGGTACGTACCTGCTCCTCTGGAGAACCCCGACAGGGTTTCGTCTAAGAGCCGTTGGCCATTCGGCCGACGCCGCGCGGGCGGCCGGGATGAACGTCAAACGGAACATCACCCTCGCCCTCGCATTGTCGGGCTCGCTGGGAGGGCTCGCAGGCGCCATCCTCGTCTTCGGCAGCGAGGGCCAACGCATGGTTACCGACGGATCCGCATCCGGCTTCACCGGAAGTGCAGGTTTCAACGGGATAGTGGCTGCACTGTTCGGAGGGCTGCACCCACTCTGGACCATTCCATCCGCAATGTTGTTCGGTGCTCTCCTGACCGGCGCCACCCAACTCCAGCGCGTGCTCCAAGTGCCGGCAGCCCTCGCCGTCGCACTCAACGGAATCGTGGTGATCTTCGTTGTCAGCAGCACCCCCGTGCGCGGTTGGATCCAGAGGTCGCTCTCCGAAGCCGGGCTGTTCAACAGGCACAGTGACACCAAGACAGAGAGCTCCAGGAACTCGCGTGTGGAGCCAGGAGGCCTATCAGACATGCCTGACCCGTCCGAGGGGAGTGAGCATGTCTGACTTCTTCACCCTCAGTGTCCTCGTGGCCACTGCCGCTTCGGGGATCCGGTTGGCGACGCCGTACCTGCTCGCTTCGCTCGGTGAAACGGTGGGCCAGCGAAGCGGAGTCCTCAACCTGGGGGTAGACGGCGTAATGCTCCTAAGCGCCTTCTTCTCGTACTGGGTCGTGCTCAAAACAGGGAATCTGTGGCTGGCTGTTCTGGTAGGCGTGACCGTTGGGCTAGTGATGGGACTCCTCTACGGCTTCATCACTGTGGTCTTGAACGCGACACAAGGCATTAGCGGCATCGGCATCTACATCTTCGGTTTGGGACTCAGCGACCTGCTCTTCCGGCGTCAGGTCGGTACACCGAAGCCGGTCCGACGCTTGCCGGATGTCGACATTCCGGTGTTGTCTGACATACCCCACCTGGGACCTGCCTTGTTCCAGAGAAACCTCTTGACCTATCTGGCATTTCTTCTGATACCCGCCACCGTGTTCTTGCTGGGAAGGACCACGTTCGGCCTCAACATCCGGTCGGTCGGTGAGAACCCCCGTGCGGCAGACAGCCTCGGTGTTTCCGTCGGGCGAACCCGTTTCGTAGCGATCCTCATAGCCAATTCGATGGCTGGACTCGCGGGTGCGGCCCTGGTGCTCCAACTGGGCATCTTTCAACCAAACCTCACCCAGGGAATGGGCTTCATCGCCGTGGCCCTCGTGTACTTCGGTGCTTGGCGCCCGATCGGCGTGATGTGTGGTGCTCTTCTCTACGGGTTGGTCAACGCCACGGTCCTTCAATGGAAGGCGCTCGGGATCATCCCCGTCAACGGTTCGGACCTGGCGGCCATGGCGCCTGCCGTGTTGACCATCCTCGCCCTCATTGTTCTGGCTCGTCGTGTAAGCGCGCCAGCCGCGCTCACACGGCCGTTCTCAAGGCATTGATCGAAGGCTCTGAAAGGCAAACCGGCACCATGAGATCAGAGCAGAAACTCCTGGAGATGAACGGAATCACGAAGGCGTTTCCGGGGGTCGTAGCCAACGACAGCATCGACTTCGATGTCCGCTACGGGGAAGTCCACACGCTGCTCGGAGAAAACGGTGCCGGCAAGAGCACTCTGGTCAAGATTCTGTTCGGCCTATACCAGAGCGACGAGGGAAGTATCCGACTTCGCAACGACCCAATGGAGATCACGGCTCCCGCGGAAGCAATCTCAGCACGGATCGGCATGATCCATCAGCACTTCATGTTGGTGCCCACCTTGACGGTTGCAGAGAATGTTGCCCTCGGGACAGCCTCTACCCGTCGGCCCTTCACCGACCTAGATCTGGTGTCAGAACGCGTTGCCGAGATCTCCAGACAGCACGGCCTGGCTGTCGATCCATCGGTCGAGGTACGGCGATTGGCCGTTGGTGAGCGTCAGCGGGTTGAGATCGTCAAGGCCCTCTATAGGGATGTAGAACTGCTGGTCCTCGACGAACCAACTGCGGTCTTGACCCCCGGGGAGGTCGATGATCTCTTCGTAATCCTTCGTCGGATGGCGGACAGCGGGCACGGCCTGATCTTCATCTCGCACAAACTCCGCGAGGTGATGAGCCTCAGCGACAGGATCACCGTCCTCCGGAACGGTCGAGTTGTCCAAACCATCACTCCGGCTGAGACCAGCACGGAGGAGTTGGCGCAGATGATGGTCGGCAGATCCGTGAACCTGACTCCCGACAAACCCAAGCGGGAACCCGGTGGAGTTCGCCTGGAGGTGCAGAGCCTGACTGTCCAAGGTGACCGTGAAGAAATCTCCGTGCACCAAGTCGATCTTCAGGTGCGATCCGGTGAGATTCTGGGAGTCGCCGGTGTATCGGGCAACGGACAGCGCGAACTCGCGGAGGCGATAGCAGGCCTGCGCAGTGTTGAAGCCGGTGGCGTCGTCCGCTTAGACGGAATCGACGTCACAGACAGGGACGTCCGTGCCCGACGGAACCAAGGCCTTGGCTACATCTCCGAGGAACGCATGAAGGACGGTGCAATAGCCGAGTTCACCGTCGGAGAAAATCTGTTACTCGTAGAACACGGATCCAAGAAGTTCACGAGACGAGGCATGCTCGCCTTCGGTGCGATCAACAAGCACTGTGAGAAGTTGGTCGAAGACTTTGGCGTTAAGACGCCAAGCGTCGAAACTCCGACATCCAGTCTCTCGGGCGGAAATATCCAGAAGGTGATCCTGGCTCGTGAACTTTCTGCAAAGCCGAAGGTCTTGCTGGCATGCCAACCGACCCGTGGGGTCGACATCGGTGCAACCGAGTACATCCACAACCTTTTGATCGAACAACGAGACCTAGGAACAGCAACGCTCCTCATTTCTGAGGACCTTGATGAGATTCTGGGTCTAGCTGATCGAATCGCAGTGATGTACGAGGGCAGGATCGTGGGAATCGTGCCAGTTGAGGAAGCCCGTCGGAATCAAATAGGACTCATGATGGCTGGAGTTCCAGAGCAAGAGGCTCGGAACAGCCCTTGAGGAGACTGTGGTCAAACTTGGCTCACATCTCCGTGTGGGAGAAACGGCCAGCAGGGTGACCCCCGCGCACCCCCCAATAGACGGAGTCGTGAAGAGCTCCCCATGATGACGGATCCGCTCGTCGCCCGGGCCCTGGCCGAAGCCCGACCGGTGGTGTTCTGGCTAGACCGGCCGGAGCATCCCGAACCGGCGCCGCCTCTGTCCGCCGATCTCGAGGCTGACCTCGTAGTTGTAGGTGGGGGCTTCACCGGGCTATGGACGGCGGTGACGGCAGCTGAAGCCGACCCCGGCCGTTCGATCGTGGTGCTCGAGGCCGACACAGTCGCATTCGGCGCGTCAGGGCGCAACGGCGGCTTCTGTGATGCCTCACTCACCCACGGCCTCGAGAACGGAATCGCCCACTGGCCCGACGAGATTGACACACTCATCCGCCTCGGCAACGAGAACCTGCACGGCCTGCTAGATGTCGTGGCCCGCCACAGCATCGACTGCTCACCAGAACCGACTGGTGCCCTGGACGTGGCCGTCGCCCCCTGGCAGACCGAGTCCCTGGCAAAGAGTGCCGTTGTCCATGAAGCACACGGCCGGCACGTGACCCTGCTGGACGCGGCGGCCACACGAGCCGAAGTCGACTCGCCGACCTACCTGGGCGGGCTCTGGCACCACGACGGCGTGGTGATGTTGGATCCAGCGAGGCTGGCCTGGGGACTACTACGGGTCGCCAAATCCCTAGGGGTCAGATTTTTCGAAAACACGCCAGCGCGGTCGATCGAAGCGGTCCAAGGGACCGAAAGCACGACCGTCAGGATCCGGACCGACGGAGGATCGGTGGGCGCCAGAAATGCCGTCGTGGCAACCAACGCCTTCCGGCCCCAGGTTCGACGCATCCGGCGCTTCGTCGTACCGGTGTACGACCACGTCCTGGTGACCGAACCTCTCACTGGCAACCGACTGGCCACCATCGGCTGGTCCAACCGCCAAGGCCTCTCGGACGTGGGCAGCCAGTTCCACTACTACCGACTCACACCTGACGACCGGATCCTGTGGGGCGGTTGGGACGCCCTCTACCACTTCGGCAACCGGGTCGACCCAACCGTCGAGCACAGCCCGAGCACCTCCCGGCTGCTTGCCACCCACTTCTTCGAGACGTTCCCCCAACTCGAGGGAGTGGCCTTCACACACCGGTGGAGCGGTCCCATCGGCACCACCAGCCGGTTTACCTGTGCCTGGGGCACGTCGCATCGCGGGAGGGTGGCCTGGTCTGCCGGCTACACCGGCCTCGGCGTGGGGGCCAGCCGGTTTGGCGCCCGGGTTGCACTGGACCTGGTCGACGGCCAGGAAACCGAGCGGACCGGTCTCGAGATGGTACGGAGGTCGCCGTTCCCGTTCCCTCCCGAACCTCTGCGCTGGCCGGCCATCCAACTCACCCGCCGGGCCATACAGCGATCCGACCGGCGGGGCGGGCGCCGTGGCCCCTGGCTGACCATGCTGGATAGGTTCGGAATCGGCTTCGACAGTTAACCGGGCCTAAGTTTCTTACCGTGGATCCGATGCAGGACGGCCAAACTGCAGACAGCCAAGAGGATCCCCGATACCGCCTGGTGTCGTTCTGGCACGACTCCTACCCAGGTTCGTTCGCTCCCCGCCCGGCACTGCCCGGCAACCGAGAGGCTGACGTCGCCATCGTTGGCGCGGGCTACACCGGCCTCTGGACCGCCTACCACCTGCTCCGCTTAGATCCGTCGCTACGGGTGGTGGTCCTGGAGCGAAAGGTAGCCGGCTACGGCGCCTCGGGGCGTAACGGTGGATGGGCCCTCGGCGAGTACAGCATCAGCCCCATGGACTGGGCCGCCCGGTCCACCCCGGAGGCCGCGGTTCGCCAGATGCGGGGCCTTTACGACGCCGTTGACGACATCGGCCGGGTGGCCGACACCGAGGGCATCGACTGTCACTACGCCCCGGGCGGCTGGATCGACCTGGCCCGCAGTCCGGTCCAGACTGACCGCATTGCCGCCGGGGTCCGAGCCCGCCATGCCGTAGGCCTCACCGACGACGACGTGCGATGGGTCGGAGCCGACGAGGCCCGGGCGATCTGTAACGCCACCGACGTGGCCGGCGGATGGTTCAACCCCCACGTGGCGGCCATCCACCCGTGCCGCCTGGTCCGAGGCCTGGCCGAAGCCGT
>JAKURX010000076.1 GCA_022451505.1 Acidimicrobiales bacterium | reverse complement strand
CGTCTCCCGGCAACTCGTACATCACGTCGAGGAGGACCTCCTCGAGGATGGCCCGCAGCCCGCGGGCACCAGTTCCCCGTAAGAGAGCCTGGTCAGCGATGGCCTCCAGGGCCTCTTCGGTGACCTCCAGCTCGATGTCCTCGAACTCGAACAGCCGCTGGTACTGCTTCACCAGGGCGTTCCGGGGTTCCACCAGGATCCTCACCAGCGCCTCGACCCCCAGCTGGGTGACCGAGCCCACAACAGGCAGGCGGCCCACGAACTCGGGGATCAGGCCGAACTTGATGAGGTCCTCGGGACGGACGTCGGCGAATAACGCTCCCAGGTCCTTCTCTCCGGGGGACCGCACGTCGGCTCCGAAGCCCACTCCGGTACCGCCGTGGCGGCTCTCGATCAACTGCTCCAGGCCGGCGAACGCCCCGCCGCAGATGAACAGGATGTTCGTTGTGTCGATCTGGAGGAACTCTTGGTGGGGGTGTTTGCGCCCCCCCTGGGGCGGAACGGCCGCCGAGGTGCCCTCCAGGATCTTCAGCAGGGCCTGCTGCACCCCTTCACCGGAAACGTCCCGGGTGATGGACGGGTTCTCGCTCTTGCGGGCCACCTTGTCGATCTCGTCGATGTAGATGATCCCTGTCTCGGCCTTCTTGATGTCGTAGTCGGCGGCCTGGATCAGCTTGAGGAGGATGTTCTCGACGTCCTCACCCACGTAACCGGCCTCGGTAAGGGCCGTGGCGTCGGCAATGGCGAACGGGACGTTGAGCATCCGAGCCAGCGTCTGGGCCATGAGAGTCTTGCCGCATCCGGTTGGACCGATCAGCAAGATGTTCGACTTGGCCAGCTCCACCTCGTTGGCGCTACCACTCCCGGCCTGTACCCGCTTGTAGTGGTTGTAGACGGCGACAGCCAGGATCTTCTTGGCCTGCTCCTGGCCAATGATGTAGTCGTCTAGGAAGGAGTAGATCTCCCGGGGGCGAGGCAACTCACCCAGCGAGGTCTCGGTGGGCTCGGAGAGCTCCTCTTCGATGATCTCGTTGCAGAGGTCTATGCACTCGTCGCAGATGTAGACGCCCGGCCCAGCGATGAGCTTCTTGACCTGCTTCTGCGTCTTGCCGCAGAACGAGCACTTGAGGAGGTCGCCCTCACCGAACTTCGCCACCGGTTCTCCCTCGAGCCCGTCGTCCTATTTCACGGCGGCGATGGGGCCGCTGTTATCCACCAGGTCTCGCTGGTTGATGACCTCGTCGATGATGCCGTATTCCTTGGCCTCCTCGGCGGTCATGACGTAGTCGCGATCGGTGTCGTCGTGAATCCGGGACGCGTCCTGGCCGGTGTGGCGGGCCAAGATCTCCTCGAGTTGCGCCTTGAGGCGCTGGATCTCCCGGGACGCCAACTCGATGTCGGAGACCTGCCCCTGGGCGCCGGCGTATGGCTGGTGGATCAGCACTCGGGAGTGCGGCAGGGCCAGGCGTTTACCCGGTGTGCCGGCGGCCAGCAGCACTGCGGCCGCCGAGGCGGCTTGGCCGAAGCAGATGGTGGTGAGGTCCGGTTTGATGTACTGCATCGTGTCGTAGATGGCGAAGAGGGAGTTGATGTCGCCTCCGGGCGAGTTGATGTAGAGGCTGATGTCCCGGTCGGGGTTCTCGGACTCCAGGTGCAGCAGTTGGGCGCAGATCAGGTTGGCGATGGTGTCGTCGATCGGCGTGCCGATGAAAACGATGTTCTCCTTGAGCAGGCGGGAGTAGAGATCGAAGGCCCGCTCCCCGCGGTTGGTCTGCTCGACCACCGTGGGAACGAGGTAATTCTGCGTCTTCAGGTCTGCCAACGTCATCTTGTTCACTCTTCTTCTTCGTCGACCGGCTTCGCAGCCGAACTATCAGTTTCCCCCACCTCATTGTCGGCGATGGGGATGGGTCCGCTGTCGCCGGGAACCACAATCTCGGGCTCCGGGGACTCTAGGAGGCTCCGGTCGACCGGATTTCCTTTCTCGTCAACGATCTCGGCCCGTTCGAATACCCAGTCGAGGGCGGCCTGCTTACGCAGGTCGGCTCGTATTTCGAGCATGCGACCAGACTCGGTGAGTGCCGTTCTAAGGTCTTCTGCCTCACCGCCTACCTGGGCGGCCAGCAGCATGAGGTACTTCTCCAGCGGTTCTCCGTCGGCCTCCAGGCCCTCTGCCTCAGCCACGGCCCGTAGCCCCAGGTCCACCCGAGCCGACGCCTCGGCGCCCTCCCGCAGCTCGTCGCGGACTGACTCCAGGTCGCCTCCTGTGGCCTCCAGGTACGTGGGGAGGTCGAAGCCCTGGGCGCGCATCCTCATGGCCATGTCGTTGATCCGGTTGTCAACCTCAACTTCCACGAGGGTGGGAGGAATGTCCATGTCAACCAGGCCGGCGACGGCTTGTGCGGTGCGCTCCCGGGCCATCATGCCGGCCTGGCTGCGGCGCAGGCCAGTCATCCGTTCCCGGATGTCGGCCTCCAGCTCGGCGAACGTGTCGAATTCCGAAGCCTGGGCGGCGAAGTCATCGTCGGGCTCGGGCAGCACCCGGGCCTGAACTTCGGACACCGCGATGCGGAAGGCCAGGGTGCCGTCCTCCTCGGGGTGGTCGGCCTCAAACTCCAGGACGTCGCCCGCCGATGCGCCACGCAGGTTCTCGTCGATCTCGGGGACCACCGCGCCGGCGCCTACCTCGTACAGGTAGCCGCTCGTCGTCAGGCCTTCGACCGGCTCGTCGTCGAGTCGGCCATCGATGTCGATGGTGACCTGGTCGCCGTCATCAGCTGGACGCTCCACAGACTCCAACGTGGCGTGCTGACGACGGAGGGCGTCTAACTGCTGTTGCACGTCCTCGTCGGTAGCCTCGGGGGCCGGGATCTCGATCCGCAGCGAACCGTGCCCAGCCACGGTGGCCCGGGGACGGACCGGCACCACGGCGTCAAAGGTCAAGGATCCCGTCTCCTGGCCGCCTGTGATCTCAATCTCCGGAGAGTCGATGGCATCGACGTCGTGCTCCACGAGGGCCCGGCTGTAGTAGTCAGGCAGGGCATCGTGCAACGCCTCCTGTCTCCCAGTCGTCTTACCGAGCCGGGCTTCCAGGATCTTTCGGGGCGCCTTACCGGGCCGAAAGCCGGGCAGCCGGACCTCCCTGGCGATCTTGCGAAAGGCGGCATCGACGGCCACGTCGAACTCGTCCTCGGCGACAGCGACGGTCAACCTCACCCGGTCGCCGTCCAGATGCTCCAGGGTGGTCTCCACGGTGGCCGGAGTGTACCGGCGGTCCTCTAACGCCCACCCGGCGCGCAAGTTCTAAACGCCCGCATCTAGTCGTTAAGGCATTTAAGTCCCTGGTCAAGCGAGCCGTTGGAAGATGGAATCAGCGAGCTGATTCGTCGCCTGATCGAATTCGTGTAACCCCATCGACTTTGACCGCTCTTGTCCTCGGTCACCGAATAGTGAACGGGTTGGACATCGGTTCGGTTGATGTGTTGATCCAGACGGTTTTGGTGGTCGTGAACTCGTGGATGGCGTCAACTCCCGCCTCTCTACCCGATCCGCTGTTGCCGAAGCCGCCAAACGGGGCGATGGGCGAGATGGCCCGGTAGGTGTTCACCCAGACGATGCCCGAGCGGATGGCGCCGGCCACCCGGTGCACCCGGGATACGTCCCGGGTGAAGATCCCGGCACCCAGCCCGAACTCTGTGTCGTTGGCTATGGCCACTGCCTCGTCCTCGGTGTCGAAGCGGAGCACCGACATGACTGGTCCAAAGAGTTCGACCCTCGTGCTGCGGACATCCTGGTCGGCACACCCCAGCACGGTGGGCCGGTAGTACCACCCGGCGTCCAGGCCCTCCGGACGGCATCCGCCGGTGTGCAGGGTGGCTCCTTGGTCGATGGACTCGGCCACCACCGCCTCGATTCGGTCCAGTTGGGCTTGGGTGGCCAGCGGCCCCATCTGTGTGTCGTCGGCCAGTGGGTCGCCGATTCGGATGGCCTCGGCCCGTCGGACCACCTCATCCACGAACCGATCGTGGACGCCCGACTGCACGAGAACCCGACTACCGGCCACGCAACTCTGGCCGGACGCCCCGAAGTTTCCGGCTACCGCTCCGTTGACCGCCCCATCGAAGTCAGCATCGTCAAACACCAAGATCGGCGACTTGCCTCCCAGCTCCAGGGTGACCGGAGCCAAGTTGTGGGCCGTGTTGGCCACCACGTGGCGGGCCGTGTCGACGCCACCGGTGAACGCCACCTTGTCGACCATCGGGTGGCTGGTCAGCGCCCGTCCGCACGGCTCACCGAACCCGGTCACCAAGTTGACGACCCCCGGTGGAAACCCGACCTGGTCGACCACCCGGGCGAACTCCAGCAGGGGGGCTGGGGCCTCCTCGGAGGCCTTAATGACCACCGTGTTGCCGGCGGCCAGGGCCGGCCCGATCTTGGTGGCGGTCAGGAACATCTCGGCATTCCACGGCACGATGGCCGCCACCACGCCGACCGGTTCACGGGTCGTAAACACGTGGAGGTTCGGCTTGTCGATTGGCAGCGTGTCGCCCTGGATCTTGTCGGCTAGGCCGGCGTAGTAGCGGTAGTAGTCGGCGACGTACGCCGACTGGGCCCGAGTCTCGGCGGCCAGCTTTCCGCTGTCGGTGGTCTCGACCTCACCGAGGTGGTGGGCAGCGTCAGTCACCAGGTCGGCAAGCCGGCTCAGCAGCCGGCCCCGCTGGGTGGCTGTCAGGGTCGGCCACTCCCCCTCCACCAGGGCGCGGCGAGCCGCCCGCACGGCACGGTCCACGTCGACCTCGGTGGCCGCTGGAGCCGAGGCCCAGACCTCCCCGGTGGCCGGGTTGACCGTGTCGAACCGGCCCCCGTCGGAGGACTCGCAAAACTCGCTGTCGATGTAGAGCTGGTAGTCGTTCACCTGGTCGCCTCCCCGGCGAACTCTGAGTGGTCAGATGCGCAGGGTTCCTCGAGGAAGGACCGGAGCACCGCCACAAAGGCCGTCGGATCCTCGATGGGTGGGATGTGGTGAAGGCCGGGGAGAATCATGGCGCGGCAGTCCTCAAGGGCCACGGCCAGGGCGCGGGTCATAGCCGGGGTCGAGCCCGGGTCCAGCTCGCCGGTGACGGCCAGTGCGCGGGTGACCACAAAGTGCGCCTCTCCGGGCATCAGGGGATCTCCCTCGACGAAGGCCCCATAGGCCTTCAGGTAGGCCTCCAGGTTGTTGGAAAGCAGACGGTTCCGTACGGCGTCGACCCGGTCCGGGTGTGTGGCCTGCCAGCCGGCATCGAACCACCGGTCGACGGCCAAGTCGACCACCGACCCCATGCCGCCTGCCTCAGCCAGCGACAACCGCTCTCGGATCCGGCGGACCTCCTCGGCGCTCCGGTCGAACACCGTGTTGCAGAGAGCTAGGCGACCCAACCGGCCGGGGTGCCGGGCGGCCAGGCCCAGGGCGACCATGCCGCCCAGCGACAACCCGGCCACGTCGGGAGGCACCGGACCACAGGTGTCGAGAACCTCGAGGCACTGGCCAACAAGGTCCTCCACCGTTCGGGGCCCCGGCGGGTCGACTGACTGGCCGTGGCCGAGGAGGTCATAACGCACGACCAGGCGGTCGGTCGCCAGGTCCCCGACCACCAGGTCCCACATGGTGTGGTCTAGGCCGACACCGTGGATCAGGACCAGTGGTGGCCCGTTCCCGGCGCCCTCCCCGTCGAGCCGAATGTGAGTACCGCCGCTCACCCTTCGGTCAACCCCATCTCTTCCATGTCGGAGTATCGGTTGCCGATCCGGTGGTGGGGGCGTCCGCCGACCGAGGCGCCAATGGCCACCACCACCTCGTCCGGACCCGGCGCGTCAGCCACCGCCATCTCCAACGTCAGGTAGTGGGACCGCCAGCCCGGATCGACCTTGTGCATCATGGGGATGGAGATCGTGGCCCCGGGACCACCCCGGGTGTTGGTGAACGACAGGTAGGCCGTGCCGCCCACGGCGTCGCGGAACACGTTGCCGAACCGGAGAGTGTGGATGAACGCCGAGCCGTGCTCGACCTCGCCCGAGGTGCCGACCATGGACGCCTTGCCGTAGGCCTCAACGGCGTCCCCGCCTCCCGCCATTTCGACCAGCTGGGGAACCAGGAGGTCGCCCAGGCGGGGAGCCACGTCCAGGATGGCCGGTCGGAGGTTTTCGACGAAGCCCTGGCCGGCCCACGGGTTGGTGAACACCGCGGCCACCCCGAACATGCGCAACGGCGGGTCGGCGGCCTTTCCACCCTCTACGTGAATCTCCTCGGTGTGGGTGACGACCTTGCGCACCTCGGGGGTCACGGGAGCCGACCCGGCTTGATGTAGGCGGTCCGAGTCCGGGTGAAGAACTCTTGGGCGGTATCGCCCTGCTCCCGGGCCGAGTGGCCCGAAGAGTTCTTCTCGCCGCCGAACGGGGCGTGGATTTCCGACCCGGTGGTTGGGCCGTTGACTTTAATGAGACCGGCTCGGAGTTCATGGACGGCCCTATCAATCGTCCACATATCGTTGGTGAAGACCGATGCCGACAGGCCGAATTCGGTGTCGTTGGCTAGGGCGAAGGCCTCGTCCTCAGTGTCCACATGGAGCACTGTGCTGACCGGCCCGAAGACCTCCTCCCGGGTGATGGTGAGGTCGGTCCCTCCGACGAACAGGGTGGGGGCCTGGTAGCAGGGGCCGTCGGGGACCTCCTCGGTGACAGCCACCGTCACGGCGCCCTCCGCCCTCGCCTGATCGATGGCCTCCACAACCTCGGCCCGGGCGCCAGCAGAGACCAGGGGGCCGATGGCCGTCGCCGGGTCCTGACCGTCACCCACCTTCAATGCGGTGACCGCAACGGCGAGGCGGTCGACCAGCTCGTCGTGGACGTCGCCTACGGCGATAATCCGGCGGGTAGCTGTGCACTTCTGGCCGGTGGCCCCCATGGCGCCACCGACCACCGCGGTAACCGCCATGTCGAGGTCGGCGTCCGGGAACACGATGCACGGGTTGTGGCCGCCTAGCTCCAACTGGACTCGACCGTTGCGGGCCGTGACCACGTCGCGAATGCCCCGACCGACCCCGACCGAGCCGGTGAAGCTCACCCCGTCGACCCGTTCATCAGCCACCAGCGCGCCGCCCACCGAGCCGGGACCCAACACTAGGTTCAGCACCCCGGCAGGCAGGCCGGCATCAGCGAAGACGCCCGCGATGGCCACCGCAGTCAGCGGCGTGTTGCTGGCCGGCTTCCAGATGACCGGGTTGCCGGCCACCAGCGCTGGGGCGATCTTCCAGACAGGGATCAGGATCGGAAAGTTCCACGGGGTGATGATGCCAACCACGCCGAGCGGGGCCCGGACGGTGCGGATGGTCTCCCCAGGATTTCCGGTCGGAAAGATGCGTTCGGTGGAGGTCTTAGCCAAGCCGGCTTGGTAGCGGCAGGTCTCGGCCGACAGCACCGCCTCGCCCCGCGATTCGGCCAGGGTCTTGCCCTCCTCGAGCGTGCACACGAGTGCCAGTTCGTCGGCCCGTTCGTCAAACAGCACGGCGGCCCGTTCCAGGATCCGGGAGCGGAACCCGAAGCCGGCCGCCCGCCAGGCGGCCTGAGCCTCTACGGCGGCGCCGACGGCCTGGGCGGCCGTTCCGGCGTCGCCCAGCGGGTACTCGCCGACCGGCTCGTCGGGACGGGCGGGGTTGTCGCTAACCGCGGTTCCGCCGGGAGCGTCGGTGCTCCAGTCGCCGCCGATCAGGTGGGCGCCGATCGGCGCGGTGGTCGTCATGCGCGGCAGCGTAGCCACCGGGTGCCGGGCCGTCGCCGTCCCGATCCTCAACCGCCCGACGGTAGGTTCATGGGGTCCGCTCTAGCGGGCACGCGGGTGTAGTTCAACGGCTAGAACCTCAGCCTTCCAAGCTGATGATGAGGGTTCGATTCCCTTCACCCGCTCGTCCACCGCTCCCGGCGGGTTCCACTCAGCCCCCCTCGGCGGTGATCAGGGTCTCGAGGTGACGACGGAACCTCAGCGGGCCGGTGTCGATGTGCATGTTGATATGCGACTCGGCGGCGTCCATTCCCCGCTGGACCGCTTCAAGTACCTCCCGGTCCTCACTAAACGCTCCGGTCACGTCCTCGCTCATCAGGCAGTCAACGGCCTCATCGCCGGGCCGGACGTTGCGGAGCTGGAAGAAGTGGTAGCGGGTGATCTTCCCGGTGATCGGGGTGAGGAAGTTCCAACTGTCCATCTGGAACAGGTCGTCGTGGAGCGGCCCGTCGGGGCCACCGGTGCCGGCCGGCGTAAACACGGCGCGGGCCAGGGCGGTCGACGGATAGAAGGCCTCGTAGTGCTGGGGGCGATCACAGGGACCATCGAACTCGACGAGCTTGGCGTAGAAGGGTGCCACCTGTCCGCCGTAGAGCCACCGGGAGACGCAGACCCCGGTATCGCGCATCTCGACCTCCAGCGGGGTGTCGCGTGCCGCCTCCTGGGCAAACGACGTGTCGTGGACCCAGGCCACGTGTGAGGGGTCGAGCAGATTATCCACGATGTACCGGTAGTC
>JAKURX010000075.1 GCA_022451505.1 Acidimicrobiales bacterium | reverse complement strand
ACAACGACGTGACCTTTCTGGGACGGGGCGGCTCGGACACCACGGCGGTGGCCCTGGCCCACGCCCTGGGAGCCGACGCCTGTGAGCTCTACACCGATGTAACCGGGGTCTTCACCACTGACCCCCGGGTGGTTCCGACCGCCCGCCGGATGGCGACTGTCTCTTTCGAGGAACTGCTCGAGATGACGGCCACCGGGTGCCCGAAGCCGGCTATGCGGTCGGTGGAATACGCCCGTACCCACGGGGTGCGGCTGCACGTCCGTTCTGCCTTCACTTGGCAGGAAGGGACGTGGGTCGATGAGGAGGAAACCGATATGGAACAGGCCATCGTCTCGGCGGTCACCCACGACACGACCGAGGCCAAGATGACGATCGCCGGCGTGCCCGACCAGCCGGGCGTGGCGGCCACTGTGTTTCGCGCCATGGCCGACCTGGACGTCAACGTGGACATGATCGTGCAGAACGTGTCCGACCACGGGGTAACCGACATCTCGTTCACCGTGCCCCACAATGACCTAGCCCGGTCCGTGGAGCTGAGTGAGCGGCTGGCGGCCGAGATCGGCGCCACCGGGGTGTCGTCCGACGACTCGATCGCCCGAGTAAGCGTGATCGGTGCCGGCATGCGTACCAATCCGGGCGTGGCGGCCACCATGTTCGAAACGCTCTCGGCGTGCGGCGTGAACATCCAGATGATCTCCACATCGGCCATCCGGGTGAGCTGCATGGTTGACGGGGGCCAGGTGGAGGAAGCGGTTCGTGCTCTCCACGACGTCTTCGGGCTGGCCGAGGCCTGAACCGCCCGTGCCGCCCTCCCGTCCGGCTTCGGCCGGCCTAGTGGTCCTGTTTGTCCTGCTTGCCGCCTCCTCGCTGGTGGCCTGTGGTTCCATCGGGGAGCCTGCGGCGCCGCCCACCACCATCCTGGCGGTGGCGACTACGACGGTGAGCCCCGCCGACGCCCGCTCGGACTTCGTTTCCGAGGTCGCCGGCTCGGCACCCATCCTCGAGGGTCTCAGTGATCAGGACTTGGGCTGCGTGGCCGACAGGCTCCTCGAGGACCTGGATCCCGCGGAGGTCGTAACCCTGACCCGCAACGGACCGCGTCCCGACCAGGCGACCCTGGCCGTCGATGCCCTGCGGTCCTGTGGCCTGATCCTCGACGTGGTGGCCCTGGGATTGCAGCAGGCCATCGACGCCGATCCGGGGGCGCCGCCCGTCGAAGCGACCTGCATCCTTGAAGGCATCGCCGACGAGGACCTCGTGCCCTACCTCGAGGCTCGCTTCGAACATGGCTTCGTGGAACTGGACGACGACGAAGCGGACATCCTGCTGGAGGGCACACCGATCATGGCCAACACCATGCGGTGCAGCACGCTGGCCCTGTTCGGCCAGGTCGATGTCGAGGCCCCGCCGGTGTGCACTGGCCTGGCTTACCGGATGGGCGACATGATGGCTGAGCTCCTGGCAATGGGGGAGACGCCGGACGATGGCCCGGACCTCTCGATGCTCACCGGTGTATTCGCGGCCACCGACGCCATCTTCGCCTGGCTGACCGACGAGGTTCCGCCCGAGCTACGTGACGACGCCGTTCTGGTGCGGGACACCACGTCGCGTATCGGTGCCCTCATGGCCGAGGGCTTTGCCAAGGTGGTGGCGGCGGATCCCGGCGACGAGGAGGCGGCGATGACCGCCTTCTTGAGCGTCATGGCCCGGGTCTCGGCCGAAATGGAGTCGTCGGCATCCGCGGTGGAGGCGTCGACAGAGCGCCTGCGCGACTACCTGGTGGCTACCTGCGGGGAGTCCGTCCTGACCCTCTTCGAGCTGCTGTCCGGGGTGGGGGCCACCACCTAATGAGGGCGTCCCGACGGGGCGCCGTCGTGGCCCCGGTAGCCCTGATGGCCGTCCTGGCCCTGTTGTCCGGGTGCGGACGGGCCGATACGGATGGCCCCGAGGCGGCCACGGTGCCGACCACCACCCCGGTCCCAGCGACGACCGGTTCACCCCCGGCGACGACCAGCCCGGCCACGACGACAACCTCGTCCCCGACAACGGCCACGGTAGGCACCACTTCATGGGTCCCCGAACCGACGTCGACCACGACGGAGGCTCCGGCCCCGACCACCAGTCTGGCTGGCGGCCCTATCCCACAGGCCGGAGCGGGGTTCTGCACCGAGCTGGCCGGAGCCTCGGCCGAGCTGGTGCTCGAGGTGGAGTCGGTGATGGCCGACGGCGAGCTGAACGCCCGTCGCTACCGGGCCCTCCTGTTGGCTACCCGGAACCTGCTGGCCTGGACGAGTAACCGGGTACCAGAGGCCATGGCGTTCGACTTGGCCCTCCTCACCCGGGTGTACGCCGAGCTGGGCATCGAGTTGGACCGCCTGGATCCCGACGCGGTGACCATGCCGCGCCTCCAGGCCCTCGTCTTTTCCTACGTCTTCGAGTCGCCCGGGGTGGAAGGTCCGGCCCTGGACCTGGCGGCCCGGCGTCTTTCCGCCTTCGTCGAACGGTCCTGCGGGTCTGGTTACCCGCTAATGGAGTCGCTTTCCGACCTCTTCGCAGGGGTGCGGGCGGACTGAGCCCCGGCGGCTGAGAAGGTGTGCCCAGCCGGAAACAACGGCTGGCCGGTGGCGGTGCGTCGGTAGCCTTTACCCCATGAATATTGCGGTCGTCGGCGCCACCGGCCAGGTCGGAGGGGTCATGCGGAGCCTCCTGCTGGAGCGGGACTTCCCGGTCGGAGATATCCGGTTCCTCGCCTCGGCACGCTCGGCGGGTACGACCCTGCAGTGGGGTGATCGAGAGGTGGTGGTCGAGGACACGTCCACCGCGGACTGGTCGGGGATCGACGTCGCTCTGGTGAGCGCCGGGAAGACGGCCTCACTGGAGCACTCCCCGAAGATGGTGGCCGCTGGGGCCACGGTGATCGACAACTCCTCGGGCTGGCGTATGGACCCTGATGTCCCGCTGGTCGTACCCGAGGTCAACGCGCAGGCCCTAGACGACATCCCGAAGGGCATCGTGGCCAACCCAAACTGCACCACGATGGCCGCCATGCCGGTACTGGCCCCCCTCCACGCCGAGGCGGGCCTTCGGTCACTGACCGTGGCCACCTACCAGGCTGTATCGGGGGCCGGCCTCGCCGGGGTCGAGGAACTGGCCTCCCAGGTGGCTGCCGTCCTGGACGGGGCCCCGGGCCTGGTCCACGACGGTCGGGCGGTGGAGTTCCCGGAGCCGGCCTTGTTTGCCCGCAACATCGCCTTCAACGTGCTGGCCCATGCCGGGTCCTTCGTGGACGACGGTCGGGGGGAGACCGACGAGGAGCAGAAGCTTCGCAACGAGAGCCGTAAAATTCTCGGCATTCCCGACCTAGCGGTCTCCGGGACCTGTGTTCGGGTCCCAGTGTTCACCGGCCACTCGCTGTCCATCCACGCCGAGTTCGACCACCCAATCAGCCCCGATCGGGCCACCGAGTTACTGGCCGCCGCCCCCGGCGTGGCGCTGGCCGACGTCCCGACGCCGCTCGACGCGGCCGGCGTGGACCCGACCATCGTGGGACGGATCCGATCCGACGAGACACGGCCCAACGGCCTAGCCCTGTTCCTGTCCGGCGACAACCTGCGCAAGGGCGCGGCGCTCAACACCATCCAGATCGCCGAGGAACTGCTGCGTCGACGGGCCTGAGGCCCGTCAGGTCACCCGGTCTCTACGGCGGATCGGTGACGTACCGGGCCATTGCCTCGTCCAGCGACAGCTCCAGTTGGTTGGCCAAGCTGGCCAGCCAGGCCAGCACGTCGCCCAACTCGTGGAGCTGCTCGTCGGCTGTTCCCTTCCGGGCGGCCTGGGCTAGCTCCCCGAGTTCCTCGCACAGCCAGGCCACGGTGGCCGGGACCCCGCGGTCACGGTCGACGGGACCGTAGAGCCCCTCCATGAGGGCCTGAACCTCAGCAAGTTCCACGTCGCGGACCGTATCGGCTGGAGAGACGACGGTCGCCGATCAACCCCTGAGGATCCACGCGTCGCGCGTGTGTTCGGTCCACACTCGATGCGTGCTCACAGACCATGAAGCCACCCATGTCCTGAGAGCCCTGGACGCCCTGGACCAGCTGGAGGAAGCGGCGGTGAAGTTGGTCCGGGCCGAGTTGGCCTGTGGCCCGGCGCTAGACGGCCTGATTGCCGATCCGCTGACCGAGGGCACCCGGCTGGACCAGCTGAGCTTGGTCGACACACTGGCTGTCGACCTGCTGGCCGCCCTGGGCCGGCACGACACGGTACGGCGCCTAGTCGACGAGGCTCCGGCGGGGTGTGCCCGCGACGCCCTGGTCGACCACCTGGCGGGTCGGGGTAGCGCCTGACCGGCGGGTCGTCGGTCACTGTCGGTAACCCGGCGAGGAGCCCTTCAGCCCTCCGGGGGTGGAGCCGATCGGGCTAGGTCCTCGACGGCCTCGCTTCCGGGGAGCTGCAGCAGCCCCGCCGGGGGGAGAAGGATCTTGCGGTCCCGGGAGCCCCCGCCGACCACCACCCGGTCGCGGGCCAGGACCGCGCCATCAACCCAGATGGGCACGGAGGTGGGCAGGCCAAACGGGGTCACCCCACCGATCTGCATGCCAGTCAACTCGGCTGTCTCCTCGGCGCTGGCGAACGAGGCCTTGCGGGATCCCAGGCGGTGGCGGACCATGCCGTTCACGTCGAGGCGATGGGTGGCCAGCACCAGGCATAGGGCGAACGGCTGCGTCTCATCGGGCCGGGCCTTGCCGGCCACCAGGATGGCGTTAGCCGAGTCCTCCAGGGCGATCCCGTAGGCCTCGCAGAAGGCCGCCGTGTCAGCCAGGGCGGGATCGCAGGCCATGACCTCGTGGTCCACCCCAAGGGAGGCCAGTTGTTCCAGGACCGGGTCGCCGGTCGGTTCGGACGGACGGTTCAAGACTGCCGCGGAGGAACCAGGCCCGTCTCGCGGGCCGGCCCGGTCAGGCCGTAAAAGACGGCTACCACCACGATGGTTCCTCCGATGAAGGTGGGGGTCGGGGGAACCTCGTCGAACCACAACCAGACCCACAGTGAGGCGGCCACTGTCTCGACGGGGGTGAACAGGCTGACCTCGGCGGCCAGAGCGTGCCGGGTGGCCGTGGACATACACAGGCGGGCCACCGGTCCAAAAAAGCCACCCATGAGCATCGTGGCCAGCAAAGCCCGCCGATCCAACAACGAGACGTCAGCCGGGACCGCGGTGACCAGTGCGATGAAGGTGGCGGTCACGGCTACCACGAGGGTGCGAGGCAGTTCGGGGTGGCGGCGCCAGATCACGAGGTTGATCGAGAAGCCCCCGATGGCCACGAGGGCCAGCAGATCGCCACCCACCCCACCCCCGGTCATCGATCCGCGCACGATGACAGCGATGCCGATCGCCGTCACCCCGATGGCCCGCCAGGTCCGTCCCGAGGTGCGCTCGCGGAGAGCGAACCGAGCCAGGACGGCGGCGAAGATGGGGCAGGCGGCGATGATGGCCACCACGTTGGAAGCCGCGGTGAGGGTCACGGCGGTCAGGAAAGACGTAGTCGAGACGGCACCCAGCAGGCCGGTCAGGGCCAACGTGCCCCGCCACCGGGCCACGGTGGCCACCGTGCCCCGACCGAGGGAGCGAAAGGCGAGCGACCATGCCACCGGCGTAGAGAAGAGGCCGACCATGAAGGCGATGGTCCAGCCGTTCACCTCGGAATCGCGCTCAGCTACCCGGACCAGCAGCGCATCGCTGGATACCAGGAACATCCCGGTGAAGGCCAACAGCAGACCGAAGGACCGCCCGGACCGCGGGATCCGGTCGACAAGCGCGAGGTTCATCGCCGGACACTAGCTACGGGGGCTGGCAGGATGGCCTGCCGAGGCTCCGACGACCGGAGGGTCACGTGCCCCGACCGAACATCTTGCTGGTCACCCTGGACCAGTGGCGAGGCGACTGCCTAGGAGCGGCCGGACATCCGGTGGTCCGTACACCCCATCTGGACCGGCTGGCCGCCGAGGGGATTCGGTTTACTTCCCACTACGCCCAGGCGGCACCATGCGGTCCTAGTCGGGCCAGCCTGCTGACCGGCACCTACCAACATGTGCACCGGTCGGTTCAGAACGGCACTCCGCTGGACGCCCGCTTTACCAATGTGGCCCTCGAGGCCCGAGTTGCCGGATACGACCCGGTGCTGTTCGGCCACACCGATACCACGGTGGACCCGCGCACCGTGCCTGACGACGATCCCCGCCTCGAGGACTACGAGGGCCCGCTGCCCGGGTTCCGCATAGCCCTGGAACTCCCCGAGCACCGGGAGGCCTGGTACCGGTGGCTGGAGGCCCGGGGCCACGACATCTCGGACCGCGGGCGGTTCCTACGACCCCGCGCCGACGTGTCCATCCCCGACGGACGGGGAGCCAGTTGGCCTCCTCCCCCGTTCGCTACAGACGAGACGGAGACGGCGTTCGTGGTGGGCGAGGTGCTCGACGAGCTGGAGCGGTTGTCGGCCGACGGCGAACCCTGGTTTGTCCACGCCTCGATCTACCGTCCCCACCCCCCGTTCGTGGTACCCGAGCCATACCACGACCTGGTGGACCCGGCCGAAGTCCCGGAACCGATCGTTGACGAACCGGGTGACAACCACCCGTTCCTGGCGGCCGCACGAGCCTGGGTCGCGCCGCCCACGGATCCGTTGGACCTCCGACAGGTGCGCGCCACCTACTACGGGATGATGGCCGAGGTTGACACCCAGATGGGACGTCTACTCACGGGTCTTGACCACCTAGGGGTGGCCGACCAGACGGTGGTGGTGGTCACGTCAGACCACGGCGAGATGCTGGGAGATCACGGCCTCATGTCCAAGCTGGGGTTCTTCGACCAGTCGTTCCACATCCCGCTGATCATCCGGTACCCGGCTCTCGACGGGCCGGCAGGCGGGGTGGTGGACCGGTTTACGGAGAACGTGGACCTAATGCCCACCCTGCTGGATCTGGCCGGTGCCGAGGTTCCGAGGCAGTGCCAGGGGCGGTCACTACGTCCCTTTCTGGCCGGCGAGGAACCCGACCAGTGGCGGTCGGCCGTCCACTGGGAGTACGACTTTCGCCTCTTTGCCGGGGTGGCGGACCTGCCCGGGAACCGGTGCAACCTGGCCGTGCACCGCGACCGGACGGGCAAGTACGTCCACTTCGCCGGCTGGCCGGCGCTGTTCTACGACCTCGTCGACGACCCGGACGAGCGTCGACCGTTGGCGGCTCACCCCTCGATGGCTGACCATGCGGCGGCCCTCCTGGGCTGGCGAATGGCCACCGACGAACAGGAGTTGTCCGACCACCTCGCCCTGCCGGGTGGGATGGTCGTCTTGGACGCCTGACAGCAGCCTCGGGGGTGGGACCGGGGGCGCATGTCACTCGGTTTCCCTGGTTAGACCTCTCGCCTGCCATCGAGAAGGAAATGACGGCGGTACATCACCGCCACGAGTGCCACTGCTAGCGGGACAACTGTGAATGCGACGCTGGCGCTCCGGTAGTCGCCGAACACATCACTGCCGAGCGAGAAGGCGAGTGCCCCCATCGAGGAGCCCAGAACACTCAGAAAGCCAAGGAAGCCAGTAATTGACCCAAGGTGTCCGACTCCGAAAAGTGCGGGGAGCAGAGCAGCATTCATGGAGGCCACAGCCCCCATGCTCAGTCCGAGCATCAGGACATAGCCGAGAACCGCCCCGAACGAGATCGCAGAACCCCCGAGGAAGGTCGTCATGGCCACCAGGACGGCAGAAGTAGCCGGAAGCCAAGGGCGGATCGCACGATCTGCCAGCCAGCCGACGCTGAGGCCCCCCACTATCGATCCCACGGCCGTTGGTAGGAACATGGCGGCGGCCTCGGAGTTCGAATAACCGATCTCACCGAGGAGGTTGCTCTGGTGGAATATCAGGCCGGTCCCGAGAAGCGAACTGCTAACCGTCACCGCTGCCAGTGCCCAAAACGATCCTGTTCGCACGGCCACAGAACGGACCACTGATGTCACACCACGATCCAAGAAGATTGGAGTGTCGGAGTTACCGCCGTCAGGCACCTGACCGAGATTGGCGGGCCGGTCCACAAAGCCGAATAGAGCAATCGGGACCACAGTTAGGAGGATCACCGCCGCGGCTACCAACCAGGCTTGCCGCCAACCCCAAGCCTCGATGGTGAGGGCCAGAAGAACTGGAACGACGCTCATCCCGCCAAAGGTCACCGTTGTCTTCACACCCATGGCGAATCCGCGACGTAGGTTGAACCAGTGCGCCACAGCCACGTTTGAAGTCAGGCTAAGAGCGCCCTGCCCGAGGAAGCGGATCCCGAGGAAACCGACTGTCAGCCAGACAACGCCATGGATCATCGACATGTGGGCGAGCGCGCCAGCGAAGATCACACCGAGTATCGCTGTGGCCCGCCGAACGCCGACACTATCGACCCAAGTCCCGAGGCTCGGCTGCAGGCCAGAAGCCACCAATGTGCCGACGAGGTATGCGCTGGCGATGGCCGAATCGGAAAGATCAAGGCCCGACGAAAGGTGTTCACGAAAAACCGAGACGCCCATCGACTGACCGGGTCC
>JAKURX010000074.1 GCA_022451505.1 Acidimicrobiales bacterium | reverse complement strand
GACGTAGTGGCCCTGACCCATCCGTTCGATCGCCGCGGAGGCCCAGTCCCGGGTGATCCGTCCGGCGTCGACGGCCAGACGCCGGACGACCTCGTGGGTCAACGGTGACAGGCCGTCGGAGCCGACAGCGTCGGAGAGCCCGGCAAGGCCTGGGGCGGCCTCCCCCAGGGAAAGCGACAGCGACCTTCGGGTCGCGGCCACGATGGCCACCCGTTCGGTGGCCGTCCACCACGTTCCGGCAACTGCCAATCCGTCCCACACGGCCTCAAAGGCGGAGAGGATCTGCCAGTTGACCGGTCGGGGGAACGTATCGGCAGCAAACTCTGGCACTGGCGCACGCTAGTTCCAGGACCGCCTTGGAAAGGTTTCGGGTCGCTGGACATAACCGCTTGGCTGTCCGGGGAGGGCTCGAACCTCCAACCTCCTGATCCAAAGTCAGGCGTTCTGCCAGTTGAACTACCGGACACTGTGTATGCCCGACCGAGCGTAGTGGCCGCACCGTCGGGACCTTCTGGAGGCCTGTCTCCCCTCTTCCTCACCAGGCGGGGGCAATAGGCCAGCACCCGGTTAGCCTGCCGCCCGTCATGGGATCTCTGATCAAGAAGCGCCGCAAGCGCATGCGCAAGAAGAAGCATCGCAAGATGCTCAAGCGCACCCGCGCCCAGCGGATGCGGGGCAAGTAGGCCGGTCTCAGGCCGATGGCAGGGTCCGGACGACTCGCCGCCCCTCCCCCGGATACTCCCCCTCCACGAACCAGGTACTCCCGCTCCCGGCAAGCTTCGGACGGCAACCCGCCGCGTCCCCTAGCTCGTCGCGCCATCGCAACAGGGCGGGCACTAGGTCGACAGCGGCGGGTTCCAAGTCGTTGCCGTGCTCGCCAAGCGGGCCGCCCATCTCGTCCCATCGGCGGTAGACGTCCGGCGTGGGGCACCCGACCGGCGGGGTCAGCAGGGTGAACGCCCGCTCCTCGAAGGGCAACGGCTCCACCACTTCACCGATTCCGGTCACCCGGGCACGACCCCCGACCAGGCAGAACGGCACGTCAGCGCCGAGGACCACGGAACCGGCCACGTCGTCCCAGCCGGCCCACTGCAGGATCGCTGCGGCGTCCGCTGACCCACCCCCTAGGCCGGCCCCGGCGGGAACCGACTTGTGGACCACCACATGGGCCGTCCTACCGACGAGGCGCAGGGCCCGGGCTACCAGATTCTCCCCGTCCTCGGAAACCTCTAATCCGCCGTCGGGAACCACCACCTCGAGGCCATCACCGTTTGACAGTTCCAACTCATCGGTCAGGTCCACGGCGACCATCTCAGCGTCCACTAAGTGGTAGCCGTCGTGTCGGACCCCCACCACGCTAAGCGACAGTGTCAGCTTGGCCGGCGCCGACAGGTGGGTGACGGTCACGACTCACCCGTCACGGCGGCAGTCAGCGCCGCCCACTCGTCCAGCCCCAGCTCCTCGGCCCGGGCGGTCGGCGCCACCCCGGACGCCGCGAACGCCGCCTCGTCAACCAAACTGGCCAGCGAGCGCCGCAGCATCTTGCGACGCTGTCTGAAACCGGCGCGAACCAGGTCGAACAAGACCTCCGAATCTGCATCCACGGTCGGCGCCTCCCGACGCACCAGTTCGACCAGGGCCGAGTCCACCCGGGGTCGGGGCAGGAACACCGAGGGCGGGACCCGTCCCACCATCCGTCCGACGGCGTGGTACGCCACTTTCACCGATGGGAGACCGTAGGCCCCATCGCCGGGCCCGGCCACCAGCCGTTCGGCTACCTCCTTTTGGACCATCACCACCATGCGCCGGATCGCCGGGACACCGTCCAGGAGGTCGCAAACCAACGGTACCGACACGTTGTACGGCAGGTTGGCCACCAGCGTCCACTGGTCGTTGTCCAGCAGGTCCGACCAATCCACTGCCATGGCGTCGGCGTGCACTATGACCACGTCGTGGCCGGCGGTGGTCTCGGCCAGCACCCCTACCAGAGCGTCGTCGATCTCGACGGCGGTCACCGCTACCCCGGCCTCGGCCAAGGCCAGGGTCAGGGACCCGACGCCGGGTCCTATCTCCAACACTCGATCGCCCGGACCTACGGCCGCCAGTTCGACGATCCGACGCACCGTGTTGGGTTCGACGACGAAGTTCTGGCCTAGGGACCGCTTAGGCCGGATGCCGTGACGGTCCAGCAGTTCTCGGACCTCGGTCCGGGTGAGGGTCACAGCGGAGGCCCGACGAGGTCGGTCAGGGCAGGTAGCGACCGCAGACCGGCCACTGGCCACGCCCCCGCAAGTCGTAGAGGGCCCGGGCCATGCGATCTTGGTCGCGGGGGGCGGCGGCGGCCGGATCCACTCCGACTAGGTGCTCGTGGTGCATCCCGGCGATCCAGTCCCAGGTCTGGCGGCTGAACTGGTAGGCCCCCCGGTACTTCCCGGTCGGGCTGACCGCCTCGTAGTTCCCGGTGGCTTCGCAGAAGCGCAACGCCTCCCACTGCACGTCGGATGGGCCGTCCGGGTGCGGATCGGTGTCCCACGGGATGGTCGTTGTGGGCCCTGGCGTGGTCATCGCCTCTTCGCGCCGCCGTAGCTCCTCTTCGCGGAGACGGACACGCTCGGCTTCCCGTCCGGCCTCCCGCTGGCGGGCCTCCAGAAGGGCGTCGAGGCGCTCTTGCTCGGCGAACTCGTCGGCCGCCACCAGGCGGGCGGCTGCCAGCGCCTCGGCCTCGTGCCGGCGGGCCACCTCGGCCAGCCCGGCTAGCACCGGGCGGGACGACCGGGCGACATGCCAGTCCTGCGCCCGGGCGCTCATCTTGGCCACGTCCGGGACGAAGTGGGGCCACGAGGCCACGACCAACTCGATGACCTGCATCGGGGGGTCAATCTCGTCCACGGCGGGCGCGACGGAGGCCTCCGCCGTCCCAGCTAGCGAACCGGGAGACGTCGGATCTTCGAGTACGAACAGGGGCAACGCGGCGATCGTGGCCAGGGCCACGACAACCACCCGCCACCGTTCCACGGTGGTTTCGGCGCCCAGAGCTCCGTCCCTTTCCCCTCCGGACAAGGCCGTTCCCGGCCTGATGACCGCCGCGACGATAGGGACGGACCCCGGATCGCGCAAGGGTCGGGCCCCAGCGGAACCGCGGTCGTTGGTCACCGGACGGCACCAGGCCGCCCGTTACTCAGACAGGGTCGTCCAGCCCGTAGAAGGTCCGGGCGTTGGTCGTGGTGGCGGTAGCCACCTCGGCTACTGGCCGATCCATGGCCTCGGCCACCGCTGCTCCGACGAACGGCACCCAGGCCGGTTCGTTGGTTCGACCTCGGTGAGGCACCGGGGCCAGGTACGGCGAGTCGGTCTCGACCATCGCCCGATCTAGCGGGCAGAGGGCCACGGCGGCTCGGAGGTCGCTCGCTGACGGAAAGGTGACGATGCCGCTGAATGACAGCCACGCACCCCGGTCCAAGCCCTCCCTGGCCTCGTCGGGGCCGCCAGTGAAGCAGTGGAACACAGTGCGGGCGGGCACCCCTTCGGCGTCCAGCAGGTCGAACGTCTCGGCCCACGCCTCGCGGGTGTGGATGACCAGCGGGAGTTCGTGTCCATTGGCTAGCGCCACCTGGGCGGCGAAGGCATCGCGTTGAGCCGGGCGGGGCGAATGGTCGTAGTGGAAGTCCAGGCCCGCCTCACCGACGGCTACCGCCCCACCCAGCAGGTCCACGAGGCCCGCCACCCCGTGTCGTGCCTCGTGGGGATGCACGCCGGCCGTGGCCCAGACGTCGTTGTAGGCCGACGCGGTGGCCAGGGCGGCTCGGCTGTCCTCCAGGTCGCAGCCCACGGTGACCATGCCCACCACCCCGGCCTCCCGGGCCCGGGCCACCACCTCGGACGCGTCAGGGCCCAGGTGGCAGTGGTTGTCGAACCAGGAGGTCACCCGTCGTCCCCGGCCAGCAGCTCGGCCACGTCGACCTTGGCGAACAGCGGGGCGGGCTTCCCGATGGGAGACCCCGGGACAGGTTCCCGACGTTGCCAGGCGTCCACCGGGCCCAACTCGTCATCGAGGGCCATCGTACTGAACGGCAGGTAGGGGGATAGGGCCACCCGTACCCCGGCCACGGCGGCCAGGGCCGTACCCAGCACTGCCTGTGCCCGCTCGGGGTCCGATCGGGCCAGCTTCCATGGTTCGGTGGCGTTCAGATAGGCGTTGACGGTGGCCGCGGCGTCCATCCCGGTCCGGAGCGCGGCCCGCAACTCCACCCGTTCGATCAGGTCGGTGACGACGTCCAGGGCCCCGTCCACCGTCGCCAGCACAGCCAGGTCGTCGGCGGTCCGACCCCCGACCGCCGGGACGACACCCCCGCACGTGCTGTAGACCATCGAGAGCACCCGGTTGACCAGGTTCCCCCAGGTGGCCACCAGCTCCTCGTTGATCCGCCGGGCGATCTCGTCGATCGACAGGTCAGTGTCGCTCTGCTCGGGCAGTGATGCGGCTAGCGCATACCGCAGGGCGTCAGCCTGGAACAGGTCCAAGCCCTCGCCGATGGTGAGGCCAACGCCCCGGCTGGCCGACGCCTTGCCGCCCTTGAAGGTCACGTACTGGTTGGCCGGTACGTCGGTGGGGAGATTCAGCCCCCCATAGCCAAGAAGCATCCCGGGCCAGATGATGGTATGGAACGGAATGTTGTCCTTGCCGATGAAGTAGACGGATCGGGCCTCGTCCCCCTCCCACCAATCGCGCCAGGCCTCCGGGTCGCCCTGGACCTGCGCCCACTCCTTGGAGGCCGACAGGTAGCCGATGACGGCCTCGAACCAGACGTAGATCCGCTTGCCCGGCCCCAGATCGTCCACCGGCACGTCGACTCCCCAATCCAGATCGCGGGTGATGGCCCGGTCGTGGAGACCGTCCTCCACCCAACCCTTCGAGAAGTTCAGGACGTGACGCCGCCACCCCTGGCGACCGTCCAGCCAGGCACCCAACGCTTCGGAGAAGTCGGAAAGGCGGAGATAGAAGTGCTCGGTCTGGCGCACCTCCGGTGTGCCGCCGGTGATCTTGGATCGGGGATCAACAAGTTCCTCGGGGTCTAGCGTGCGCCCGCAGTCCTCGCACTGGTCGCCCCGGGCCTCCGCGTAGTGGCAGTGGGGGCAGGTGCCCTCGATGTAGCGGTCGGGCAAGAAGCGACCGGCCTCGGCGTCGTAGTACTGGTCGCTGGTTCGACGGTCAATGTGGCCGTTCTCCAGCAGGCGTAGGAAAAGATCGTGGGTGACCGCAGCGTGGTTCTCTGTCCCCGTCGAGGTGTAGAGGTCCCAACTGATACCCAGCCGGTCCCAGTCGGCCACGAACTCGGCGTGGTAACGGTCGGCGATGTCCCGGGGTGTAACCCCCTCGGCATCAGCCCGCACGGTGATCGGGGTGCCGTGGACGTCGGACCCGCTCACCATCAGTACCCGGTTACCAACCAGCCGCTGGTGCCGAGCGTAGATGTCGGCCGGAAGGTAGGCGCCGGCCAGGTGGCCGAGGTGGCGGGAGCCCGAGGCGTAGGGCCAGGCCACGGCGACCAGCACCGGTCGCCCGGCGCGCCGGTCGGTCCCGGAATCGTCGGCCATGGGTCCGAGGCTACCGGTGGACCGGTCCCCGGGGTCCGGTCATTCCAGGGCCAGGCGGTAGGCCCGACGGCGCGACACCCCGAGTCGGCGGGCCACCTCGTCGGCGGCGTCTCGGGTGGAGACACCACCATCTCGCAACTCGGCCAGTACGGCGCGGACCCGGTCGTCGTCGGCTTCGCCGGGCTCCGGTGCCCCGTCCACCACCAGGACAATCTCGCCCTTCGGTGGCTCGGCGGCCCAGACGGCCACCTCGTCCAGGGTCCCCCGCCGGAACTCCTCGTGGAGCTTGGTGAGCTCACGGGCCACGACCACCCGTCGGTCCCCACCCAGGACGGCGGCCAGGTCGGCCAGCGTGGCGGCCAACCGGTGGGGCGACTCCAGGACCACCATGGTGCGCTCCTCGACGGCCAACTCGGCCAGCCGGTCGGCTCGGGCACTTCCCTTACGGGGAAGGAAGCCCTCCATACACCAGCGGGAGGTCGGTAGACCACTGGCCGCCACAGCGGCCACCGGAGCCGATGGCCCGGGCACCACCTCGACCCGGTGGCCGGCCTCGACCACCCGGCGAACCACCCGCTCGCCCGGATCGGAGATACCCGGCATACCAGCGTCGGAGACGAGAGCCACCGTGCCGCCTTCATCCAGGCGACGGATCACCTCGGTGGCCGCTCTCTCCTCGGTGTGCTCGTCGAGACGCAACAGGTCGGCTCCCACCACGCCAGCGTGGGCCAGCAGGCGTCCCGTTCTGCGGGTGTCCTCGCAGGCCACCAGGTCGGCGGCAGCCAGCGTCTCGACAGCCCGCGGTGAGAGGTCGCCCAGGTTGCCAATGGGTGTGGCCACCAGCACGAAGTGGGCCGGACCGGCGGCCGCCGTACTCACTCCCGCACCTCCAGCACGTCGCCGACAGCCAGGCCCCAGCGCTCGAAACTCCCCGCCTCGGCCTCGAGCACGGCCCGGGCTCGACGAACCGGTCGTCCCACCCGCAGGCCGTCCATGCGCGTGGTGCGCAACACCGTCAGGTCGTCGTCCAGGTGGGCCACGTCGATGGGAAAACGCATGCCCAGCGTGTGGACCGACCGGGCGGGTCGCAACAGAATTGCCCCCTCAAGCCCGTCACGCCCCACCAGCCCACGGGTTCGAACACCCAGCGAGTCGGCCACTCGGAGGCTGGACAACACCTGATCTCCCCGCACCAACCACGGCATGGAGGTGATCGTAGGTCTCAGACGTTGAAGCGGAACTCCATGACGTCGCCGTCCTCAGGCCGGTAGTCCCTGCCCTCGCTCCGGACCAGCCCCGACTCCCGGGCCCGGACCCACGACCCCTCGCCCAGCAGCACGTCCCAGCGGATGGTCTCGGCTCGGATGAAGCCCCGCTGGAAGTCGGTGTGGATCCGGCCGGCGCACTCAGGGGCTGACGACCCGGCCCGGAAGGTCCACGCCCGACTCTCCTTCTCCCCCGTGGTGAAGAAGGTCCGCAGGCCGAGGAGGTGGTGGGCGGCCCGCACGAAGCGCGGGAGGGCCCCCTCGCCGAGTCCCAAGCCATCCAGCATCTCGGCCCGGTCCCCGTCGCCCAGGAGCGCCGCTTCGGCCTCCAACTGGACGCACATGCCGATGACCTCCGCTCCGGCCAGTTCCGCGGCGACCGGGGCTAGCACCTCGTCGGGGCCGACCACCTGATCCTCGTCCAGGTTGACCACGGCTAGCACCGGCTTGTCGGTGAGGAGGAAGAATGGTTGCAGCTCGTCCCTCTCGCCGGCCGTCAGGTCGCTGCGGTAGAGGGGCACCCCCTCGGCCAGGCGATCGACGGCCCTTCCGAGGGCCGCCACGGCACCGGCCAGTGTCGGATCCCCCTTAGAGGCCCGGCGGACCTTGTAAAGCTGCTTCTCGGCGGAGTCAAGGTCGGCGAGGGCCAACTCCACCTCGACCACCCGGAGGTGCTCCAGGGGATCGGTAGGCCCGGGCACGTCACTGTCTCTGAAAGCCCGGAGGACGAACACAATGGCGTCGACCTCGCGGATGCCGGCCAGAAATCTGTTACCCAACCCCTCGCCCTGGGAGGCCCCCTCAACCAGGCCGCCGATATCGGCAAACTCCACGCTGGCCGGTACAACCCTGCGGGAAGCGCTCATGGTGGCCAGGCGTTCCAGACGGTCATCGGGGATCCGGGCCACGCCAATATTGGGGTCAGTCGTAGCGAAGGCGTACGGCGCGGCGAGGGCTCCCCCGCCGGCCAGGGCGTTATAAAGCGAGGACTTGCCCGCGTTGGGCAAGCCCACGAACCCGAAACGCTCCACCTGTCCGCTCTCCTCAGCTGGGAATCCGCCCGACCACCCTCAGCGACCGGTCCGACGGGTCAGGCTAGGACCACTGACCTGGCCGTCCACGGCGATGTGACCGGCGCCCGCCGGCCACCCTGATGGATCCCCGGAACCATGCCGGTACCATGATCCGCATGTCGAAGCGCACTAGCAGGCAGAAAGCATCGGCCCGTCGCAAGAAGGCCAATCACGGCCGTAAGCCCAACCTGGGTCGCAACAGCTGAGTCAGTGCCCTGTTTGGGCCGGCACTACCCCTGGTCGCCCACCCTTATTTCTGCCACTCTCGACAAAATTCGGCGCAGCGACGCCATTTGAGTTCCGTCAACACTCCCGGCATGTGGCATGAAGCCGTTGCCCGCGCTACGGTTCGCGACCCCGCGGGCGGTCTTGAGACCGTCGCGTGGCGCAACGATGCGACAAGAACCGGAGGGGTTCATGAGTAAGCAATTCACCCGCCTTCTCGCCGTGATGCTGGGGTTCGCCCTAGTCGTCTCGGCGTGTGGAAGCGACGACGATGACGCAGCGGCGCCGGCAGCGACCACTGCTGCACCGGCTGCCACAGCAGCACCGGCAGCCACCGAGCCTCCGGCCGAACCGGTCAGGGTCGGCCTCGTATTCGATATTGGTGGACGCGGTGACCAGTCCTTCAATGACTCCGCATACGCCGGCCTGGAACGTGCAGCCAACGAACTCGGAGCGGTCATCTCTGATGCCTCACCGAACTCGGACGGCTCAAACAGGCCCGAACTGCTGCGCCTCATGGCAGAAAACAATGACCTCGTAATCGGAGTGGGCTTCCTCTTTGACGCTGCGATATCCGAGGTGGCCGCCGAGTACCCCGATACGAACTTCGCCATCGTCGACGGCTGGGTCGACGCTCCGAACGTGGCCTCGTTGCTCTTTGCCGAGCATGAGGGCTCCTTCCTTGTTGGGGCTGCAGCCGGCATGAAGACCGGCGTCGACCTCGTCGGCTTTATCGGCGGCGTGAACTTCCCGCTGATCGGGAAATTTGAAGCTGGTTTCGCAGCCGGTGTCGCTCAGACGAACCCGGATGCAAGGGTGATCGTCGAGTACATCACCGAGCCCCCGA
>JAKURX010000073.1 GCA_022451505.1 Acidimicrobiales bacterium | reverse complement strand
GGGCGTCCAGCAGCCCTCCCAGGCGGTGGACGGCGTTGCGTCCCATCCACCGCCGGGCCGTGTGGGCCCGGGTGCCGGCCAGGGTCACCTCAAAGCGCATCGTCCCCTGGCAGCCCGCTTCAATGGCTCCACCGGTCGGCTCTCCGAGGATGGCCACATCACCGTCCAGTAGGTCCGGGGCCTCGGCGAACAACTCCCGGAGGCCGTTGTGGGCGATGGCTGCCTCCTCGCGGGCGTATAACACCCACGTCACGTCGACCACCGGTTCCGACACGGTCCGGGCCAACTCCAGCATCACG
This sequence comes from Acidimicrobiales bacterium, assembly GCA_022451505.1. Lineage (GTDB taxonomy): Bacteria > Actinomycetota > Acidimicrobiia > Acidimicrobiales > MedAcidi-G1 > UBA9410. The sequence goes on along the minus strand of JAKURX010000073.1, from coordinate 8,710 downwards.
GCCAGGCCGCCCTTCATATCGGCGGCCCCCAGACCCCAAAGAGTGTCACCGTCCATGCGGGACCCCGTGGTGTCGCCGGGAACGGTGTCGGTATGACCAGCCAGGATCAGGCGATGGTCACGACCCAGGTCGGTCCGGGCCACCAGGTTGTCGCCGATCCGGTCAACGCCCAGCCCCGGTACGGCCCTTAGCTCGGCCTCCAGGCGAGCCACAAGGTCAGCCTCGTCGAAACTGACCGACGGGATGTCGACCAGCTCGGCGGTCAGGGCCAGCAGATCGGTCACGGCAGGGAGACCGATGTCAAGTGGTGACGCCGTGACGACGCAGCACGTCGTTGAGGGTCGACTTGTCGTGGCGCTCGCCGGGGTCCAGGCGCTTGAGCACGAGGACGCACGGCAGCCCGTACTCTCCGCCCTCGAAGACCCTCGGCCGGGTGGCCTGCACGGCCACACACCAGTCGGGTACAACACCTCGGGAGATCTCCTCGCCGGTCCCGGCGTCGATCACCGGGATGGAGCCGGTGAGGACCGCCCCGGCCCCCAGTACCGCGCCGTCGCCCACCCGGGCCCCCTCGGCCACGATGCATCGGCTGCCGATCAGGCAGTCGTCGCCGATCACCACCGGCACGGCATTGGGCGGCTCCAGCACGCCGCCGATACCCACCCCACCCGAGAGGTGGACGTTTCGCCCGATCTGGGCGCAGGACCCGACGGTGGCCCATGTGTCGACCATGGTGTTATCGCCCACATAGGCGCCAATGTTCGTGTAGCTGGGCATCATCACGACTCCGGGACCCTGGTAGCTGCCCCACCTGGCCTGCGCCCCGGGCACCACCCGTACCCGGCGCTCCGCCCAGCCCGTCTTGAGGGGAATCTTGTCGGTGAACTCAAAGGGGCCCATCTCGATGGTGGTCATCTGGGACTGGCGGAACAGCAGGAGGATGGCCAGCTTCAACCACTCGTGGACCACCACCCCCCCGGAACCGTCGGGCTCTGCCACCCGGGCCTGCCCGGTGTCCAGCAGGTCGATGGCGGCGTGGATGGCCGCGTTGGCCCCAGCGTCGTCGACCGACAGGTCGGCGCGCCCGGCCCACATCTCTTCGATCTGTGCCTGGAGGTCGGACATGGAGTTGAGGCTACTGCCAGGCCCCGCGCCAATCGGGACCGGTTCCGGTGCACACGGGGCGGTTAGCCGGCGAGGGAGTCGGCCCGACGACGCACCACCTCCAGGTCGTCGTCAGTGACCACGGCGGCCACCCGCACCCGACCGGCACCGTCCGGGCCGAAGACGGTGCCCGGGCTAACCAGCACCCCGAGCTCTGAGGCCAACTGCCGGACAAGGGTCATGTGGTCGCCTCCGGGCGCCTCCGCCCAGAGGTAGAAGCCGCCCTCCGGCATCCCGGCCTCGACCCCCACGGCCCCGAGGACCTCGACGAGTACCTCCAGGCGCCGCCGGTAGCGGCCGGCCTGGACCTCCACGTGAACCTGGTCCCGCAGCGCGGCCGCCCCCGCCGCCTGGGCCGGACCCGGAATCAGGAAACCCTGATGGCGACGGGTCTCGCGCAGGTACCAGGCCAGGTCCGGGTCGCCGGCATAGAAGCCGACCCGTAAGCCGGCCAGGTTCGACCGCTTGGACAGCGAGTGCACAGCCAGCACCCCTTCGACACCGTGTTGCAGAATCGACCGGGGAGGTCCGTTCCAGGTGAACTCCACATAGCACTCATCGGACAGCACCGGAACGCCCCGCTCTCTCCCCCACCGGGCGGCCTCCCCTAGGTCGTCCAGCCCACCCGCCGGGTTACCTGGGGTGTTGACCCACAGGCACAGGGCCCGGGCCGCGTCAGCCTCATCAACGGCCGAGAGGTCAATCCGCCACTCGGCGTCCAGCGGCACCGGCACGGCCCGACAGCCGGCAAGGACTGCTCCCATGGCGTAGGTGGGATAGGCCACGGCCGGATGAAGGACCGTGTCCCGCTCAGGGTTGCGGAGTCTCAGGAGGTGAGGTAGTCCGCTGACCAGTTCCTTGGTACCTACACAGGCTCCGACCTGTTCAGCCTCGAGGGCCACGTCGATCCTTCGGCTACACCAACCGACTACGGCGTCCAGGAGCTCTGGTGTCCCGACCGAGGGCGGGTACGGTCGAGCCGGGTCCGGTTCAGCTAAGGCAGAGGCCACCACCGCAGGGACCGGGTCGCACGGTACGCCGCGGGACAGGTCGATCGCCCCGCCGGGCAGAGCAGCCGCCATCTCCCGCACCTCGGATGGCACATCAAACGGGTAAGGCGGTGGGACGAACCCGCCCGGATTCACAGCACCCGTCACCGGCCGGCCTCCCCGTCGTTCCCAATGTCGGTCCGGTACCCGGCCAGGCGGCCGGCTGAGCCATCGTCGACCCGGACCCGGATGGTCCAACCTTCGGCCTCCTCCTCGACGTCAAGCACCTCGCCTTCCCGGTGAGCCATGGCCAGAACGTCGCCCCGGTCGTAGGGCACCGAGAGTTCAACCACGACGGTGTGGCGTCGGAGCCGACGCCCCACGGCAGCCAGCAGGTCGTCAAGGCCATCGCCGGTGGTTGCCGAAACGGCCACCGACCCCGGTTCCCGGTCCACGAGACGGGCGGCCGACTCGGGAGCCAGGTCCGCCTTGTTGAAGGCGTACATCTCGGGTACCCGATCGGCGCCGATCTCGTCCAGCACGGACCGGACGGCGGCGATGCAACCCTCGGGGTCGGGATCCGAAGCGTCCACAACGTGGACCAGGAGGTCGGCGTCGACCACCACGTCGAGCGTCGACTTGAAGGCCTCGACCAGTTGGTGGGGCAGTTTGCGTATGAAGCCGACGGTGTCGCTGAGGAACACCGCCTCGCCGCCGGGGAGCTGGAGCCGCCTCGTCGTGGCGTCGAGCGTGGCGAACAGTCGGTCCTCGACCAGGATCCCGGCATCGGTCAGGCGGTTCAGGAGCGTGGACTTCCCGGCATTGGTGTAGCCAACGATGGCAACCGCCCGGTTACTAGTCCGGTGGCGGGCCTTGGACTGGGTCGACCGGTTCTTGCGGATGCGTCGGAGGTCGGACTCCAGACGGGTGACCCGGCGCATGAGCCGACGGCGATCCACCTCCAACTGCGTCTCCCCAGGTCCCCGGGTCCCGATGCCGCCGGCCTGCTGGCTGAAAATACGCCCCGAGTGGCGGAGCCGAGGGAGCCGGTACCGAAGTTGAGCCAGCTCGACCTGGGCCTTGCCCTCCGGGCTACTGGCGTTCTGGGCGAAGATGTCAAGGATCACCGCCGTGCGATCCAGCGCCGTTCGCTTCAGGATCGACTCGAGGTTTCCCTGCTGTGCCGGGGTGAGGTCGTTATCAAAGACCACGGTGTCGGCGTCCACGGCCTCTGACACCGTCAGGATCTCCTGGGCTTTGCCCCGACCGACGTAGGTGGCCCGGTCGGGAGCCTCACGCCGCTGGAGTACACGGGCCACCGGATCGGCCCCGGCAGTGTCCACCAGGCGAGCCAGCTCGTCCATGGAAGCGTCGGTGGCCTCAGGATTGGCCCGCTCAAGGGTGACACCGGCCAAAACGATCCGCTCCCGAAAGGCCCGATCGATGAGGCCCGTGGCCTCGCCGCCGAACTCCCCGAACGCACCCCGGTGGGTTTCTCCGTCGCCCGAGTCGACCGCCCCATCGTGGAACGGGCCGAGGTTGTCGGTGGGATCAGCCATCGGAGGCGACCACTGGGTCGACGTCGTGGTCGTCGACGTGGACGGCCGGACCGGTCAGGAGGATCGGGTCGGCCACGGTCACCGTCGCCCGACCACCTGGCATGTGGACGGCCACCACCTCGTCGACCAGGCCCCACGATCGGAGCACGTGGGCCGACGCGCAGGCTCCGGTGCCGCACGCCTCGGTGAGGCCGGCCCCTCGCTCCCAGGTCCGCAGGCGGACCTCCGACCGATCCTGAACGGACACCAGGTTTACGTTGCAGCCCACCGGGGCGAAGGCCGCCTCGACGACCGGGCCCACCCGGCCTAGGTCGACGGTGTCCGGATCGTCGACCAGGACCACCAGGTGGGGGTTACCCACGTCGACGCTCTCCATCCTCCGTACCTCTGGTCCACCCAGGTCGACCTCTAGGCCATCGAACGATGGACCCGACCCCGCCGAGCCCATCTCGACCGTGGCTAGGACCTCCTCGTCGGCCGGGGAGCCGTCAACCACGACGCGCCGGGGGCCGGCCGCCGTTCCCACCACCAGGTCGATACCGTCACAGACCGACTCGCGGAGCAGGGCCTGGCCGAAGCACCGGAGGCCATTGCCACTCAACTCGGCCCGGCTGCCATCGCTGTTGAACAGGGTGAAGGAACGGTCGTGAACGTCATCCGGCGTACCGAAGACCAAGCCGTCAGCGCCGATGCCGTCCGTCCGGTGGCAAAGCCGGCGGGCCAGTTCCGGGGCACCGTCGGGCACCTCGTCGGCAAAGGTGATCAGGAAGTCGTTGCCGAGGCCATGGTGGCGGGTCAGGTGCACAGGACCAGTCTCGTCCACGACTGACTGGCCGACACGGTCCGTTCCCCGGCGACCAGGGCCGTCACTGCTCGGGTCCGCACCGGTCGAAGGCCTCGAGCACGGGTTCCAGGACGGCCAGCGGCTCCTCAACTACGTCGAGCCACTGGATCCGGGGGTCCCGGCGGAACCACCGCTCCTGGCGGCGGGCAAACCGACGGGTAGCTACTACGGCGTCGCTCACAGCCTCGTCCAGGGTGCACTCGCCCCGGAGGTGAGCTAGGAGTTCCCGGTAGCCGAGGGCCTGGGCCGCCGACCGGGAGGGGCCTCCGGGGAGGGCGGCTAGGGCACGGACCTCGTCGAGGAACCCCTCGTCCATCTGGCGTTCGTACCGCTCGGCGATGCGGCGGTCCAGCACGTCGCGGTCCGTCCGGAGACCCACCTGGGCGAACGGGGTAGGCGGGTAAGCCTCCAGCCCCGGTCCAAATGATGAGAAGGGACGCCCGGATCCGAGAGTCACCTCAAGGGCCCGTAGGACCCGCCGCCGGTTGGTCGGCTCCATCCGCTGAGCCGCTACCGGATCCAGGTCGAGTAGCCGGGCGTGGAGACCCACGGTGTCGTCATCGGACTCCAGGTCGGTCCGAACCTGGTCGTAGCGACCGGGGATCTCCAGGTCATCCACCACGGCTCGGACGTGGAGGCCGGTTCCTCCCACCATCACGGCCCTCTGTCCCCGGCCCGTGATGTCGTCCAGCACGCCGGAGGCCGCCTTTTGGAATTCCGAGACCGTGAACTCCTCAGTGGGATCGACTATGTCCAGCAGGTGGTGTGGAACCTCGTTCCGCTCGGCCAACGTGGGCGACGCTGTCCCGATGTCCATTCCCCGGTAGAGGGCCATGGAGTCCATTGAGATCAGCTCCACGCCGGGACGCTGCCGTGCCACCTCGAGGGCCAGGGCCGATTTGCCCGACGCCGTGGCTCCGATGACCACCAGGTGCCCGTTGGGGGCCACCGTCCTCAGGCCGACGCGACGGGAATCCGGCGTCGGTGCTGGGGCGGGGCCGTGACCTCGACCAGGTCGCCATGGAGGTAGTGGGTGGCGGCGTCGACGATCTGGACGTCGGCGTACGCCCCGGGGCGCAGGCCGTCGGCCGCCGCCAGGTGCACCAGCTTGTTCTGGCGAGTCCGCCCGGTGACCTGGTCGGGTTCCCGCTTGGCTGGACCCTCGATAACCACCTCCTCGACCCGGCCGATACGGGCCCGGTGGGTGAGCAGGGCCGACCGCTTCAGGACCTGTTGCAGACGTTCGAAGCGGTCTACGCAGACGTCGTGGTCGACGAAGTCCCCGACCATGGTCGCCGCTTCCGTCCCTTCTCGGGGGGAGAAGACGAAGCAGTACGCCGAGTCGTAACCGGCCGCTGCAACCAGTTCCAGGGTGGCTTCGAAGTCAACTTCGGTCTCTCCGGGAAACCCCACGATGAGGTCGGTAGTGACAGCAAGGTCTTCGATACCGGCCCGTGCGGCCGCCAGGCGCTCCATGTACCGCTCGGCGGTGTAGCCGCGGTGCATGGCGGCCAGGATGCGGTCGCTCCCCGACTGGAGGGGAAGGTGCAGGTGCTCACACACGGCCGAGGTCTCCGACATGGCCACGATGGTCTCCGGGCGGAGGTCCTTGGGATGCGGGCTCGTGAACCGGACCCGACGGATGCCGTCTACCTCACCCACGGCAACTAGGAGGTCGGCGAACAGCGGTTGGGCGCGTCGGGAGGAATCCTCGGACCAGCGTCGACCGGCCTCGAACCGGTCAGCGGGTCCGGCATCCAGCGACCGGAGGCGCACGGTCAGGTCCCGTCCGTAGGAGTTGACGTTCTGACCCAGCAGAGTCACCTCGGTCACCCCGTCCTCGGCAAGATCCCCGACCTCACCGAGGAGTTCCCCGAACGGCCGGCTGATCTCCGGCCCCCGGACCGACGGCACGATGCAAAAGGCGCAGGAGTTGTCACACCCGATCTGGATGGTCACCCAAGCCTTGTGGTCAGCGTCACGCTGGGTAGGAAGCACTGAGGGGAAGGCCTCGGCATCGTCTCGAGCCGTCTCCTCCAGGATCTCCAAGATCGGCCCGTTGGCCCGGGCCTCGGCCAACAGCTGAGCGGCCCGGTGCACGTTGTGGGTGCCGAATACGACATCGACGTGGCCAGCGCGCCGCTGGATCAGGTCGCGGTCCTTCTGGGCCAGGCAGCCCCCCACCGCCAACTGGACGTCTGGGCGGGCGTCCTTGAGCGCCTTCAGGTGGCCCAGGGCGCCGTAGAGCTTGTTGTCGGCGTTCTCCCGGATGCAACAGGTGTTGAGCACGATGACGTCGGCCTCCGCCTCCGAGCCGGCCTCGACCATCCCATCGGCCTCGAGTAGACCGGCGATGCGCTCGCTGTCGTGCACGTTCATCTGGCACCCGTAGGTCCGGACCGCATAGGTGCGGGTCCGGTCGGTTCGAACGGTTGCGTCCGAGGGCGTGGCGGTCACGCCGAACAGGCTACGTCCCGGTCACCGAGCCGTGTTCCGGAATGGCCACCCGCCGCAGAGGGGCCGCCGGCCGATGGCCTCAGCTGTCGAGGCTGATGGGCAGGTCGTCGGCCTCGCTGAAGGCCCCGTTGTCGGAGACTCCGTTCTCGGAGGTAGTGCCGACCTCGAGGAACTCGCCGGTGGCCTCGTCGACGACCGGTGCCCCTTCGGGCTCGGTGGGGAAGACCTCGCGCCAGATCCTGTCGCTGATCTCGACCATCAGCTCGGGACTCTCGGCGAGGCACCTCTTGGAGTTCTCGCGACCCTGGCCGAGCTGCTCGCCGCCGTACGTGTACCAGGCACCCGACTTGTCGACGACGCCCAGGTCGACGCCCAGGTCGAGCACCGAGCCCTCGCGGCTGATGCCCTTGCCGTACATGATGTCGAACTCGGCCTGCCGGAACGGCGGGGCGCACTTGTTCTTGACGACCTTGACCCGGGTGCGGTTGCCGACCACCTCGACGCCGTCCTTGATGGCCTCGATGCGGCGGATGTCGAGGCGGACCGAGGCGTAGAACTTGAGCGCCCGGCCGCCCGGCGTGGTCTCGGGCGAGCCGAACATCACGCCGATCTTCTCGCGCAGCTGGTTGATGAAGATGAGGATGGTCTGGGACTTGTTGAGGTTGGACGTGAGCTTGCGCAGGGCCTGCGACATGAGCCTGGCCTGCAAGCCCACGTGGGCATCGCCCATCTCGCCCTCGATCTCGGCCCGGGGGGTGAGGGCCGCCACAGAGTCGATGACGACCACGTCGAGGGCCCCGGAGCGGACGAGCATGTCGGCGATCTCGAGGGCCTGCTCACCCGTGTCGGGCTGGGAGATCAGGAGTTCGTCGACGTCGACGCCGATGGCCCGGGCGTAGATGGGGTCCATGGCGTGCTCGGCGTCGATGTAGGCGCAGATGCCGCCGTTGCGCTGCGCCTCGGCCACGACGTGGGTGGCGAGGGTGGTCTTGCCCGACCCCTCGGGGCCGAAGATCTCGACCACCCGCCCCCGGGGCAGACCACCGATACCGAGCGCCAGGTCCAGTGCCAGCGCCCCGGTGGGTACGGTCTCGATGGCCAGCGAGGCCTTGGCGCCCATCTTCATGACGGCGCCGGTGCCGAACTGCTTCTCGATCTGGGACAACGCCAGGTCAAGGGCCTTGCCCCGACCCTCGCCGTCGACGTTTGTGACAGGGGCTGCGCCGGTGTTCTTGCGGACCTTGCTCATCGGTGTGCTCCGTTCCTCTGCTCCGGGACCTGCCCGGTTCTGTTGGCGTACTGGATCTGTCTGATCGATTGGGGGTGACCCTACGAAGAGGGTGTGACAGCCGGTCCGAGTCGACAGCCCGGTAACCCGAATGACAACAGTGTAAGTGCGAACAGACGTTCGATGCAAGCATTTCCGAAGATCCGGTACCGTCGGGCCATGGAACACTCCGAAACCACGCCCGGGACCGACGAGCGACTGAGCGACCGCCTCACCCCCATGCAGTACCACTGCACCCAGGAGGCCGGCACCGAACAGGCCTTCACCGGCGAGTACTGGGACGAGAAGCGTGCCGGCACCTACCGCTGCGTGGTGTGCGGCGAGGCACTCTTCGACAGCGACACCAAGTACGACTCGGGCTCCGGCTGGCCCAGCTTCTGGGCGCCGCTCACCGAAGGACTCGTCGACA
>JAKURX010000072.1 GCA_022451505.1 Acidimicrobiales bacterium | reverse complement strand
CTGAATTGCAAGGGAAATTGGAATTTTTCCGACGTTCCCTCGATCAGTGAGTTCGGCTCACCGTCCGTCGGTGTTCCACGAAGTCGACCAGCACGTAGTCACCCAGGTCCTCGTCGGTAGTGGAGAATGCCCGCCCCCATTCACGCGGTTGATCTCCTCGATGAACCAGGCCAGGTGTGGGGTGGTGTCCAGCATGAACACGTTCATGCGGATGTCGTCGCGGGTGCACCGCCGAACCTCCCGAAGGATCCGGTCCACCGTTTCCCGGGTAGGCGGGAGGTGCCCGGCCACCGGTCGGACGCGGTTGGGCCGATCGGTGGACCCTCCCGTAGCGTCGAGCGAGCCGTCAACCCGACGACCGACACCAGAACGGGAGCGCCCGATGCCCATCAACCCCGACGCCGCCGGTTCGGTTGGCGAGCCCACTGAGATCTCGTGGACCTCCAAGCAGAGCCTGCTGTATGCCCTCGGCGTCGGCGCGGGCACCACCAATCCCACCGGCTTCGAGTTGGAGTTCACGACCGAGAACTCGGATGGCATCACCCAGCGGGCCTTCCCCACCCAGTGCGTGGTCATCGGTGGAGGACGGACCCCGGACTTCGGCGACTTCAACCCGATGTTCCTACTCCATGCCGAGCAGGCGATCACCTGCTACCGGGAAATGCCCGCCTCGGGTTCGGGAATCGCCACTGGTCGGGTCGGTGACATCTGGGACAAGGGCAAGGCGGCCCTCGTGTACCTGGAGACCGACGTTACCGATCCCGACGGGAACCCACTGTGGTCCACCCGGGCCGGCCTCTTCCTGGGCGGCGAGGGCGGCTGGGGTGGGGATCGGGGTCCGGCCAGCACCTGGGAGGCTCCGGACCGTGAGCCCGACCATGTCGTCACGTACGCCACCCGAACCGACCAGGCCCTGCTCTACCGGCTCAGCGGAGACCGCAACCCGCTCCACTCCGACCCCACATTTGCTGCCGGCGCAGGCTTCGACCGGCCGATCCTCCACGGCCTGTGCACCTACGGGTTCACCGGACGGGCCCTGCTCCACGCCGTATGCGACTCCGATCCGGACCGCTTCGCTGGTCTAGGCGGCCGGTTCAAGTCGCCGGTCGTACCCGGGGAGATACTGGACATCCACGCCTGGGAAGTCGACGGGCCCGACGGCGACACAGTGCTGTTCCAGACCCGGGTCGGTGACCGGGTGGTCTTTGACACCGGCGTCCTGACCCGCCGACCGTGACCGGGCCCTGACCCGACCGGAATTACCAGTCAGTTCCGGGAGTGGTACCGGGCCCCGAGGCCTGCCTGTTCAGAACTTGGAGAGGTGGAGGCCCTTAAGGACCATCTCCACCGTGTTGGCCATCAGTCCGGCCGATGGGCCACCTACCCCGGGCTCTTCGCCCAGCAGGGAGGCAAGGGCCGGAACCCTAGCCACGACCCAGTCGCGGCCTCCCAACCGCCCTAGCTCGGCGGCCGGACCACCGACGGTAGCGTCGGCGCCATGGACCTCTCCGGGCCGTGGAGGGCACAGGTTGCCGATGACCTCCTGCGCCGTACCTTCCCCGACGACAACCTGGACGACGACGACTGGCCTGAGATGGAGGTCCCCGGCCATTGGGCCGACCACCCGGACTTCTCCGGCTCGGACGGCCCACTCCTGGTCCGGACCAGGTTTACGGCCGACCCCCCCCACCCTGACCGCCGCCTCTTCCTGGAACTAGACGGCGTGGCCTACCAGGGCGACGTCTGGCTGGACGGCTCCTACCTGGGTCCGACCGAGGGCTACTTCGTCCCCCACGCCCTGGAGGTCACCGAGGAGGCCCGCCAACGCTCCGACCACCTGCTGGCCGTCGAGGTGACCTGCCCACCGGTCGGCAACCCCGAGGAGAAACGGACCCTGACCGGAGCCACCCAGGGCGAGCCCGACGGGTGGAATCCGGGAGGCATCTGGCGGCCGGTCCGCCTCCGGGAGACTGGACCCGTCCCCCTGCGCCACCTCCGGGTGGTCTGCACCAGAGCCACCGAGAACGTGGCCACCCTGGCCATCCGGGCCGTGGTCCACACCGACCGGCCCCGTCCGGTCGTGTTCCGGACCCGCGTCCTGGGCATCGACCATCGCCACGGGCAGCCCCTGGCCGGGGGCGAGAACCGCGTGGAGTGGTCGGTCCGGGTACCCCGTCCCCCGCTTTGGTGGCCCGCCGAGCTAGGTGACCAGCCCCTGTGCGAGCTGACCCTCGACGTGGCCACCGTCGACGGCCTCGTGAGCGACACAGCGATCCGCACGGTGGGCTTCCGCTCGGTCCGGATGCGTGACCACATCTGGCGGGTGAACGGCGAACGGCTGTTCCTCCGGGGTGCCATCGTGCCCCCGCTGGCCCGCGGCCTGGCCGCGGTAACCACCAAGGGGGCTGAAGCCGACCTCCAGCGGGCCGCCGCCGCCGGCCTGAACCTGGTGCGAGTGGCCGGCCACGTCTCGGCACCCGCCCTCTATGAGGCGGCCGACCGGGCCGGGATGCTGCTCTGGCAGGACATGCCCCTCCGGGGCGGCTACCACCGTGACGTCCGCGGCCAAGCGGCCCGCCAGGCCCGGGAGATGGTTGACCTCCTGGGACACCATCCCTCGATCGTCGTGTGGTGCGGGCACGACGGACCCGACCCGGTCGACCGGACCCGAGCCGCCCCCCGGCTGCTGGACCAGCAGAAGCCGACCTGGAACCGCACGGTGCTCGACCGAACGGTCCGCCGGGCCCTCGACCAGGCCGACCCGTCACGGCCGGTAGTCAGCCACTCGGGGGTACTTCCCAACCTCCCCCGCCTGGACGACGCCAACAGCCATCTGTGGTTCGGCTGGTACAGCGGACGACGAGCCGACCTAGCCACCTACCTGGACCGGATGCCCCGTGCGGGCCGGTTCGTGTCGGCGTTCGGATCCCAGTCGGTCCCCGAGGAATCGCCGGCCCTGTCCGACGGGACGCTGGACCCGGCCACCTGGCCTGACGTGGACCAGGAGCGCCTGTCCGCCGTGTACGGGGCCGAAGCCGACGTACTGCTGCGTCGCTTCCCACCGGCCGACTACGAGGATCCCGGGTCGTGGGCGACAGCCACCAGGCGTCACCAGGCCGAGCTGCTGCGGATCCAGGTGGAGGCCTTGCGCATCCGCAAGTACCGGCCCACCGGCGGTTTCGCCCTGGACCGCCTGCTGGACGTCGCTCCGGCCGTCTCCGGCTCGCTTGTCGACCACCACCGGTCGCCCAAGCCCGCCTACGACCAAGTGGCCGCCTCCTGTGCGACCACCATTGTGGTGGCCGACCCGCCGCTGTCAGACATTGCCCCGCGGTCCACACTTCGCTTCCGGGTCCTGGTAGTCCACGACGGCCGGGTCCCGCTGAACCACGTCCGGGTGGACGCTGTCCTGACCGTGGCCGGGAAGGAGGAGTCCTGGTCGTGGGGCGGTCCGGTCGAGGCCGACTCGGTCACCTTGGTCGGCACCGTCGAACACCCCCGCGACGCCACCGGCCCTGTCGACCTGGCGCTGCAGCTGGTCCGCCCGGCAGACGACGCCGGCGCCGGCAACAGCGCGGAATCCGCCGACCCCGGAGCGGTAGCCAACCACTACTCCGGACGCATCGGTGTCGGCTGACCAACGGCCGCTAGGCAGGGGAGGGTCGCGACCCGCGATGCTCGGAATCGGCTATCTAGACGGGAGATAACCCCGGAACCGTCCCATCTGCCTTGCGCTACCCTGCTGCCTGCGCCCGTCCCGACTACCGCCACCGGTCGGGGCGAGACGGCCGAGGAGAGCCCCATGGCACAGACCACCGGACAGCGTTACCGCGTGGCTCCGGTGCGTCCCCGTGGGCGCGAGTGGCCGTTCCCACTGAACCTTTACCAGTCGGCCGTGGGCCGCAAGTGGGTCATGGCGGTCACCGGCCTAGGGCTGATCGCCTTCGTCCTGGCCCACATGGTCGGCAACCTCCACCTGTACGAGGGCCCGGCCCGCATGCACGAATACGCCGAGTCGCTGCGCACCCTGGGCGGAGGCCTGGTCCCACAGGGCGCCATTCTCTGGCTCCTCCGGTTGGGCCTCCTGGGCATGTTCGTGCTCCACCTCCACTCGGCCATCACCCTCAGCCGGATCAGCGGCAAGGCCAGCGAAAAGGCGGGCCGGATCAGCGGCGCCAAGAAGTACGAGGGCGGTCGGGACCACGTGGCCGCCACGTACGCCAGCCGGACCATGCGCTGGACCGGACCGATCATCGCCCTGTTCGTCCTCTACCACCTGGCCGACCTCACCTGGGGCTGGTGGCTAGGGGACGACTTCGTCCCCGGCGACCCGTACCACAACGTCTCCGAGTCACTGGGCAACCTTCCGGTGGCCGTGCTCTACGTAGTGGCCAACATCGCCCTGGCGTGGCATATCTTCCACGGCGCCTGGTCGATGTTCCAGAGCCTGGGGGTCAACAACCCGCGCTACAACCACCTGCGACGTGCTCTGGCCACCGGGGTGGCCGGCCTGATCCTGGTCGGGAACCTGAGCTTCCCCCTCCTGGCCCAGGCCGGGCTCATTGACGAGGACGGGCGGACCTGTCCGGTTGGCGAAGTCGAAGGCAACGCCTGCCTGGCAGACCAGGCCGCTGGCCACTAGGAGGACGCCGCCGTGAACTCGCCCTCCCCAGCCTCCAGCCCGGCCCTGGACGCCAAGGTCCCCGCCGGCGCCATCGCCGACAAGTGGCAGAACCACAAGTTCTCCATGAAGTTGGTCAACCCCAACAACAAGCGTCGGTTCGACGTCATCGTGGTCGGCACCGGCCTGGCCGGCGCCTCAGCCGCCGCCTCGCTGGGCGAACTGGGCTACCGGGTCAAGGCTTTCACCTTCCACGACAGCCCCCGACGGGCCCACAGCATCGCCGCCCAGGGCGGAATCAACGCAGCCAAGAACTACCCCAACGACGGCGACTCGATCCACCGCCTCTTCTACGACACCGTCAAGGGCGGCGACTACCGGTCCCGCGAGGCCAACGTCCACCGCCTGGCCGAAGTCTCGGTCGACATTATCGATCAGGCCACTGCCCAGGGCGTCCCGTTCGCCCGCGACTACGGGGGCCTGCTGGACAACCGGTCGTTCGGCGGAGCCCAGGTGTCGCGCACCTTCTACGCTCGTGGCCAGACCGGCCAACAGCTCCTGATCGGTGCCTACTCGGCCCTGATGCGCCAGGTGGCGGCGGGGACCGTGGAACTACACAGCCGCTCCGAACTGCTTGAGGTGGTCAGGAAGGACGGCCGGGCCTGCGGGATCGTTACCCGCGACCTGCTGTCCGGCGAGGTCACCCCGCATTCGGCCCACGCCGTGGTGCTGGCCACCGGCGGCTACGGCAACGTCTACTTCCTGTCGACCAACGCCATGATGTGCAACGTCACTGCGGCCTGGAGAGCCCACAAGCAGGGAGCCTTCTTTGCCAACCCCTGCTACACGCAGATCCATCCGACGTGCATCCCGGTCAGTGACGATTTTCAGTCGAAGCTGACCCTGATGTCCGAGTCGCTCCGCAATGACGGTCGGATCTGGGTCCCCACGGCGTTCGACGACGCCCGGTCGGCAGGTGACGTCCCGGAGGTCGAGCGCGACTACTACCTGGAGCGCAAGTACCCGGCGTTCGGCAACCTGGTGCCCCGAGACGTGGCGTCTCGCAACGCTAAGACGGTGTGTGACGAAGGGCGCGGTGTCGGTCCGCTGAAGAATGGCGTATACCTGGACTTCGCTGCGGCCATCGCCCGCGACGGCCTGGAAGCCATCTCGGCCAAGTACGGGAACCTGTTCGACATGTACCACCGGATCACCGGTGAGAACCCGTACGAGCAACCCATGCGTATCTACCCAGCCATCCACTACACGATGGGAGGCCTCTGGGTGGACTACCACCTGATGACTACGGTGCCCGGGCTGTACTGCATCGGCGAGGCCAACTTCTCCGACCATGGTGCCAACCGGCTGGGGGCCAGCGCCCTCATGCAGGGCCTAGCCGACGGTTACTTCGTGCTCCCGTACACCATCGGCGACGACCTAGCCGGCCTGCTGGGCGAAGCCGCAGTGCCCACCGACGACCCGGTGTTCGCCGAGGCAGTCCGGGGGGTGGAGGACGAGCAGAAGCGCTGGCTGTCCATCAACGGAACCCAATCCGTCGACCACTTCCACCGAGAACTGGGTCGGATCGTCTGGGAGTACATCGGCATGGAGCGCAACCGATCCGACTTGGAGAAGGCCCTGACCGAGATCCCGGCGCTCCGCGAGGAGTTCCACCGCGACGTGCGAGTCCTGGGCAGTGCCGAGACACTCAACCAGTCGCTGGAGAAGGCCGGCCGGGTAGCTGACTTCTTCGACCTGGCCGAGCTGATGGCCCGGGACGCCCTGGAGCGGAAGGAGTCGTGCGGCGGCCACTTCCGGGAGGAGCACCAGACAGCTGAGGGTGAGGCCCAGCGCGACGACGAGAACTTTGCCCATGTGGCGGCGTGGGAGTGGAACGGTGACGGCACCGCCCAGACCCGCCACCGCGAGGAGCTGGCCTTCGAGAACGTGGCGCTGGCACAGCGCTCCTACAAGTAGGGCTGCGGAGCCGGAAGGGGAGCCCGATATGTCCGGAGGACGCGGCGAGACCATCAACGTCACCCTGAAGGTGTGGCGCCAGGAGGGCCCCGACGTCGCGGGCCGGTTCGAGACCTACCACCAGGCCATCAGCACCGACGCTTCATTCCTGGAGATGCTCGACCTGTTGAACGAACAGCTCAACGACTCCGGCCAGGAGCCAGTGGCCTTTGAGAGCGACTGCCGGGAGGGAATCTGCGGGACCTGCGGCGTGATGATCAACGGTCGGGCCCACGGTCCGCAGAAGGCCACCGCCACCTGCCAGCTCCACATGAGGGAATTCCGGGACGGCGACGAGATCGTTATCGAGCCGTTCCGGGCCGCCGGCTTCCCCGTGATACGCGATCTGGCCGTTGACCGCTCACCGCTGGACCGGATCATTGAAGCCGGGGGGTTCATCTCGGTGAACACAGGAGCGGCGTCGGACGCCAACCTGACCCCGGTTCCCAAGGCGGCCGCCGACCAGGCCTTCGACGCCGCAGCCTGCATCGGCTGCGGGGCCTGCGTGGCCGCTTGCCCTAACTCGGCTGCCCAGCTTTTTACCTCGGCCAAGGTCGGCCATCTCGGCCTGCTGCCCCAGGGCCAGGCGGAGCGGTGGAGCCGGACCGAGTCCATGGTGGAGGTCATGGAGGAGTTCTTCGGCTCATGCACCAACCACGGTGAGTGCTTCGAGGCCTGCCCCAAGGAGATCTCTCTGGACTTCATAGCTTTCATGAACCGCGACTACATGAAGGCCAAGGTCAAGAACCGGGCCCTAGCCAGCCAGCACTAGCCGAACCTCCCGGCGGCTCGGAACGCCGCCGGTTGACAACGTGGGTCCGGGGCCTCCCCGGCCCGGTCAGGCCCGACCCAGGTGGGCTAGTAGGCGGGGCAAGAGATCGGGAACCAGCCCGTCCGGAAACTCGTGGCCCAGGCCCTCGACCAGCCACAGCTCAGACCCCAAAATTCCGTCGGCCAGAGCCAGGGCATGTTCTACAGGGAAGACCGGATCGGCGGTCCCGTGCACAACGAGGGTGGGCACCGCCACCTCCCCTAGTCGGTCTAGGCGCGAAGACGAGGAGTTGGCCGCCGGACCGTGCCCCGATTCCGGGTACCAGTACCGCGCCACCTCGTCTATGGCCACCCGGAGCCGGTCTCCGGTGGCCACCGGATAGCGGCTCCCAGCGAACATCTCGTCCAACTCCACCACCCAGGCCGCCCGCTGTTGCGGGGTGGTGGGCGGCGGGGCGAACAGCCGCTCGGCTATCCGGTCGACTAGCCAGTCGGCGGCCGACGGAAGGCGGTCATCGCCCAGGCCGGGCGTCGAGGACACCAGCGTGAGGGTGTTCACCCGGCCGGGATGGTCGAGGGCCAGGACCTGCGCCACCATGCCGCCCATCGACCGACCAACCACGTGGGCCCGGTTGATCCCGTGCTCGTCGAGGACGGCCAAGGCATCGTCGGCCAGGTCGTCGAGGGTGTAGCCCACGTCGGACGAGACCTTGGTGGACAGGCCCCAGTCCCGGTGGTCATAGCGAACCACCCGGAAGCCGTAGTCCACCAAAGGACCGATGAGTTCCGGCGTCCACCGGGTGCAGTGGGAGTCGGCACCGGATACCAACAGGACGGCGGGATCCCCAGGCGACCAGCCCGGACCAGGATCGAAGGCCTCGGAGAACAGCTCGATGCCCTGCGGTGTCGCGGTATCGGCCATCGGCCGAGGGTAACGCCGGCCACCTGAACGACCCGGGCAGGGGAGGCCTCGGCACCGGCCGATCGCCCAATGCCGCCCCGGCTAGCGTCGCCGCCGTGCCCCACCGCCACCCCGTGAAGGTCCGCTTCTACGAGCTCGACCCATACGGACACCTCAACCACAGCGTCTACGTGCAGTTGTTCGAGACCGGGCGGGTGGAGCTGCTGGACAAGGTGGGCCTCGGCCTCCACGACCTGGAGGACGAGGGCTTCCGTTTTGTGGTCACCCAGATCGCCACGAGGTTCCTGGCCTCCGCTGTGGGCGGAGACGCCCTGGTCGTCGAGACGGAAGTGCTGGAGATCCGCCGGGCCTCGTCACGGTGGGGACAACGCATCATGCGGGGTGACGACGTCCTAGCCACCCAGGAGGTGGTGGCCGCGGTCACCGGCACCAGTGGACGGCCCGTGAGATTGCCCGAGACCATGGTCGAGCGTCTGGCCTCGTACCTGGTCGCCGATCCGACGAGCTCCCCGGATCGGGAGGGCTGATGTCGGCGCCCGGGGCGCAGGGACGCCTCCTCCGGGCCTCCCTCCAGGTGGTTCGGGGGGCCTTCATGGGAGCTGCCGACGTGGTCCCCGGGGTCTCGGGTGGCACCGTCGCCCTGCTGCTCGGCATCTACGACCAGCTGATCGGGGCCGTG
>JAKURX010000071.1 GCA_022451505.1 Acidimicrobiales bacterium | reverse complement strand
GGGCGATACGACGGGCGGTCGCGGCCCCGATCTGGGCCGGGTCGGACGAGGGAGACACGATCCGTGCCGTTCCCCGCCGTGGAGGCCCGGCCTCAGCCGACTCCCTGGCCCACGCCGCCCTCGAAGGGCAGCAGGTCCTCGAAGTCGCCATCTCGCTTCTCGGCCCTGGCGGTGAAGGACTCCACCATCTCGCTGGGCTGGAACATCCCGGCCTGCCAGGTGGCGATGTGGTCGAGCGAGTCGGCCGTGGAGTGGTCGCGGGTGTAGGTGATCATCTCCTTGGAGCCGTAGACGGCCAGCGGCGACTTGGATGCGATGGTCCCGGCGACCTCCCGGACCCCGTCCAGGAGCGCCGCGTGGTCCGCGAACACCTCGTTGACGAGGCCGACGGCCTTCGCCTCGGCCGCTGGCATCCGGCGACCCGTGTAGGCCAACTCCCGACAGACACCCTCGGGGATGAGCTTGGGTAGCCGCTGGAGGGTGCCCACGTCGGCGGTCATGCCGATGTTGATCTCCTGGATGCAGAAGAAGGCGTCCTCGGTGGCGTAGCGCATGTCGCAGGCCGTGACCATGTCCACAGCTCCACCGATGCAGCCGCCCTGGATGGCGGCCAGGACGGGCATACGGGCCTTCTCGAGGACGGAGAAGGTCTCCTGGAGGTGCAGCACGTTGGACCGGAAGTTTGACCGCAGGCGCCCCGGACCGGCCTTGAGGTCTTCGTCCGGCCGGTCGCCGAAGACCGCCAGGTCCATGCCGGCGCTGAAGTGGCGCCCGGTCGAGGCCAGCACCATGACCCGTACCCCACCGCTGGCGTCCAGCTCCCGGACCAGGGCCGGGAGCTCGTCCCAGAAGGCGGGGACCATGGTGTTCAGTTGCTCGCCACGGCTAAGAGTGACCGTGGCGACGCCGCCGTCTAACTTGACGTCGAAGCAGGTGTAGCCGTCGCTCATGGCCCGGACGGTACCCCCGGGTTCCTCGTCCCACCCGATCGGAGCGGTGAACGCCACGGTCAACCCAGGATCGACTCGGCCACGGCCACCAGGTCGTTTTCCGGCCGGGCTCCCAGGTGGCTAATCACCTCGGCCGCAGCGATACTCCCCAGCCGGGCCGCGTGGGCTAGGTCGGCTCCCTGACTGAGGCCGTAAAGGACCCCGGAGGCGTACAGGTCGCCGGCCCCCGTGGTGTCGACAACGGCGTGGAGTTCGTCGGCCACCACTGGGATCCGTTCGGACCCGTGGACGACCAGCGACCCCTGCCGTCCCAGCGTCACAAAGGCTAGGTCCACCTCGCTGGACACGGCATCGATCGCCACGTCCACGTCGTCCACCTGGAACAGCGAGCACATCTCGTTGCCGTTGCCGAACACCACGTCCACCCGGTCGGCCAGCAGGCCCCGCCACTCGTCGCGGTGCCGGTCCACGCAGAATCCGTCGGAAAGGCTGAGCGATACCGTCCGGCCGGCGGCGTGGGCCACGTCCATGGCGCGGCGGATCGCCGCCTTGGCCTCCTCGGTATCCCAGAGGTAACCCTCGCAATACAGGTGAGAGGCCGAGGCCACCAGGTCGGGGGCGACATCGTCCGGCGAGAGGTGGGAAGAGATCCCCAGGTGTGTGTTCATAGTTCGCTGCGCGTCCGGGGTCACCTGAATGAGGCACCGTCCCGTGGGATCGGCGCCGGCCACCCCAGGTACGTCGAACCGGACACCCACGTGGCGCAGGTCCCTCCGGAAGACCTCACCCAGGAAGTCGTCGGCCACCTTGCCGATGTAGGCCGCCCGCCCACCGAACGACGCCACGCCGACCATGGTGTTGGCCGCCGACCCGCCCGACTCCTCCAGTCCCGGCGGCATGGCGGCGTAGAGCTCGACGGCCCGGTCGGCGTCGATGAGCGTCATTGAGCCCCTGGCCAGGCCGTGCTCGACGACGAATGTCTCGTCGACCTCAGCCAGGACATCGACGATGGCGTTCCCGACGCCCACCACGTCCAGTGCAAGGTCTCCCACGGCCTCTCCCACGCTGGCCTCCCCCGGGCCGTAGGACTGGCCCCGGTGACCGTCCAACCGACATCATGCCCGCTACACGTCGGCGAAAGGTACCCGCCCGGCCGGTACGCTCGCCGCCCGTGGCCGACCACCGCCTCCCCAGGAACATCCTGCCCCGTCACTACAAGTTGGAGCTGGCCCCCAACCTGGTGACCCACACCTTCGACGGGACGGTGGTCATCGAAACCACGGTGGTGGAGCCCACCGACCGGATCACCTGCAATGCCGCTGAGCTGGTTGTCCACGAGGCGATGGCCGTGGTGGCCGAACGACGTATCCCCCTGTCGGTCACCGTGGACGAGGCCGACCAGCGGCTCCACCTAGACGCCTCTGAACCGTGGGCCGTCGGGCCGCTCCGGGTGGAGGTGTCGTTCTCAGGAATCCTGAACGACCGGCTAAGAGGCTTCTACCGGAGCACCCTGGTCGCCGACGACGGCACCGAGCACACCATCGCCGCAACCCAGTTCCAGTCCACCGACGCCCGCCGAGCCTTCCCGTGCTTCGACGAGCCAGACATGAAAGCCACGTTCGGGGTGTCGCTGGTCGTCCCCGAGGACCTGCTGGCCGTCTCCAACGGTGCCCAGGCCTCGCGTACCCCACTGGGCAACGGCACCGACCGGGTGGCGTTCGTCGACACCATCCCCCTGTCCACCTACCTGGTGGCCTTCGTGGTCGGGCCGCTCGAGGCGACCGAGCCGGTCGACGTGGACGGCGTACCAGTCCGGATCGTCCACCCGCCGGGGCGGGGCCACCAGACGGCGTTCGCCTTGGAGGTGGCCACCCACTCGCTTCGGTGGCTTGCCGACTGGTACGACCTGGAGGTACCGGGAGGCAAGGTCGACCTGGTCGCCCTGCCCGACTTCGCTTTCGGCGCCATGGAGAACCTGGGCTGCATCACGTTCCGCGAGGTCCTCCTGCTGGTCGACCCGGACGAGGCCGACCAGCGGGAGCTGGAGGCCGTGGCCTCGGTGGTTAGTCACGAACTGGCCCACCTCTGGTTCGGTGACCTGGTCACCATGCGCTGGTGGAACGGGATCTGGCTGAACGAGGCCTTCGCCACGTTCATGGAGGTCAAGGCGGTCGAGGCGTGGCGACCCGACTGGGACATGTGGTCGGGCTTCTGTGCCGACCGGGCCGCAGCCTTCGACGTGGACGCCCTAGCCTCCACCCGCCCCATCGAGTACCCGGTGGTCACGCCGGCCGACGCCGAATCCATGTTTGACGTCCTGACCTACGAGAAGGGTGCCGCCGTGGTCCGGATGCTGGAGCAGTTCCTCGGCGAGGAGACCTTCCGGGACGGTGTCCGGCGCTATCTGTCGGACCACCTCGGGGGGAACACCGACAACGCCGACCTGTGGGCGGCTCTGGAAGCGGCCTCCGGCGAGCCGGTGGGCGACCTCATGGAGAATTGGATCTTTCACGGTGGACACCCGCTAGTCGAGGTAACGGCGGACGACGGCCGGTGCACGCTCTCCCAACGGCCGTTCCGTTACGACGGCCGGGACGACGGTACGCGATGGCAGGTCCCGGTGCGGCTCCGGACCACGGTCGGCGAGCACCGGGTGCTGCTCGGCGACCGGCCGGTGATCGTGGAACTGGACGGTTCCCTGCTCACCGGTAACGCCGATGCGACGGGCTTTCACCGGACCTCCCTACCCGCAGCCCCCCGGCCGGCCCTGCTGACCGCCGCCGAACGGGCCATGGCCGTGGACGATCGGTGGGCGGCCACCCTGGCTGGCCACCACGACCCGGCGACCTTCGCCGACTTCGCCGCCGCCTTCGCCACCGACCTGGACCTGGCCGTATGGCAGGCCGTCCTACGGGCGTTCGGGACGATGGACCTGGTAGCCCCCGAACGCCACGAGATCCTGGCCGCCGAGGCCCGCTCTCTACTGGAGGGGGTCGTCCACCATCTCGGCTGGGAGCCGACCGCCAACGACGACGACCGGACCCGTCGGCTGCGGGGAGGGGTGCTGGCCGCCGCCGGCACCCTGGCCGATGACCCATCGGTGGTTACCGAGGCCCGACGCCGCTGGACGGCCTCGGACCCCTCCGACCCAGCCGTGGACGGTGCCGTGGTAACCCTGGTGGCCAGCCACGGCGGACCCGAGGAACGCGACGCATTCCGACGGCTGGTCAACGGGGCGGAGAGTGCACAGGTTGAGCAGCGGTACCTCCGGGCGCTGGCCCTGTTCCCCGACCGGACCGCTGTCGAAGCCCTGCTGGGCGAGGTCCACGACAGCGTCGTCCGCACCCAGGACGCTCCGTTCCTGGTCCGGTCACTGCTGGCCCACCCCCATCACCGGGCCCTGGCCTGGCGCTCAATCGCCGATCGCTGGGACGACCTCGCTAGCCGGCTGCCGTCCAACAGCATCGCCCGCATGCTGGAGGGCGTCCGGGCCCTGGTTGGACCCGAGGTAGCTCCTGATGTGGACCGCTTCCTGGACGACCACCCGGTGCCCCAGGGAGCCCTGATGGTGGCCCAGCACCGCGAGCGACGCATGGTGAACATCCGCCTCCGGGAGAGGCTGCTCGACTGATCAGCCGAACCGGAGCCGGAAGGAGCCGTCGGTGTCAATCAGGGTGGCCACGAGGTCCATCGGCCGGTCCTCCGGATCGGTGGCCCGACAGGCGAACTCCTGACCGGGGACGGCCACCCGTACGGCGGGACGACAAGCCACGGCGACCGGGAACCCGAGGTCGGCCTCCAGGCGCCCGGCGGCCCGGGTGGCGACGTCGGCGGCATCCACCAGCAGGGCCGGGGACTCGACGCGGATCCTTCCGTCGATGGCCGGCCGGTGCACCAGGACCGACACCTCAACGCCTGAGACGGTGGCAACACAGGTCACCGGTCCGAGGCGGTCCGGATCCGGGCTTCCGCAGTCCACGTCAACTACCAGGTCAGGGTGGGCCGGGAGGAGGGCCGCCGGAACCAGCGGTTCCACAACCTCGACGTCGAGCGTCGCCGGTTCGGGCCCCCCACAGCCGGACACCGACAAGACCGCCAGGACGACCACGCAGGCCCGCAGGGTCGGCCGTCGGTCGGTCAGTCCCAATCGGCGGCCAAGACCTGGGCCTCGTCCCATGAGGCGTCCTGCTCGAGCAACGCCCTGGCCTGCATGACGTGTCGGGGCCGGTTCATGCCAAGCACCGCAGTAAGGCGACCCTCCCGTCCATAGAACGCCACGAAACGGTGCTCGGCGGTCGAGCCGACCGCTACCTGGACGTCGTCGTCGGGATGGGTCCGGCCGGCTAACTGGACCTTGCGGTCGTACTGGTCGCTCCAAAACCACGGCACGGGTGCGAACGGCGTCGCCTCCTCTTCGGTTTGCAGCAGGCGACGGGCCGCGTGGACCCCCTGCTGGACGGCATTGTCCCAGTGTTCCACCCTCATCAGACCCTCGTAGCGCGGGTTGGGCCACCGGGCCACGTCTCCGGCCGCCACCACCCGGTCGGCGGCCAGGCAGGTGGCGTCGCACACCACGCCGTCGTCCAGGACGAGGCCTGAACCCTCCATCCAGTCGGTGGCCGGTACCACGCCGATGCCCACCACCAGCAGGTCAGCGTCCAGCGTGGACCCGTCGGCTAGGCGGACACCGGTGACCCGGTCGTCGCCCAGTACCCGGTCGACCCCCGTCCCGGTACGCAGCTCAACCCCGTGGGAACGGTGAACGTCGGCCACCACGGCGCCCATCTCGGTACCCAGCACCCGTCCGAACGGCGTGTCCAGTGCCTCCACCATGGTCACCTCGACACCCCTTTGGATAGCCGTGGAAGCCACCTCGGCACCGATGAAGCCGGCCCCCACCACGACCATCCGTCGGACCCCGGCGGCTAGGGCGTCTCGGATGGCCGCCGCGTCATCCCGGGTGCGCAGCGTGTACACGCCGGCCATGCCCTCGGTGTCGGGCAGCGTCCGGCACCGGGCGCCAGTGGCCAGTACCAGGCCGTCAAATGGCTCGGCAATGCCGTCCACCTCCAAGGTCCGGGAGGTCACCTCCAGGCCGGTGGCCCGGCATCCGAGGCGCAGGTCGAGGTCCAGGTCGGCCAGTCGGTCGGCCGACACCAGGTCCAGGCGGTCGTCGTCGAGGTCGCCGGCCAGGTACTTCTTGGACAGCGGCGGCCGGTCGTAGGGGGCGTATGGCTCCTCGCCGATCAGGACGACAGGGCCGTCGAAGCCGTCACGACGGAGCGTCTCCGCCGCCCAGAAGCCCGCCAGGGAAGCCCCGACGATGGTGACGGCGTCAAGCACCGCCGTTCAGTCCTCCAGGGAGATGGCCTGCTTGGGACAGCGCTGGACGGCCTCTTGAAGGGTGGAGCGGTCATCCTCTCCCGGGTTCTCCTCCAGGACGTACAAGAAGTCGTCGTCCCGGACCTCGAAGACGTTGGGGGCGATCTGCATGCAGATGGCGTTGCTCTCACAGAGGTCGAAGTCGACGATGACTCTCATAACTCCTCCTGGGTTCAGTCCTGTCGATTCTAGAAGTCGATCACCTGGCGGATGATGTCGGCGTCACCAATACAGGCCATGGCGTCGTTGACCTCGTCGATGTGGATCCGCCGGCTGATCATCCCCTCCAGGTCGAGACGCCCCGCCTTGTAGAGACGCAGGAACCGGTTGAAGTCGGTCCTCACGTCGGCCCCGCCGTACATGGAGCCGACCAGGGTCTTCTCGGAGAAGAACATCTCAAAGGCCGAGAGCTCGAAGGTCTCATCCATCCGGCCCACGCCAACGATGCAACTGGTACCCCCGCGACGGGTCATGTCGAAGGCCTGCCGCATCGTGGTTGGCATGCCGATGCACTCCAGGGTGAAGTCGAAGCCCTCCCCGGCGGTGACCTCGGCCAGCGCTGCCGGGAGGTCTTCGGGAAGTACGCCGTGGGTGGCGCCGAAGGCCTTGGCCCGGTCCAGTTTTCCCTCGTGCAGGTCCACAGCCACGATGACAGCCGCTCCGGCGATGCGGGCCCCCTGGATGGCGGCCACGCCGACACCGCCGGCGCCGATGACCAGCACCGAGGATCCCGGGGTGATCCCGGCCGTATTGAGCGCCGCTCCCACGCCGGTGGTCACGCCACAGCCCACCAGGGCGGCCACGTCTAGCGGGATGTCGTCGTCGATCTTTACGGCCGCGATCCCGGGAACGATGGTCTCCTCGGCAAACGTGCCGCAGCCCGTCATGGCCCCAACCACCGTGTCGCCTCGCCGGAACTGTGGGTTGGCGCTCATGGCGAAGAAGCCGTCGATGCACAGGTTGGGTTGGCCGCGACCGGTGCAGTACGGGCAGGTTCCACACGGTGGGGAGAAGGCAATGATGACGTGGTCCCCGGGCGCCACGTGGGTCACCCCGTCGCCGATGTCGGTTACCACGCCGGCACCCTCGTGGCCCAGTACGACCGGAGGGGTCTGGGGAATCGTGCCGTTCATGGCCGACAGGTCGGAATGGCACACGCCGCTGTGGGCGATCTTCACCTTGACGTCCCCGGGGGCCAGGTCCCGCAGGGTCACGTCGTCGGCGACCATCAGTTCCTCGGTGGGGGTCTCCA
This sequence comes from Acidimicrobiales bacterium, assembly GCA_022451505.1. Taxonomy (GTDB): domain Bacteria; phylum Actinomycetota; class Acidimicrobiia; order Acidimicrobiales; family MedAcidi-G1; genus UBA9410. The sequence goes on along the minus strand of JAKURX010000071.1, from coordinate 1,785 downwards.
TGAGGATGGCAGCGAGCATCGGGTTCCTCCCGTTTTACCGACGCCCGAGATGGCGCCGCTGGGCGTGAACGTACCGGCCTCCCGGGGGTCGGGTGAAAGCGGAGGGCGTTCGGGCTCTGGGCGAGAAGCGCCGACCCGACTTTGCCTGACCGCTAGCCGACCGGGGAGCGATCCTCAGGCCTCCAGATTCTGGTCGGCCACCACGATCCCGTCCTCGTCGGCCCACAGCCACATGCCGGGCACCAGGTCCACGCCGGCCACAGTGATCGGAACGTCCCGTTCGCCGACTCCCCGCTTGACGCTTCTCCGAGGGCTGGTTCCCCGGGCCCGGATGCCCACTGTGGTTCCCCGCAGTTCGGCGGCGTCGCGAACGCAGCCGTCGACGACGATGCCAGCCCAGCCGTTGTCCTCAGCCAGGGCGCCCAGGTTTCCTCCCACCATGGCGCACCGGGTGGAGCCGCCCGCGGCGACGACCAGGACCCGACCACCACCCTCCTCGGCCAGCGCCTCGCGGACCAGCGAGTTGTCCTCGAAGGCCGACAGCGTGGTCACCGGTCCGGCGAACGAGGTAGCGCCACCGTACGAGGCGAACCCGCCGTCCAAGACCCGGACCTCGTCGCCGTGCTCGTCACACAGGTCGGCCGTGAGGGTCATGAACCGCTACCGTCCGTCGGCTGTAGAGCGATCACCGGCCCCTCCCGTCTGCCGGCCACCAGGTGGTCACGATCCCGTCGCCCCGATGAATTCGTAGAGCCGGTCCTTCGGTCGTCCGACGCAGGCCACTAGGGGGCCCGCTCGGTCAAGGTCCCCGCGGACCAGGACCGGTCGTTGCAGTAGGGCCTTGCGACGAGCCAGTAACTCCACCACGGCGTCGGCGTTTCCGACATAGTCGTCGGCGACCAGCTCCAGTTTCTTGAACTGGGAATCCTTGCGCACAAGGTCCTCGACCGGGCCTTCCAGCCCGGCCACCATGCGGCGCAGGAGGGCCTCGTCGGGTGGTTCTTTCATGTAGAGCACGACATCCACGTCGACCCCCAGTTCCTCGGCGACCGCCAAGGCGTTCTTGGAGGCGTGTCAATGGGGGTTGTGAAAGACGGTCAGCTCGGCCATCAGTTGGTCCTCGATTCGGGTTCGGTCGGTCCTCGATCTGTCGTTCAGTCGACGTGCTCGACGTGAGCCCGCAGGTGGGTGCCTGCTTCGTCGGTCCATCCCTTGGACCGCGCGTAGGCCACCATCCCGGAGAAACCCTCGTCCCACAAATCGTCGGTTCGCCCGACAAGCCAGTGTCGAATGGCCGCCTCGGCGATCCAGAGGTGCCCATTATCGGCGCTGGTCCCCTCGCCCATGGTGGCCGCCAGGTCGTCGGTGACAAAGCCCGACGGCACCTCCACGTGGAAGTCGGTGAACACGAGGTGCTCGTCGACCCTGACCTCGCCCGCCGCGTCAACCCGGATGATCATCGCCCAACCACAACGGCGGTCAACCTAGAAGCCGCGCCAGATCGGGTCACGCCGCTCGCGGAAGCTAGCCACGCCCTCCCGGGCGTCCTGCGTCCCACTGTTGAGCTCGACGGCCCAAGCTTCGTTGTCCTCCAGGGTTCGTCGGTCCACGTCCAATGACCGGTTAACCAGCCAGTTGGTGAGCATGAAGCTCGGGGTCGGGCCGGAAGCCAGCCGCTCGGCCCACTCGGTGGCCGCCGCCGGCAACTCGGCGGCGGGCACCACCCGATTGCAGAGCCCCAGCCGTAGAGCCTCAGCGGCCGGGATGTCCTCGGCGAAGAACATG